>JAPOTF010000108.1 GCA_026709325.1 Roseovarius sp.
TTATGCCCCGTTGTTTGTGGTCGAACTCAAGCCGGGTCAGCAGAGATCAGATGTGCCGGGGGATCTGCGGATCGGGGTCGAGTGGGCGACCGCCGTCGGCGAGACCGGATACGGCGTAGCTAACAATATACCAGTCAGCATTCTCGCGAACCAATATATTTCACGTGCCTTTGTCGTTCCCATCCCCGACGACAACATCACCCACAGCTGCAACAAGCTGATCGTCAGCCTACGGTCCCTGACACCCGACAGGTACAGGATCGCGCCCTTCCATGATGGAGGGTCCATATTTGTTCAATACGTGGACGATGACGGCGGGAATCCGGACAACAAACCGTGTGCCCCGTAAGCCTCTGACCCACGCGGGGCGGTCTTCGGATCGCCCTTTTTATATCTGCAAACAAAGGCCGCCGTTTTAAGCACCGGCGGCCTTTGCCAACTCTTAACCATGCAGGCGTTCAATGAACGCCCAACACACTAACGATTTTTTCTTATCGCAGAAATTTCACTTGGTAAAAAAAAGATATTTTTCTTAAAAAAAAGCTTTATTTTAGGTTTTGGAGCTTTTATAACCTTCGGGCAAACCTGGAGGATTAATCATGAAAACCGAGAAATCGCGAGCAAAGGCCAGCTGCCGAATCTACATAACAGCAAGCCAGCTTGCACGGCTCGATGCGATAAAGTCCGAGATGCGGACTTTCAGCAACGGAAGATTTAAGGCGACACTGGCCGATGCGTTTAATCAGATAATTCGGCAAGCGGACGAGCCGATCATTTTTCGAAACCTGCCGGCTCACGAGATGAGCAGCATAGCCGCAATTTTGATCCGCGACGGGATGCCGAACGATGAGGCAATGCAGTTTCTGAAAAATCTTAAACGGGCGCATGCGCTGGCGCGTCAGGTGCCGGAATGACCGCGCCTAAAAAACACCTGCAAGACATGACGGATACCGAGGTCGCGAACCTGCAACGGGCGCTTGTCGCGCCGGCATTCGATTTGATGATGCCGGACGATGCGGGCCGATATGAGATGTTGCTATGGGATTTGTTCGGATTGTTTTTTATTGCAGAAAAGACATGAAAGGAGCGCTGAATTACTGATGCGCAAAGGCGGCTTCGCGAGGCCGAGCAAAAACTTGCGGAAATTGAAACACGGGCCGCGGCTCTTGTCGCGAAAGAGGATTTGACCGATTCGGAGCGGGCCGAGATCCGGGAACTTGCGACCGCCAAGGTTGAAGCGATCAGGGACCGCCAGGCGCTGGCCGTGTTTGCCGATTCCGAAGACCGGGATGCAGTAACAACGGATGATGCCGAAAGCCGCGAGTTGCGTTCTCTGCAAGAGCGGGCCACTACCTGGCCGCGGCGATCACCGGCAACCCGCTCGATGGCGCAATTCGCGAATACCGATAGGCGGTAGGCGTGGAGCAAGGCATACCGATCCAGCTTTTCGAAGAGCGGACGGACATGGCGACGGTTGTACCGACAAGCAACACGGGCGTTAATCTTCGCCCGGTCATGCCAAGCGTGTTTGCGCGGTCGATTTTGCCAATGGTCGGATCCGGCGGATACTCAATTCCCGTCATTGCAACCGATTTGACCGCCGGAGCAGTTGCAAAGGGCACGGAGCGGGAAAGCACCGCGCCCGATCCATTGCAAGCACTTCCCGGTGTGTTACAGTTCGCGAAATGGCTCGTCTTCACAGGTTTCCGGAATGGTTTTGCTTCCATGTCACTAAATGGCATGGTGCGCGTCAGATCGGGAATGCCGTCCCGCCACCAATGGCGCTGGCAATCGCGGCTCAGATTGCCGAAACGTTTGATTTCGAACCAGCGAGACCTGCAAAGGCTCTGGAACTCGGCGACGGTGGGCTTCTTTCACTGGAAATGAAAAGTGCCGCGGCTCATTTCGGTCTGTAGGCACCCTAATCGAAACGCGATCAAAAGAGCGGATCAAGGAAGAGAAGGAAATCGACATCGAACGAGCGCGCGCCGAACCCGGAGCAGCCCATGGCAGATGAAAAGCCAGTTTGCCAGACGATCATGGAAGACATGTTTGCGCGTTGCCGCAAAGGGAAAGGGACGATTTCGAATTTTCTCGCCAGGACATGGCTGACAGTGCAAAAAGATTCGGCCTTGCGGGAACCAGAAACCCGGGCGACATCGTTTACGTTGGCGCGAAACCGCATTAATTGCATCCATGCGAATGTGAAATTATATCAATTACCGGAAGCCGGCTTGGCAATGTGCGGTACATTTCGATCGGAAAATGCTTTATGGAGAAAAACGCGTGTTGACTCATGGGCAAAGACAACCTTTTTTAACACCTCGTGAGCACAGTGGGCTAGTGGGCTTATGAAGCTGTCGCGCACGGGAAATTCCGGGCCCGATCACCCGCCTGGGCATACGCTCCATTGGCTCTTGATGGCGACATGAGTATTGAACCGGCTCGCAAAAACATGTCTTTGGACCCTTCAATTGCCGGCAGGCGGAAACGGGAGTTTAGAGACAAGGAACCGCGGCAGCTGAATCTTTTTGAAAGCGGCCCTGCAATCTTTACCGATGTCAAACCTTCACCGGATGTCCAAAATGAAATCAGGGATATGAAACCGGGCTCCATGACGGATGAGGAGCTGATTGCGGCAATTCCAAAATCGGGTCCTCACAACGTCCGCGAAATCTGCGATCAGATTCTTGGGCGAGGTTTGAACGACAAGGCGATACCTGGACTGGTTCAGCTGTGGAACAGACTCACGGGATACGGGATCACCAATCCATACATTGAACAGATCTGTTCCATAGAAACTCTTGGTAAGATAGGGTCGGATAATGCGCGAGATGCGCTGAGTAAAATTATCGCCAATCCCGCTCTTGCGGGAGTCGTTTTGTCGCGCGCGCTGGAGGCTGCAAATGATGCGGGGTGCCGGATTTCCCTCAAGCGATTGGAACGGTGGCTTGGGCATGACTCCCCGCGGGTGCGAACCGTGGCATACTCTATGGCGGAACGGGTCAGTCCTCAATTTACAGTGCTGCATGCGGGCATTGCCGATGCCGATTCGAACGTGCGCCGCGCCGCGCTTATTGCCGCGGGCAATCTTGGATATGAGCAGGCCATGGATGGACTTCTGAGCGAACTTCGCAAAGTGCCCACAAGCCGAATAGTCCGCGCCCTCCTTGAAGTTGCAGATGAAGAGACAATAATTTCACTGGGGCGATTTGCGGACCAAAACGAAGATTATCGGGTAATAATCGCCGATGACCTAATTCAGCGCGAAGACCCGAAGTTCGTAAAAATAGGCATGCGCCTAAAGGGAACGGGATAAAACCGGCATTGCTGACATGCGGACAGTATCTGTTTTGGCCTGTTCATGGGCAATGAATGCATTCCTCCCGCGGCTTGTTTCGCAAAAGCGCCAGCATCGGTCCGGTCATGGTGGAAAGCGAACTGAACCGCCGAATGCCGACTAAACCGCGATTTGCGCAGTTGGATGAAGTGGAGGCGTCATTCAAAATGCACCGGCGCGTGCAGGTCGGGTTAAACTGCAGATGGAGTGATCGAAAGGGCACTGCCGTCAATGCGCGATTCCAGTCATTCGATTATTTTAGCGGTGTCCAAGACCGCGTGAAACAGGACATTGGCGCCGGAGGTCGCCCATTCGGCAGTGATTTCCTCGGCTTCATTATGTGAAAGACCGTCTACACACGGACACATAATCATTGCAGTTGGAGCCACTTGGTTAATCCAGCAGGCATCATGGCCCGCGCCACTGACAATGTCTCGATGGCTGTACCCGAGTCGCTCCGCGGCATTTCGAATGGCATTTACACATCCTTCGTCAAATTCAACCGGATCAAAGCCTCCGGCAATTTCGAAGTCCACTTCACAACCCATATCCGCGCATATGTCGCGAGCGCCCCTTCTCATTTTTTTCACCATGTCATGGAGCACGCCTTTGTCGGGCGAGCGAAAATCGACTGTAAAAACGACTTTGCCGGGAATCACGTTTCTGGAGTTTGGATATACGTCGATGTGACCTGCCGCGCCAACTGCGTCAGGTGCGTTTGAAAGTGCAATTTCGTCCACAAGCTCGAGTATTCGCGCCATTGCAAGTCCGGCATTGCGACGCATTGGCATCGGCGTGGAACCCGTGTGGGCATCCTTTCCCGTTACAGTGATTTGCATCCAGGAAAGCCCCTGGCCATGGGTGACGACGCCTATGTCGCAACCCTCCGCCTCCAGGATCGGTCCCTGTTCAATGTGCAACTCGAAAAAGGCGCGCATTTTTCTGACGCCGACCTCTTCATCCCCTCGCCATCCGATGCGATCCAGTTCATCCCCGAACCGCCTGCCATTTGCATCCACCCGGTTTTCCGCCCATTGCCGTTCATGCACTCCGGCGAACACGCCCGATGCAAGCATCGCCGGGGCGAATCTGGTCCCTTCCTCGTTGGTCCAGTTTACAACGACAATGGGATGTTTCGTACGGATGTCGAAATCGTTCAGTGTTCGCATGATTTCCAGTCCCCCAAGGACTCCAAGCACGCCGTCGTATTTTCCTCCCGTGGGCTGTGTGTCAAGATGGCTTCCGACATATACGGGCAGGGCATTGGGGTCAGTCCCCTTTCGTTCGGCAAACATGTTGCCAAGACTGTCGACACCCATTTCGCAACCCGCCATTTCGCACCATTTTCGGAACAGTTCGCGGCCTTTCGCATCTTCATCCGTCAATGTCTGCCGGTTGTTCCCTCCCGCTATTCCGGGGCCGATTTTTGCCATTTCCATGAGGCTGTCCCACAGGCGGTTTCCATTTATTGCAAGGTTTTCGCGAGGTGCGGCCATTTCAATTTCTCCCTTCGGCGCGGATATTGTTTGAGCAATGTCTTCAAGGCATGTTGAATGATCAATTAAATCGGGTGCAGGCATTTATGTACCGTTTGATCAAAGGATTTGAAAGGAGATTATATGACAGTGACAAAATTGATCTAAATTGACATGACTTGGAAGTCCATATTCAGGTCAAAAGCGAAAAGAGAGTCAATGCCATGCCGATTGAGGTGTCCCGATATGCAAGGCCAGCTTTAGAAAAGCTAAGATATTGACTCAAAATGCAATATATTGATTTCAATCAGCAATATAAGCGGGATCGGATACATCGTTTAGTGTGCAGACATGACTTTTAGATCAAGGTCTTGCAACTCAATCTATCTGGACCTTAACGGCCTTTGGATTTCAGTCGTCGCATCATTCGGCGTGCAATACCGTTAGGAACTCTCTTATGCATAGCCATCAATTCTTTACGATGGCAGTGCCGCAATCGCTTTCCGCTTCCACAGGGACACAGCAAATGACCCTTTGGCCAGTTTTGGGACAGCAGCCGTAGATGATAAAGCAGGCTTTCTTGCTTGTTTGGTATGCCCAACGCATCAGCATAGGCTTCTTCAAGGCCTTTTACGCCATGCGGCCTTTCGCCAAACGGCCACTCGCCGGTCTTCTCATACCAGAACTGCCCGAGAAATACTCATACAACGGCCCGTTCATGTAGTTGGCAAACGTGTGGTCCTGTGCTACCACTAGTGCTTAAATTTATTTGATTCCATTTCCTGGAGCCTCCGGTGGCCCCGCTTCCAGGACTCCACGAGATCCTCCGGGCCGCGGCTCCACCGGAACGGCCGCGCGTCCCTGGCGTTGCGGTGCTCGATGCAGCCCTCGATCGCCGCGACGCGGGCGTCCAGCGAGTCGAAGACCGCGTTCTTCAGCCTCTGCCGCACTTTCAGATTGGGATAATCCACCGGTAGAATGTCCTGTAGCCATCCTTAACCTCTTCCGTGATGGTCAGATATCCAATCTGGAACAGCAGTGCCTCAATCCTGATGTCGTTCACGTCCAACTTCGACACGAGCGACATCTCGGCCATCCGGTTCTCGAGTTCCATCAGGCCGACCGACTTCTCGGCGTGCATTCGGACAGCGATCTAATGGTTTCCAGCAGCAGGCTCTTGCCGAACCGGCGGGGCCGGGACAGGAAGTGGAAGCGCCCACCCTCCACAAGCTTCCCGATGATAGGAGTCTTGTCGACGTAATAGCATTCCCGCTCCCGAAGTGTCCGAAAGTCCTGAATTCCGATGGGAAGTCTACAGCCGATCATCCCGTCTCTCAATCAAATGCCGGAGAACAAGGAAATGGCATGTGCGCTTTTCATTCGTCAAGCCGTTTGGCATAGCGGCCAGGGATGTCGATTTCGGGCACCGGGCTATAACACGAATCCTGGAGGGGGCGCACCGCTGTTCAGGCAAATACGGAACCTTTTTCAGATTCCATCCCTTGAAGGAAGGCATTGCGGGTTCCCGTCGTGTTTCCAAAGGTTCTCATTGGCAAACCGAACACTGCCCGCCGCGAGATGCCGTCCGCGCCACCATCAGGACTCTTCCGCGCAAGACGATAAAAAATAACGACTCCCGGCAGATCCATCCGGCAAACTTGATACGAGACGCCTTTCGAGCGCTTCCAAAAACAAAGGGTCTTATATACTTGACCGAGGCTGGCCTCGGCCAATAACCGGTTTGACCTTGCCCTCTTTCCGCATCGGACGGGTCAGCGCGCGGGCAACCATTTCAGGGGTTGCGCCCTTGTAGCGGGGGTTCAGTACTTCGACTTTTAGCTTTGGTTTGCGGCTTGTCATGGTTGCTGCTCCTTGTTCATCGCTCGTCCGGCGAACCCTTCAAACAAGCCCTCCAGTCGCGCCATGCGCTCCCGCAGGTCGCCGATTTCCCGGCTGAGTTTCCACAAAAAAGCTATTATTCCAAACACCCCGGCAAGCGTTATCCAATCCGTCGATATTTCCGTCATTTTCCGGTCCTTAATTGTTGTGTATTAATATACATTAGCTGTCGGTATTCGCAAGGGGGACATGGACAACCGAATTTTCATGGTGAGACTATCCGGCGAGTTTCGCAACAAGATATTCCATTCCACGATTGCCTTTGACGGAATTGCAGTGACCGCAAAGCAGTTGAAGGTTTTCAACATGGTCTGTCCGCCCCCTTTGGAACGAGGGATAATGTGATCAACAGTCAAATTCGGCAAATTGAAATGTTCCCCGCATTCATTGCAGATTCCGCCTTGTTCGCCATAAAGACGTTTTTTGCTGTTCCGGTTGCGATAAAACGGAACATCGCCCAAATCCGTTCGTTGCGGAATGTCGTCTCTGGCAACAATGTGTTGCAACATCAAGGGGAGTTCCTTGTCCATCCGGTATCTGACAAGTTCGGCCGCCTTTGGCGATATGTCAATTCCAACCCATTGCCGGTTGAGATGGTGAGCTGCAATGCATGCAGTGGCGCCGCCGCAGAATGGATCCAAAAGGTCAATGCCGGTTTCAAAACGGGCGCTTCCGCCCGCACCGCCGCAAGACCATGCCTCCTTCGCTCTATCCCTTGTCATTCTCGCGGCGATCCATCTGCCAATGCAAGGCCGGCACCATGGCAACTTCAGGGTTTCGGGACGGGGCAAGCAACAAAACAAATGGCCGGCGAAGCCCCGGAGGACTTCCTCGGCCAGCTTTTCTGCAGCATCACGTGCCGCCCGGAAACCAGGCGATGGCTCATCGATCGTATATTGTCTTCCGGAGATGCGAAGGTGTCGGCACATGCGCGGTGCCATGGAACGATACGCAGTCCTTACCTCAGCCGTGCCGCATGTTGAACTGCAAGGACATCAATCCGGTTTTCTGAAATGCGGCAGGCGGCGATGTAGCTCTCATGGACAACCAATTCCCTTGTTCCATCAGCCCGCGTCCGGGACGGCCCGCTCGCGGGTTGCCGGGAAGAATTTTTGCGACCGTCAATGTTATGCGTTCAAACATGTCGAAAGCCGCAACCGGATTATCGCCGGCAATATACTCGACAATGTTGTAGAGGTCTTCCTCTGCCTGGGGTGACCACACCAGCTTCATGAGGTTTGCGATTTGCCTTTGCCGAGAAAACGCTGGCGGGCGCGATCCAGAATTTCATCAGTCGTTGATGAAATTCTGGATCAGTCTGTTCAATCCCCCGCTTTACGCTGGCTGCGAATTTCTCTTCTGCTGCCAAGTATCGCTCGATTGCCTCGTTGGCCAGAAACGACTTTGAACGACGGGTAGCCTTTGCGAGTTGCGAAAGCCTTCTTGAAGTTTCCGGTTCCGCATGCACGGAGATTACAGAGTGACAGTCATTGTTGCACCTATATGATTTATGTACATGCATTCTACTATACGAACCGTGAATTTCAAAATGTGAATTGAGAAAATGCCGGCGCCTTGATTCATTCGCTTGATTCCGTTTGCCAAGACCTCCGGCGCTCGACGCGTCCCTTGATGGCCGCGACGCGGGCGCCAGGGGAGTCGAAAACCGGGTTATCGGGCGCATCGGGTCCGTCGGCGAGCTTCGAAAGCCGAATCTTTCATGGAGGCGCTTTGCGTCGTGGTTCGCGACATACGCGACCGGGGCGGCATGGCCACGATCCGCTTGACCGCGTCAACGAGAAGCATGCGTCCGCTCGGAAAGCGAGCGTCCGCGAGATCCCGCCCGTCCGCCTCTCTCCCGTTTTGCTGGCCGCTCGCGACGGCGGCGACGGTTCCGGCCGGCGCTCTTGCCCGCATCAACCCGGCCCGCCGCGCGACAACTGGCCCCGGCATGCTCCGGGGCCACGTGGCTCTCGACCAAAACACGAGCCCATCCATAAGCCATCTCAAAGTCCCAAAACAACGCGCCGGCGAACAAGCGCCAGGGACTTTGAAGCCAGATTGGTGCAGCGAACCGTTGGGTGAACATGCTCAAGCTCGTGAAAACGAGCGGAAAGGGAAAGACGACAACGTTCGCCCGGGTCACCGACCTGCCGCTTGACCGGGGCACGGCGGCAACCATCTGCGCGACGTGTTCGGATCGCTCGCCATGCCGGCCTTCCCGGTCGACCAGGCGCGGCAAAGCCGCCGCGGGGCGTTCCAGAGGGTGCTCCGGCACCAGGGGCGGAACCTGTATCTGTGGAACGCGCGAAGTCTGGTCCGCATGTTCGCCTTCCCGGACCGGGAGACGCTCTCTCCGGCTCTCTCGGGCGAGATCAAATTCGCCCCCGTCCGCGACGGACCGTCTTAGACGCCCCTGCGCGGCGCGCGCCTCGCCCTTCTCCAATCCAACATCAACCGCGCCAAACCTTGACAAAACCGAACCGGACGGACGCCGCCCGGCAATCGCCCGTGCGCGCCGAAAACCCCCGAACCGGCCCAAAAGGCCAAATCCACCGACAAACGGGCGAAAAATACCCTGGCGGAATTTCTGAATCTTGCATGTCTGGGCTCACATAGTAAATTGAGTTTATAATCAAAGCGGCCCAGTATTTCTTTTTTGCAATTTTTCATTTCAGTTTTGCCAAATGATTGACAATTGATATAAGCGAATGCAGATAGGCGTCGATGATGAAAACTTTCGCAAACAGCAACTGAAAGCCTTATGGGAAACGGACATTCAAAAGTCGATGTATACGTCTTCACAAACGCATCCTGCGCCGTTTGGATGTTCTTGATGCGGCCACCGCACCTGACGATATGAACCTTTCCGGCTTCAGTTTTCATGCTCTGCGAGGTCACAAAACAACACGCCACTCTGTCCATATCAATGGACCATGGTGCATCATGTTCGAATTCCACGATGGCAACGCCCATTCAGTGGGTTTGGAACAATATCACTAGGAGGCAACATTGACCCGCAACCCCGACCGCTGCCCGACGCATCCGGGAGAATTGCTGCGAGAGGATCTAATTCCCGCCACCCGCCAACCCAAGGCCGAGATTGCGAGGCTGCTCGGCATCTCCCGGCAGCATCTTCATCACATCCTTGCGGAACGAAAACCCGTCACCGCCGAAACTGCCGTACGTCTCGCCAAACTCTTCGGGAATGCGTCCCTTGTCTGGATTCGGATGCAGGGCGCTCATGATGCCTGGCATGCCGCGCGCCGGGTCGACGTATCAGATATTCCAACTCTGAGAGTGGATGGACACAAGCTGATGCCAGGAACTTAATCTGCCTGTAGCGACCTGCACTCTTGGAGTGTCATTTCACACCGAACCGGAACAGATCCCGACTTTGGCGCATCTTTTTTATGGCTTGGATGTTCAATGCCAAAGAAGATAAGGCAGTTAATTCCAGAATTTTGCGAAACTGAAGATAAATGCGCTCCTGTTGCGATTTCATTTGGCAAATCAATTTTTGAAAGCTTCTTAATCGATATAGTTCGACGTTTGATTTCTTTCGTTTGAGTAACGTGTTTATCTTGCATTGTCTTAACCTTCCATACCAAGCGGACCACTTTCGTTCCTGTATATCGATCGCATCAAAAACGGCACAACCACCTCAAACTGAAATCTTGCCGTTTTGACCCCC
>JAPOTF010000076.1 GCA_026709325.1 Roseovarius sp.
CCGGAACTAAATGATTATGACACCCCCACCCTCTAAAAACGCGCTCACAACGCTTTCTTTTTCCGGCGGGTTTATATTTCCCCGTCTTGACCCCGATTCGGCACTCACAGCGCAAATGAGCGGGTCAGGGGGATGTTTTTCTTGCACAATCAATCACAGAAGTTTACATCATGGATATGAGTGACCCAAAAGACTGCAATCATGAACTGGATAAACGGCTGGCCGTCCTGGAGGAACGCATGAACACCATTCAAGCTAATCTTGATGCGACATTGAAAACTATTCAGGCTAATCTTGACGCGACACTGAACGCTTTTCGAGCAGATGCCGAAAAACGTGATAAAACATTGCTAATCACATTAGGCGGTTTAATCATTGGCGTTGTGGCCATTGGTGTCACCGTTCTTGGGGTGTGGCTCGGCTAAAGCCGAATCCGCTCTTCAACCCGTCTATTTGACCTCTGAGAGGCCTCTTCTCTCAAAAGCAGGATTTTAACCCCTCTCCGAAAGAGGATTCAGTGCTCACAGCGCAAATGAGAGGATGCAACGGGGATGATCCCCCCTTGCCAAGATCTCGGCGCGGTATAACCGCGCATGGCTTGCACATCCCGATCATTCCCCTTTGAGGGTCTTTTCCCCTCATACCCGGAGGATCTACCGGAACACTCAAATGGGCGATCCGAAGACCGCCCGCTTGTGTTCCGGTATGCGCCGCGCTTGATCAGCCAGGCCACTGGTAGGGCGAGTTCGGGCAGTAGTCCGTGCTGTCGGTGCGCCACTTCAGGGACGTGGTGGCGTAGGCTTCAGTCTCGCCGTCGGCGATGCCCGCCGCGACGACGGAACTCTTTGACATGCACACGCACGAGTCGTTGAGGTTGCCGTTCCTGAACTTGTAGACGACGCCGTTACCGTTACTATCTGGAAGGGTGCAGTGGTCATCCCCGCGAATGTACGCCTGCACGCTGTCGCGGCTCCGGTCAATCGCGAAACCTGCGACGCTCATCAGGATAACCTTGATTGTTGAGGTTGCATTGCCATCGAGAGTACCTGCGGGGCGCGTATCGATCTGATCATTCGCCACGCAGAGACCCGGCAACAGAACGGATGTCCCCGCCGATCCCGTGTTCGCCGCGATCACGTTCGATTTAATGTTGCTAAGGGGTGCGCCGTCGACCAGATAGACCGCGACGCCGTGATTGCGGAAAATGGTTAAAGCCCTGTTCCGTGGAGACGTGATAGCGAACCTGGGTGTTCGCGGGTATGAACGCGGTTGATGTCAGCATGATGACCGCCAGAAGACAGCCGTCGTTCATTTCTTCATTTATGACGACATTGCCGCCCGTAAGCCAAACCGTATTCACCTGCGCCCACACCGGCGCGGCGATCACCATAGCCACCAGAGCGGCGGCGAGGGTCGTTAAACCTTTATAGGGGGCGGGTCAATTGTCTCATGTGAGATTTCCAATCTTGTTTCGGTTCATCTCCACATGCGTGGGGAACTGATCACAAGCACGACATTTTTATATTTTGAAAGTGGTTCAATAGATAATCAGAGCTCCTTGATGCTCGCGTTGATTTGGAGTTTCCGAGGGAAACACGATTGCATGTGAAAGAATTGAGTTGTGAAGTCGTAAACCCGGTTGCAATTATGGGGCGGCAGTTTCCGGGAATGGATGATCCTTCAGGAAATAATGCAAACTGAAGAAACAGAAACAAAACACCCATTCCATTATGGCATGATATTCCACCAGGGTTCGACCATTTTGCTTGGCAGTTCAGTGCCTTTGTTCATGATCCGTGTATATTCCGGATAGGAATAAAACCGGTTTCTTTTCTGTCCTGTCACCTCTTTTACCACGATACCATGTTCTTCCATTGTCCGCAGGCAGGCATCGACGGCTAGAGGCGAGAGCCCTGTCTTTTCCCGGATCCAGTTCGGTGAGGCTATCGGGCATTCAATCAATGCTTTGCAAATGAGGCCCGCGTTGCCCGAGATCCCCTGAGCGTCCTGATGCGGGAGTCATCATCATTGGACAGTTTCACAAGTTTCCGTGCCGTTTCCACGGCTTGGGAAGAGGCATGGATTGGAGCATCGGCAAAGAAATCCAACCAAACCTTCCAATCACCGGTCTGGCTTACTTCATTAAGCGGCACACGGTATCGGGATTGGCGGGTTTTGAAATACAGGATGAGATAAAGTATTGGTTCATTATGTGTTTTTTCAGACCAGACCAGCAGCGTAATGAGCAATCGTCCGTTACCATCCATCCGGGGCGAGAGAGTAGGGTGCGGTTTCGCTTGGAGGCGGCAGTGCAATGTCCGGATCAATCCGCTCAAGGTCGACAAGAGCCTTCATGCAGCCCGCAAGCCGCAGTCGCCCATTTGCCGTCCACGAACGGGAACTCCCGGCATATGCGCCGGCCAAACGCTCTTCGGCTGGGGAAGGTCTCCTCCGCAAGGATGCGGTCGACAATTGCCTGATGTGCCGCGTGTCCTGGAGTGTGCCGCCGATCAGGGACTGTATCATGTGAATCAATGATAGCGCACCCGATTGACATTGTTCAGAGCTTTATATCGTGACATGGTAGAGTTAGTCTTGGCCATTTGCCATTGCTATAAAGCGGTCAATGCATTCTTCGGATATCGACCAGTCGCAGACAAGCCGCGAAAGCAGGAGTTCGTCCGGGTCTCCGTGGTTCAGTGGTCCTTCAAAAAGGCCGTAAACCGCACCTTTCTCATGCAGCCTCCGGTGCGTTGCTCTTGGCAGGCGGGCGAAGACAATGTTTGCCTGAGGTTCCACCACGATACGGCATCCGGCAACGGTGCGCAGGCCCTCAACCAGTCTGGCAGCGAGCGCATTGGCTTGTCGCGCTGAAGTCAGCCATAGATCATTTTCCAGATAGGCAAGCATTTGCGCGGACAAATAGCGGTGTTTGGAGAACAGATGCGCTGCCCGCTTCCGGCGCAGTTCAAACTCCCAGGACATGGATGGGTCAAACAGGATGATGGCCTCAACTCCGATGCAGCCGTTTTTCGTTCCACCCATTGATATGACATCAATGCCCGATTTCCAGGACATTTCGGCGGGAGTGCAGTTGAGTGCGGCGATGGCATTGGAAAAACGGGCGCCATCCAGATAGGTTGGCAAATCAAAACTTCCCGCGATTGAGGTCAGTGCGGCAAGTTCATCAAGACTGTATACGCTTCCCATTTCAGTGACTTGCGTTAGCGCTAGGGGACCGCGTTGCGACAGATGCACGTCTCCCTGCAACAGGCGTTCCATTTTCCGGTGCAATTCGGACGGATTCATCTTGTCCCGGTTGCCGACAAGCGTGAGTTTTGAACCTCCGGTAAAAAACTCGGGAGCATGACATTCATCGGTGTTGATATGCGACATGGGGGTGCAGAACACGGTTTGCCAAGGGCGGCAAATTGAAGACAGTGCCAAAGCATTTGCCGCGGTGCCCGTCGCCACAAGATGCACGTCCGCGTCCGGTGCCTCGAAGAGCGTCCTGATTTTGGTCCTTACCTCTTCCATCAGGTTGTCGGCGCCGTAGGATGGCATGTGGCCCTTGTTGGCATTCGACATCGCTCTCATGATTTCAGGATGGGCGGGCCCGCAGTTGTCGGAAGCGAAAAACATCAGATTGGCTCCTCGATAATGTAGTCTTCCCAGTCGTCTTCGCAAATTTCATATTCGGGAATGGTTCGGTTTTGCATTGATACTCCCGCCGCATGCACGGAGTCGCGTTTCCCTGATATAAGCGGGTGCCAGTCAAACAGAGGCCTGCCTTCAAAAAGGAGTTTGTATGCGCATGTGGATGGCAGCCAGTAGAGATTTTGCTCTAGATTGCCGATTGACAGCTTGATGCAGTTTTTGACTATGACCTGCCGCATTTCATAGTGCGCACAGCGGCACGTGCCATCATCAAAAAGCCGACAGGCTATGCGCGTCAGAGCCACTTCACCCGTATCGGCATCCTCAAGCTTGTTAAGGCAGCATTTTCCACAACCGTCGCAAAGCGCCTCCCACTCATTCTGGCTCATGCGGTTAAGCGGGGTTGTTTCCCAGAACCGACAGGGAAGCCCGGAGCGCCTGATTGCATCTGTCATGGCTCTGCCAGTATGCGGCGCGCCTCCGCGCAATCAACATTCATTCTGGAGATAAAGGAATCCATGCTTTCGAATGTCTCTTCAGGGCGGATATACTCCACTAGCGCGACTGAAAGATGAGCGCCATAAAGGTCTCCCTGGAAATCAAAAAGATGGCATTCAAGATTTGCCACTTCGCCATTAAACATTGGTCTTTTGCCAATATTGGCGGCGCCCGTGTAATGACCTTTCCAGCGGCCATCCAGCACATCCGCGTACACGGCGTAAATCCCGTGCTTTGGGGGATGCAGTCCATTGATTGAAATGTTTGCGGTGGGGAAGCCAAGCTTTCTGCCTCTTTGGTCGCCGGCAACGACAACCCCTTCAATGCGATGCCAGTGACCGAGCATGTCCGCGGCATCGCGCGGTCTGCCGTCTGAAAGGGCATTGCGAATGGCTGTAGACGATACCTCGCCCGCATCTCCCTGAAGCAGATTGGCCACGGTTACGCCAAAACCAAAAATCTCTCCAAATCGCGTCAGATCTTCCGAATCGCCGGCACGACCTTTGCCAAAGCGAAAATCCGCACCGACAACAACATGACTGAGTCCAAGCGCATCCCAAACGATGTTTTCGGAAAACTCTGACGGCGACAACGTGGATAGTTCGGCATTGAAATTTAGTTCATATAGTTTCTCCACGCCCAGCTTTTCGAGACGGTGCGCGCGCGCGTCCGATCCCATAAGTCGAAATGGAGGCGCTTCCGGAGCAAAAAATTCGCGCGGATGGGGTTCAAAGGTCAATACGCCTAGGGGAGTGCCGGTACTGTCCGACATTTTTCGCGCGATGTTGATTACCGTCTGGTGGCCAAGATGGACACCGTCAAAATTTCCGATTGCCGCAACAGCGCCGCGATCATCGGGATTGATATAGGTATGGTCGCGAATAATCTGCATGACAATTGCGTAAACCCATGGTATGGCAAGTGCAAGAGACAGTTTGAATGTGTCAGATCCGATAGCCTTCCCAGCATTATGTTTTGCCATGAACGAAGAGCAAATGCATGACTGAAGAATCGACGCCCGCTGAACTGAAACTCAAGGGCTGGAACCATGTTCCGAATGTGCCCATTGAGGTTTCACCTTTCTTTACCTGGCCGCCTGATCCGGTTCGAATGTTTAAATGGATTTCCAGCCGATGGCTTCAATTGGCCGAAAATTCAATTCTGATGGTAGTGGCACTTGCATGCTGGGCATGGTTTCAGCCTTCACTCGAGACGGCCAAAAGCCTGCACTGGGAATGGATCGGAATGATATGGATCAGAAACCTGATTCTGATGTTCATGGTTGCAGGTGGATTGCACTGGTTTTTCTACAGTGCCAGGCGACAGGGGAGGCGGCTTAAATTTGACCCGAGGGATTTGATGCTGAAAGGCGGGCAATTCACATTTGGAGGTCAGGTGCGCGACAACATGTTCTGGACATTGTCAAGTGGCGTTGGATTCTGGACGGCCTATGAGGTGCTGATGTTCTGGGGGATGGCCAATGGATGGTTTCCCGTTTTGGTCTGGTCAGCGGACAATGCGGTCTGGTTTATCCTGCTGTTTCTGCTGACACCGGTCTGGATATCATTCCATTTCTACTGGATGCATCGGGCCCTCCACTGGGAACCGCTCTATAAACTGGCGCATTCACTGCACCACAGAAATGTAAATGTGGGACCATGGTCGGGATTGTCCATGCATCCCGTTGAGCACCTTGCGTTTTTCAGTTCAATTCTGATTCACTGCATTGCGCCCGCGCATCCAATCCACATTCTCTTCCATATGCAGCATCAGTCGCTAACAGCGGCCACTTCTCATACCGGATTTGAAAACATGCTTGTAAAGGACCGGAAGCGGCTCGCGCTTGGAACCTTCCACCACCAGATGCATCATCGCTATTTCGAGGTGAATTACGGCAATCTGGAAATGCCGTGGGACAAGTGGTTTGGCACTTTCCATGACGGTACGGAGGAAATGCACCAGCGGCTGAAGGGGCGCCGGTCGCGACGCGCATAGAATGTCCCGCCATTGCAAACGGCTATTTCCCGGGTCCGGTTTTCAGTGAAGGAACGGCCTTCTCCGGGTTTTCGGGCCAAGAGTGCCTTGGATAGCGCCCGCGCATTTCCCTGCGCACGTCGGCATATGAATTTCTCCAAAATCCCGAAATGTCGGTTGTCGTCTGCACAGGCCGATTTGCAGGCGACAGGAGAGTGATACGCAAAGCTTTTCCGGCGGCAACCGGGTGGACTGTCTGTCCGAACATTTCCTGCAGGCGCAAAGAGACGGAAGGTTGAAAGTCTTTGTATTCAATTGGAATTCCACGTCCAAGCGGGGTGGAAAACACCGCCGGGGCGAATTTGTCGAGTTGCTGCATGCCGTGCCAGTCAAGCATGGACCGAAGTGCGCCGGCGATGTCGAATTTCCTCCAATCCGCGCAAGAAAGAACTCCATTGAGGTAGGGGAGAAGCCATTCATCGGCCGAAGAGAGCAGCGCCTCTTCCGTCATCTCGGGCATGTCGTGGCCGGAATTGCGCAGCATCTCCACACGCGCGGCAAAGCGCCGGGCCTCATCGGTCCAGGTCAGGCCGATTTCCCGGATTCCGTCTATCATCGCCAGTGAAATCGCATTTTGCGGCGCGTCTTTCCATATCCGGGCATTAAGGGTTAGAGCGCCAAGTCTCTCCTCTGTTCTTGCAACGACTCGTCGTTCCCGCGCGTTCCATTGGCAAAGATTGACCTTTGATATAAGGTCAGCGAAAAGGCCGCGCAATTCAGCTTCCGATATCGCGATTGCCTGCCTTATGCGCGCCTCCTTCGGGTTGCCGTCAAGATCGGTTGCAACGATCAGCCGGTTTCCGGCCATTTGATCCTCATCCGGCATGAAGGCGCCTTTGCCGCCGCTAAGCAGATAGCGTGGCGCATCGCCTTTTCGACGCAAACCGATGCGGTCGGGGTAGGCCAGCGCCGCCATTTCAGCATCGCCATATGACTTGCATTGGGCGCCCGCCTTATCCGCCAGACGTTTTGCCTCCAATCTGATTCTCCTTATTGCGCTCGAATCCGCCTTTATCGGATGATTTGCATATCTGCCGCTGAAATTGCGCAAGGCCTCCAGCCGGAGAGAGAGATTTGCGGAATTTTCATTAGCAAGCGGGTCGCGTTCAGACAGCAGCGCGGCCATTAAAGCCGCTTTCGGTCCCGCATGAACGAGCATGTGGGCAAGACGCGGATGAACCGGAATTTTGGCAATGCGCCTGCCATGCGGGGTAATTCCGCCATTTTTGTCAAGGGCGTTCATCAGTTTAAGCAGTTTTTTTGCTTCATTCATATTGCCCGGATTTGGCCGGGTCAGCATGGCGAGCTTGTCGGCTTCAGTTCCCCAAAGCGCAAGTTCAAGAGCGAGGGTGGCGAGATCAGTCAATTCCATTTCGGCAGGCGGTTGGGCGGGCAGCGCAAGTTCCTGTCCCTTTGTCCATAGACGGTAGCAGGTTCCATTTGAAATGCGCCCCGCTCGCCCTGCGCGTTGAGTTGTTTCCGCGCGACTGGCCGGACACGTGTACAATCTCGACATGCCCGAACCTGGATCAAATCGGGAGCGCCTTGCTTTTCCGCCGTCGACAACGCATCGGATGTCTTCAATGGTAAGCGACGTTTCGGCTATAGATGTTGCGAGTACAATCTTGCGGCCATTGGCTGCAGGGGCTATTGCGGCTTTTTGGCTGGTAAAGTTCATTGCTCCGTAAAGCGGTTGAATCCGGCAATCTTGCGGCAATCGGTTTTCAAGCAAAGCCTGTGCGCGATTGATTTCGCCAACTCCCGGCAGAAATGCCAATACGCCTCCCTCGGTTTCCGAAACCGCCTTTTCGATCAGATCCGAGATTGCATCCTCAAAGCGTTTGTCCCTGCGCATTGGGCGATCAAGATACCTGATGTCAACATTATGGGCACGGCCTTCCGAAGTGATCACGGGGGCATTCATCAATTCGGCCACGGGTGCCGCGTCAAGTGTTGCGGACATCACCAGCAGATGAATGTCCTCCCTTAAGGCATCGGCGATTTCCAGGCTCAGGGCGAGGCCCAGGTCCGCATTCAACGACCGTTCATGAAACTCGTCGAATATGATGCAGCCAATGTCGGGGAGTTCGGGATTGGATTGCATCATCCGAGTCAGGATGCCTTCCGTAACAACTTCAATTTTTGTTTTGCGTGAAATTCTGGACTCGCCGCGAATGCGATACCCAACAGTCTGCCCCGGCTTTTCTCCCAGTGTTTTTGCCATGCGTTCCGCTGCCGCTCTCGCGGCAAGTCGCCGTGGTTCCAGCATTACAATCCGGCTGCCGACAAGGTTGGAACGGAGCAGTTCAAGTGGAACGACTGTTGTTTTCCCCGCGCCTGGCGGCGCTTGCAGGACAGCTCTACCTTGATCTTCAAGCGCTTTAAGCAAAGACGGAATTGCTTCGTGAACAGGCAGATTGAAGGTCATTTTTTGGCATAGGTGGCATAATCTGCAGTATTTGACAGACTGGACAAATGTATTCCGGGAAGTGCATAGATTGGTTACTGCCGCGTTATCTGAAAGAAACCATGGATATAGATGAAATAGCAAAAAAAATTGCCAATGGCAACAGAAGAGCATTGGCTCGCGCGATTACATTGGTCGAAAGTGCCAGATCCGACCATCGTGAACAGTCGGCCCTATTGCTGGAGGCGGCTAGCGGGATTGGCAGGCAGGCCATTAGAATCGGGCTTAGCGGAACACCAGGAGCGGGCAAATCCACATTTATTGAATCCTTTGGGATGATGCTCGTTAAAAATGGTTTGAAGGTTGCCGTTATCGCAGTTGATCCGAGTTCAACCAGATCAGGAGGATCAATTCTTGGAGACAAGACCCGTATGGAGCGCTTGTCGCGTGAGCCAAATGCGTTCATTCGCCCATCTCCCAGCCAGTCTTATCTTGGCGGAGTTACGCGACGTTCGTGGGAAGTGGTGGCTCTTTGCGAGGCTGCCGGATTTGACATTGTGCTTGTCGAGACCGTGGGCGTCGGCCAGTCGGAAACGCTTGTTGCAGAAATGACCGACATTTTTTCTCTTCTCCTCGCCCCTGCCGGGGGCGATGAGTTGCAGGGTGTAAAACGCGGAATAATGGAGATTGCGGATATCATCCTTGTTAACAAAGCCGATGGCGATTTGAAATCGGAGGCGGCACGCACATGCGCCGATTATTCCGGAGCATTGCGCTTGTTGCGCAAACGGCCGCAGGATCCGGAAAACCATCCAAAAGCAATCGCCGTATCCGCTCTTTTTGAAGAGAAATTGGATGTCGCATGGAATGAAATGCGGTCGATTGTCGATTGGCGAAAGAGCGAGGGGCATTTTGAATTAAGACGAAAGCGGCAGGCTCAATACTGGTTTGAAGAGGAAGTGCGCTTCTCTTTACTTAAGATGCTGAAAACGCCCGAACTGCGTGCCGCAATGAAGGATGGGGCAAAATCGGTGGCAAATGGCACTAATACACCAATTGCAGCGGCGCGAAAGGTGATTGATATGTTATATTCTCGCAAACTTGATATCTGATTATCAAACCATTTATTCCACTTGATGTATGGAAACCAATATTTCGTATATAATAGAGCCTCTTGCAATATTATGGGGGAATGTGATGGAAAAACGGCTTTTCGCATATGAGATGTAGGCAGTGGAAAGGCAAATTCAAG
>JAPOTF010000090.1 GCA_026709325.1 Roseovarius sp.
TTGAATTTGCCTTTCCATTACCTCATTCGGCATGGCAAATGCCATGTTTTCCGCCGTAATCGCCTATAATTTTGCAAGAGGTTCGATAAAGCATTTTTTTCTTGACCTGCAGGGCTGCCAATGGTCTTTGGTTTAAAATCAATGCAATGCTTATTGGTCATAATGCTAAAAAGAATATATGGTAAAACCATCGAACTTTCTGATCACCCTCATGCAATTTGGGCATTGGCCATTGTGTCATTTACAGAGAGTTCCTTTTTTCCGATCCCGCCTGATGTGCTGATGATGCCAATGATATTGGCCCGACCGGAAAGAGCATGGATTATTGCCTCTGTCGCCCTTGCCTTTTCCGTTCTTGGTGGCCTGTTTGGGTATGCAATTGGAGCAATTGCATATGAGCAAATCGGTCAACCCATCTTGCAAAGCCTGGGCAAGGAGGAATTCATGGCCGAATTCAGTCAGCGGTTTAACGACCTTGGTTTTTGGGCGGTTTTGGCAGCGGGAACCACCCCGTTTCCCTACAAGGTCATAACCATAATGTCTGGATGGACCGGCATGCCACTTACGACATTTGTTGCAACGTCAATCCTTGCCCGCGGGCTGCGGTTTTTTCTCGTTGCTCTATTGCTATGGAAATTTGGAGACCGAATCCGCGAGTTTATTGAACGCCGACTTGGACTGGCGGCAATATTGTTTCTTGTTTTGCTGTTCGGCGGATTCTACATTCTTCAGATTCAATGACACGCGCGCGAAGATACATCCTTATTGCCGCAATCGGCTCTGCCTCGCTGATTGCCGTTGCGTTTTTCTTTCAGCATTTTCTCGAGCTTCCGCCATGCAAGCTATGCATATGGCAGCGCTATCCGCATGTAATTGCAATTTCGATCGGCCTGCTGGCATTTGCTGTGCCAATAAAGATATTCTGCCTTTCCGGAATGCTGTCAACGCTTTCCACGGCCATCATTGGAATTTGGCACACTGGCATTGAACGGGGTTTGTGGTCGGGACCGTCGTCATGTTCACCGGGCAGCATTAACGAGATATCGGGTTTGGATCTCTATGATGCGATAATGAACGCCCCCTTTGTTCGATGTGACGTGGTTGCCTGGGATTTTCTCGGATTGTCAATGGCGACATGGAACTCGGCGTTTTCCATTTTCCTGATGGCGATGTGGTTTATGGCCTTAAGGAATTCGGGGAATTTGCCGAAAGGAGACTGATCTGCAAGGTTGTCCAAGTGCAATTAACTCACTCCCGCACATTTTTTCAGCCGGATTGGATTGTCGGAAAAAAATGGGGGCCATAAGCCCCCATTTCAAGTTTTGCCACCCGGGGTCGAAAAACAACCACTCGATATTTGCCTGTGTCCCGGGCAACGTCCAGAACGAAATCAACCGTTCCTTATTCCAGAGGCCGGCAGGGAATGTTCCACTGCCAACCTGTTTCTAACTGCATCCACTTGTCGCGCCACAAGTGTTGCATTTCATGCATGTTCCGTTGCGAACCAGCGTATAGTTGCCGCATTCTCGGCAAGCCTCGCCCTCATATCCCTGTATTCGCGCCTTTGCTCTTGCGTCCATACCCGCGGAAACGGTTGCGTCGGGCATGATGCCCGCTTCCAGTTCCGCCGCTAAAATGGACTCCTCCAAGTTGCGCGGTCTGGAAATTTCCTCCGCATTGCACTGACCCCCATTCATTACCAATAGCTCATGAGGCAGCCTTTTGCGCAGATAGCCGGAAGAGGTTACCTCCTTTAGAACACTTAGGGATTTCGACGTCTCGTCGTCGCTCGTCTCGACGACATTCGATATCTTCTCATCCTGACCATTTCCCAAATCATCAAATGATGCGCCTTCTGGAACGACATGGGCCAGATCGGTTCTGTCAAGGTAGCTGACTGCCAACTCGCGGAAGATGTAGTCAAGAATTGACGTGGCGTTTTTGATTGAGTCATTGCCCTGAACAAATCCCGCGGGCTCAAATTTTGTGAACGTAAACGCATCCACAAATTCCTCCAGGGGTACGCCATATTGCAGCCCAACCGACACGGCTATTGCAAAATTGTTCATCATTGCCCGAAAACCGGCGCCTTCCTTGTGCATGTCAATAAAAATTTCGCCCAGGGAGCCATCGTCATATTCCCCAGTTCGCAGGTATACCTTGTGCCCGCCGACAATCGCCTTTTGCGTATAGCCTTTGCGCCTATGCGGCATTTTGTTGCGCTGCGTCTTTATAATCTCCTTAACCACAATCTTTTCGATTATCTTTTGAGCGATCACGCCCGCCTTTTCCCGCGGCGTGCCGCTCTCGAGGATCTCAGCGGCATCTTCGTCATCTTCCACAAGGGATGCCGCAAGAGGTTGTGAAAGCTTGGAACCATCACGGTATAGGGCATTGGCCTTAATGCCTTTTTGCCAGCTACGCTCATACGCCGCCTGGCAATCGGCCACAGTTGCGCTATTTGACATGTTTATTGTCTTGGATATCGCCCCGGAGATAAAGCTCTGCGCCGACGCCATCATGTCGATATGCGCGTTCACTGAAAGCAAACGTTTGCCCTTCTTTCCGCATGCATTGGCGCAATCGAAAATGCTGTAGTGTTTCTCTGCGAGATAAGGCGCCCCTTCCAATGTCATCGTCCCGCAGACATGGTCGTTTGCGGCGTCAATCTCGTTCCTGGAAAAGCCGAGATGCCTTAGCATGTCGAAGTCGGGATTGTTTAGTTTCTCCGCGTCAATTCCCAGAACATCGGTGCAAAACTCTTCGCCAAGTGTCCATTTGTTAAAGGCGAAACGGATGTCATAGGCCGATTTCATCGCGGCATCGATCTTTGACAGCCGATCAGGATCAAACCCGGCCAATTTAAGCGTTTCATGATTAATGCCCGGCGCATCGGCTATACTGCCATGTCCAACGGCGTAGGTCTCGATTTCCCTTATTTTCCCGGAATCATACCCCAGTTTTCCAAGGGCGGCGGGAACGGATTTGTTGATGATCTTGAAATACCCGCCACCAGCCAGTTTTTTGAATTTCACAAGAGCGAAATCTGGCTCAATGCCGGTTGTATCGCAATCCATCACCAGTCCAATTGTTCCGGTGGGTGCTATGACCGTGGTTTGAGCGTTGCGGTATCCATGCTCGATTCCCGACTTCAACGCCTCATCCCAGGCGGACCTTGCAATATCCGCCAATTCCTCAATGGGGCAGCTGGCAATGTCCAGAGGCACGGGGTCAACCGCCAGTTGCTCATAACCGCGATTATTCCCGCTTGCGGCATTGCGGTGGTTGCGCATCACTCGCAGCATATGTTCGGCATTGCGTTCATATCCCGGGAACGGCCCGAGCTCGCTGGCCATTTCCGCTGATGTGGCATAGGCCGTGCCTGTCATAATTGCCGTCAATGCCCCGCATAGCGCTCTACCTTCATCAGAGTCATATCCAATTCCCATACTCATGAGCAGACCGCCAATATTGGCATATCCGAGACCAAGGGTTCTAAAATCATGGGAAAGTCGCGCGATCTCCTTAGATGGAAACTGCGCCATTGTGACGGATATTTCCAGCGTGACTGTCCATAATCTAGTTGCATGAACATATGAATCGGGGTCGAATTTTTCGCCGTCGTAAAACCGAAGCAAATTCATCGATGCCAGATTGCATGCCGTGTCATCCAGAAACATGTATTCCGAGCACGGGTTCGAAGCTCTGATGGTACCATCCACAGGGCATGTGTGCCATGAATTGACCGTGTCGTGATATTGAATGCCCGGGTCGGCACAGGCCCACGCCGCATGACCGATCTGCTCCCATAAATCGCGCGCCTTCACCCTTTTGGAAACAGTTCCGTCAACACGTCTTTTAAGTTCCCAGTCATCATCGTTTCTTACGGCTTCAAGGAACGCGTCGGTGACTCTTATCGAATTGTTCGAATTTTGCCCGGACACGGTGGCATATGCTTCGCTGTCCCAATCCGTATCATATTCGGGAAATTCAATGCTGTGATATCCCTGCCTTGCATAATCAAGAATGCGCTTTATGTAGGTTTCCGGTATTCTCGATCTTCTGGCGCTGCGTATGGCTTCATTTAACGCCTGATTTTTCAAGGGGTCCAAAGAGCTTTCGGATGAGCCGTCCCATTTGCGAATTGCCGCAAAAATCTCGCTCAATCTTTCCTTGTGAATCTTGGAACCGGCAACAATCGAAGCAACCTTCTGCTCCTCCACAACCTTCCAGTTAATGAATTCCTCTATATCGGGGTGATCTATGTCACATATAACCATCTTGGCCGCTCTGCGCGTGGTTCCCCCGGATTTGATTGCCCCCGCCGAGCGGTCTCCTATTTTCAGGAATCCCATTAGACCGCTTGATCTCCCGCCTCCGGACAGCGCTTCTCCGTCTCCGCGCATGGACGAAAAATTGGTGCCTGTGCCCGAGCCATATTTAAACAGCCTGGCCTCTCGCACCCATAAATCCATGATGCCGCCCTCATTAACCAGATCGTCCGCGACTGACTGGATAAAACAGGCGTGTGGCTGCGGATGCTCATATGCATTTGCAGAGCGCTTCAATTCACCCGTCTTGCAGTCAACGTAATAATGTCCCTGCTCGGGCCCATCAATTCCATATGCCCAATGCAGGCCAGTGTTAAACCACTGCGGGGAATTCGGTGCCGCCATCTGGCTTGCCAGCATGTAGCGCATCTCGTCAAAATAGGCGCGGGCGTCATTCTCGTCCGTAAAATATCCCCCTTTCCATCCCCAGTAGGCCCAGGTGCCGGCCAATCTGTTGAAAACCTGCCTTGCGGAGTTTTCCCCGGCGGTTTCCTCGCAATCGCCGGACGGCACTGAACGCCAGAGAAACTCCGGCACATTGTCCTCTTTCACTTTAGTCAGTTTAAGAGGCACACCGGCTTTTCTGAAATATTTTTGAGCAATGACATCGGAGGCCACTTGACTCCATGATGAGGGCACTTCAAAATTTTCAAGTAAAAAAACGGCTTTTCCATCCGGGTTCCGAATCTCGGAGTTTCTTCTTGCAAACTCCACTTTTTCATAGGCGTCCCGACCTTCGACTGTATATTTTCGAGTAATTTTCATTTGCCTCTCCAAAACCACACTATGTGGTAGAAATATTTATTTTATCGCATTTTGTCGTATGCAGCCATATTTGACAAGATGTTTTTGGAGAAAAAAGACTTTGCGCAAATCCCAAAAATAAAAACATTGCAAGCGATCCAATTTGTTAAATGCAATGTAAAGTCGATAGTTATTGACCATTGCTACAGCATAATTCGCATGTTTCCAAAGTTTCGGCATCCTTGTGCCAGGCGTAAATTCACCTGCAAGGGCAAACTCGGACAACTTCGCGCATTTACGGCGAGGCCAATGAATGCGCAAATGCGAATCACTTTAACCCGAATTATTGACAGGCGATGTTCTTCGTTCCGGCTTTGTTTTTTCGGGAGCGCAGGCCGTTAGACATGACAGAATGTCAACCAGGGCAATTGCCGGCGACCTGTGGCCGGGGTGTTCGATCCCCGTCTCGGATCTGAGCTTGTCGAACAGGGTTTTCACGCATCAATATCATATTCGGAACAGGCATAAGGCAGTTTTTCATGTTCCGGCGGATCCCCGTGATCGGGTGCGGCCCCTGATACCATAGCCGATCGAAGAGTTTCCCCGAGATGCAGCTCTTGTCGGCCGGCAACCCGCCTTCCAGCTCCGCGACCGGCGACCATATCCGTCAGTGGCGCGCAGTCCCAGGCATTGCCAGGCGTGATCTTGATGGACATCAATTTGCAATAATGGTTCATCACCACATAAAGCCTGAATCCAGCGAACCGGCGCATCCGCGAGCAGCCGGCCCCTTTGAAGGCGCGATTGCGGCCGATACGGTGATTGGCGCCGACTGACAGCCTGGTGCCGTCTGCGATGCAGATGCCCCGTCTTTTTACCCGAAAGGCCATGGAGCGAAAAGCAAAACGGGGCGTGGCATGTGCACCACAAGGCAGCCATAACCGGGGACGTAGCCGCAACCGCAATACTCCTTTTTCACGCCATATATCCGGAAGCGCCTGAAAGGGGAGAGATGGAACCGGACCATGATAAACACAACATCTCGCCCAATGAGAGCCTGCCCTCTCGCCATGGCTTTTGGCCTGTCGGGATCAGACGTTGCCGCTCCCGGTTTTCAAGGGTTTTGGCGCAATCAGCGAGACAGCGGTAAAGCGCGGTGGCCAGTCAGTGACATGAGAAGAATCGATAGTTGTGCTGAAAGATGCGACCTTGAGTCGCGCCAAGCCAGGCGCGGCAAACTCAACACGCACTCCCCTTATCCAGAACCCGGGCACTGCTGATTTTTTTCGGAACACGTTGCCTCGTGCCGAATTTCATTAAGCCCAAGGCAAAAGCAGGTCTGAAACAATCCATTGGGCGCCGGTTGGGGCTTTGCCACCAAAAAACTCTTAAAGCGGTTTTTTGAATTTGGCCGGAACATGACTGGAGCAAATTCCCCACGAGGTGTCGTCGGCAATTATTTTATTCCAAGCCATTGGTCGGGGCGGCGAGATTCGAACTCACGACCCCCTGTACCCAAAACAGGTGCGCTACCAGACTGCGCCACGCCCCGACCGTGAATGCTATCTATAGAGTGTCATGGTGAATTAAAACCCCCCGGAAATGGGAATTTCAACGCATCATTCACAAGGCCAGATGGCCACTTCGGTGTTAATGGCCAGGTGCTGCATCTCGGTGCCCACATCAATGCCAAGCTTTCGGGCCAGTCCTCCATTGATTTCAAGCACATACTTGATGTCTTCCCCACCAAAAAAAGGCGCCCGGTTCAATGGCGCCGCATCATGATTAATGTTGCGCACCACTCCCGTTTCGTCGGCGAACAGCATATCAAGCGGTATATACGTGTTAGCCATCCAAAAGCTGACAGAGCGCGGATGTTCATATGTAAAAAGCATTCCGGAACTCATGGGAAGCGATGTTCTGCCCATCAATCCAACCGAATGCTCCTGCTCCGTGTCCGCAACTTCAACGGTAAATCTCGCCTGCCCCCAATCACCTCTTAGATTGATCGAGTCGCTTTTGCATTCAGCCAGAGCGGCTCCAAGTAAAAATACCGAAATGAGCGGCGAAAGACCTACTTTGGTTGTGAATTTGCCGATTCCCATTCACATATCTCCAATGCCATTTGTCCGCGCCTACCATCTTTTACCCGAATTGCCAACGCTTCGCCAGGTTGCGGATTGGACATGCCGCACCTTCGAACAACATCCATGTGAATAAAGACATCATCACCTCTGCCGAAAATGTTTGCAAAGCCATATCCCTTTAGCTTGTCAAACCATTTTACTCTTGCCGGCAAAAGTGGAAGACTTTTCATCCCCGATTCATCAAAATCGCCAAGACCGAAAGAACTTTCATTGCGCCCGCCACTCTCCGGCGAGCTTATTTCAATTATCTGCAGAGCCTGAAAACCCCGTTTGGTGTTCTGAGCGTAAATTTCGATTGGACAGTTCTCGCTTATTGAAGAAATGCCGTAGTTTCTCAGAACATTCGCGTGAAGCATTATGTCGGGACCACCCTCATCTGAAACAATGAAGCCAAACCCCTTGTGCGGATTAAACCATTTAACCTGCCCTTGCACCCTGCGAACCCCATCGGAATCCTCATACATGCCAGTCATAGCAATATTCCCCATTACATTAATTGCGCATGTGGCGACACAGCGTGTTTGCCGGCGAATTTAGGACATGCGCATTATTTTTCTAAAATAAACACGACTCGTTTATGTCGTATTCGTTTGGTTGACCAAAATTAATTTTAAACCCCAATTCAAAACAATCCAAAAACCTGTAGAAACACAATGCCTTAACAGCTGCTTATTTATTGATCCTCACTCATGGACTTAACCTGCTTATCGTCCATTCCGAATCCAAATCCCGACGCGTCCAGGAAAAACGGTCGTGCAGCCGGAACGCGCCATCCGCCCAGAATTCAATTTCAACCGGATCTATTCTAAATCCACCCCAGAACGGCGGACGTGGCGGGTTTTTTCCCTTTGCGACAGTGATTTTAGCCACCTCCGCCATCAATGCCGCTCGCGATGGAAGAGTTTCAGACTGTCTGGACGCCCAAGCCCCCAATCGGCTTTGCAAACTCCTTGAAGCATAATATTTATCCGCTTCAGGTCCATCCTCGCGCGTCACATGACCTCTCACGCGCAATTGCCGACGAAGGGATTTCCAGTGCATGACAATCGCCGCTCTGCCGGAGGCGGTTATTTCCCGTCCCTTCACGCTATTGTAGTTTGTGTAGAACCAGAAGCCCTCTTTGGTGATGTCCTTTACAAGCACCATTCTGACATTGGGCATTCCAACCGCGTCAACAGTCGACAAGGCCGCCGCATTGGGATCGTTTATTTCATTTTTTTCCGCTTCGGAAAGCCATTCCGCCGCCAGGGCAAATGGGCATTCACCTGCAAAAATGCCATCTCTTTCGATCATAATCTCATTGCCAAAACAATCTCCCGGGCTGATCGATATGATATAAAACGAAGATTTGCAACAAATAACGGTGCCGACATGCCTTTTACTTGAAGTGGTGAAATTGTTCGCCTAAAAAAGTTGCACTTGCACAATAGCGTTTAGGGAGCACTTAATGTCAAATGGCCTGATGACGGGGAAGCGCGGGCTCATCATGGGTCTTGCAAACGATAAATCCCTTGCGTGGGGAATTGCGAGGGCATGCGCCGATGCGGGAGCAAAACTGGCATTTACATACATGGGCGAGGCGTTTCGAAAACGTGTCGAACCACTGGCCGCCAGTATCGGTTCAAGGCATGTTTTCAATTGCGATGCATCAAACCCCTCATCGATAGACGCCACTTTCGCGGAGATATCCAGAACATGGGGGCAAATTGATTTTTTGGTTCACGCGATTGGCTTTTCCGACAAAAACGAACTGCGCGGACGCTATGTGGATACAAGCCGCGACAATTTTCTCATGACCATGGACATTTCCGTCTATTCCTTCACGGCAATCGCTCAAAAGGCGGAAAAGCTAATGGCTAATGGCGGATCAATGCTGACATTGACATATTACGGGGCCGAACAGGTTATGCCGAACTATAATGTCATGGGCGTTGCAAAGGCGGCACTGGAGGCATCGGTTAAATATCTTGCGGAAGATCTTGGAAAAGACGGCATAAGGGTTAACGCTTTGTCGGCGGGGCCCATAAAGACCCTTGCGGCTTCAGGTATTGGCGATTTCAGGTATATCCTCAAATGGAATGAATTGAATTCCCCACTTCGCCGAAATGTCAACATAGATGACGTCGGACGTTCCGCGCTCTATCTCTTAAGCGACCTTGCAAGCGGAGTAACGGGCGAGCTGCTCCATGTTGACGCCGGATATCACATAGTGGGCATGAAAGCCGTGGATGCCCCGGATATCTCAACGGTTTGATCAGATCCTGCAACCATGGAAACCACGCATGTTGCCACATTCAATGCCGTTCTGCCCGAAGCAATGGCAAGTCCCTGTTCTTCCGTGCTTTTTCCTAAGAGCTTGACCTAAAAGTAGAGCGGCCTCCTCCAGATGTGGCATTTTCCCGTTGA
>JAPOTF010000123.1 GCA_026709325.1 Roseovarius sp.
TGAATAAAAAGATGTTTATAGCATTATTATACAGTTATTTATAGTTAATACTTAATATTGCTTTCGGATAGTGGCGATATATTGCAAAAACTGGCGTTGAAGTCTCCGCGGCATTTGGGTTACTAATTTAAGCGAAACCCCGATACACACGATATAGACGAAGTAAAAGCGAGAACTGGCCATGAAACTCAATGAATATGCCGCTAAAAATGGCGTGAACTATTTCATGATTTCCTTCACGGATCTTTTTGGCGGGCAAAGGGCGAAACTTGTGCCCGCGCAGGCAATTGCCGACATGCAGGAGGAGGGTGCCGGTTTCGCGGGGTTTGCCACCTGGCTGGACATGACACCTGCCCATCCGGACATGCTGGCCATTCCAGATCCTTCTTCATGCATACAGCTTCCATGGAAAAGGGAAGTGGCCTGGTTGGCGGCAAATCCGGTAATGGAGGGTGAAGAGGTTGCGCAGGCGCCGCGAAACGTGCTTCGCCGCCAGATTGCCGCCGCGGCCGAAAAGGGATTGCATGTAAAGACCGGTGTGGAAGCTGAATATTTTCTGATGTCAAAAGATGGAAGTTCGCTGTCCGACGAGTTCGATACCGCCGAAAAACCGTGTTACGACCAGCAGGCCGTGATGCGCAGATATGATGTGGTTCGCGAGATATGCGACTACATGCTTGAACTGGGATGGGGTCCGTATCAAAATGACCATGAGGATGCCAACGGACAGTTCGAAATGAACTGGGAATTTTCAGATGCGCTTGTCACTGCGGACCGGCATTCGTTCTTTAAGTTCATGACCAAATCAATCGCCGAGAAGCATGGCTTTCGCGCAACGTTCATGCCAAAGCCCGTCGAGGGACTTACGGGCAATGGGGCGCATGTGCACATTTCGGTATGGGATGCGCCGGGGGATGATGCAAAAACAAACATGTTTGCCACGGACTCCACGGAAGGGAGCCCCACTGCGGAGCTGGGTCTGTCCGAGCGGGGCGCCAATTTTCTCGGCGGAATTATGAAGCATGCAACTGCAATGGCCGCAATTACCAATCCGACGGTGAACAGCTACAAGAGAATCAATGCGCCGCGCACCTTGTCTGGAGCAACATGGTCGCCGAATACGGTTACATGGACGGGAAATAATCGTACGCACATGGTTCGCGTGCCGGGTCCGGGCAGATTTGAGCTAAGACTTGCCGATGGCGCGGCAAATCCCTATCTTCTTCAGGCCGTCATCATTGCCGCCGGCCTGTCGGGAATGAAAAGCGGGGCCGACCCGGGCAAACGCTGGGATATCGACATGTATGCGGAAGGCCATATCGTTAAAGACGCCCCAAAACTGCCGTTAAACATGCTTGATGCAATAAGGGCCTATGACAGCGACGGGGAACTCAAATCAATATTGGGAGATGAATTTTCTTCCGCCTATGTCAAGCTAAAAAACCGGGAGTGGAATTCCTTCGCATCCCATTTTTCGCAATGGGAAAAAGAACACACACTTGATATATGACTCTGTTGCAGCCGGTCACTTTTTAGTCGTGGAAACCGCGGGGACTCATAATGCCGCCGCGGGTCGAAACAAATCATGAAATGATTGCCGTTCAATAAAGTTTGGAGTTGCCGTGCCTTCAGTGTCGAGCCTGAAGACACGGCAAATCAATGTTCCCGGAGAACAGCGCATTTTTGCGGAGAAGGACTCAAGTTTTGGAATTGGCCTCGCGTATCTTGCCTGCCGCTTCCTTGTCATAGGTGATTCCGCTTGTGTCCAGAAGCTCGTCAAGCTCACCCGTAAGCGTCATTTCGGTAATTATGTCGCATCCACCGATAAATTCGCCCTTTACATAAAGTTGAGGAATTGTGGGCCATTCCGAGAAGGACTTGATACCTTCCCGGATTTCCATGTCTTCCAGAACGTTGACATCCTGATAGGGAACGCTCATGTAGTTCAGCACACCGACAACGCGGGAGGAGAACCCGCATTGCGGCATTGATTTTGTTCCCTTCATAAACAGAACAACATCATTGCTCTGTATGGTATTCTCAATACGGTTGTTGATATCGGTCATTCCGCCACCTTTCATTGTAGCCCGAATTGCATCCTGTCATCCGTGACTGGTTACGTTCGCCCATGCATATTGCTTCATTCGCCATCCATTCCATAAGACACGCAGATTTTAACGCTCTTGTTTTAATTGGCGGCACGCTCAGCTTGCTCTTGTTGTCAGTGCCAAAGCATGAAGTTCGCCGCTGGGGCCATTCATTTTGCCTTTCAGGGCGGCATAGACTGCGCGCTGCTGCTGGACTCTGTTCATCCCCTCAAACGAGGAATCTATCACTTCAGCCGCATAATGATTGCCATCACCTGCAAGGTCGGTAATTGTAATGCTTGCGTCGGGGAACGCCGCCCGGATTAGTTCCTCGAGTTCATGAGCCTGCATTGCCATTGGTGATCTCCATAGGTGCATTGTAAGACTGTCAACGTTCCTGCCACTTATTTAAGATCGATTGCCGGCCGATGCAATAGTCGGCATTCAGCTGAAAATCTGGCCAAATGCCGTTCTATACTGTTTTGAAAGCGCCGACATGGGTGTTGAGCTATTTCCAATGGTTGCGTTTTCACCCCCAAAGCGTCCGACATGCTCTATTGGCACCCCCGACTTGTCGGCATTCACCATTAAAGCTTCGGCCTGATCGAAATTGCAGGCAACAAGATAGCGCGCCTGATCCTCTCCAAAGAGAAAACCGATATCGTCGCTTCCAAGCGTAAAACCGATACCCGCAATTTCAGCCAGTTCAAAAGCGGCCACGGCAAGTCCGCCATCGGAGAGATCGGTGCAAACCCGGATATTTGCGCAATTGGATCGAATGAACTCCCCATTTCGCTTTTCCGCATCCAGGTTGACTGATGGCGGGTGTCCCTCGGTCCTGGAAAACACCTCCGCGAGAAGGGCCGATTGTCCAAGATGGCCTTTGGTCTCACCCACAACAAGGGCCACATGTCCTTCGCGAACCATTCCGGTTATTGCCAGTCTCGGGTTGTCAATCAGGCCTATCGCTCCAATCGTCGGCGTCGGCAAAATCGCATTTCCATCTGTTTCGTTGTATAAAGAGACATTTCCGGATACAATTGGCAGTTCAAGCCTGGACACTGCCTCGGCGATTCCTTTGACGGCCATGACAAACTGGCCCATTATCTCGGGTTTTTCGGGATTTCCAAAATTGAGATTGTCAGTTGCGGCCAGAGGTTTGGCTCCAAGTGCACTAAGATTGCGATATGCCTCGGCGACTGCCTGTTTTCCTCCCTCAATTGGATTTGCATTGACATAGCGGGGAGTGGCATCCGAGGTGTAGGCCAGAAGTTTCTCCGTGCCGTGCACTCTTGTCAGCCCGGCGCCCTGGCCGGGTGTGCGCACGCTGTCCGCCATAACGGTTGTATCGTATTGTTCATATACCCATTCGCGGGCGCAGTAGTTTGGCGAGCAAACAAGCGCGGAAAGGGCTTGAACGGGATTGACATCGGGTATTGATTTTCGATCAAGCGGTGCGGGTGGTGTCGGCGGCGTCCAGTGCCTGTCGTATTCGGGTGCGGACCCTGAAAGATTTGATAGTGGCAGGTCGGCTTTAATTGCCCCATGATGCTCGATAATGAATCGGTCCTCCTTGATGGTTTCACCGATTATCGCAAAATCCAGATCCCATTTTTCGAATACCGAGCGCGCTTTGGCTTCTTTTTCGGGATGAAGAACCATTAGCATTCTTTCCTGACTCTCTGAAAGCATCATCTCGTAGGCGGTCATGTTGGCTTCCCGCTGCGGGACTTCATCAAGTTTAAGTTTTATGCCAAGTCCGCCCTTGTCTCCCATTTCCACGGCAGAGCAGGTTAGGCCTGCCGCACCCATGTCCTGAATTGATATAACGGCGCCGGTTTGCATTAGCTCAAGGCATGCCTCCATAAGCCTCTTTTCGGTAAATGGGTCTCCGACCTGAACAGTTGGCCGCTTTTTCTCGATCATTTCATCGAATTCCGAACTTGCCATGGTTGCTCCGCCAACGCCATCGCGTCCCGTTTTCGCGCCAAGGTAGACCACGGGCATGCCAATTCCAGAGGCGGCGGAATAGAAGATGGCATCGGAATCGGCTATTCCGGCCGCGAATGCATTCACCAGGCAGTTTCCGTTATAGGCCGGGTCAAATCTGACCTCTCCTCCGACGCAGGGTACACCAAAGCAATTCCCGTAACCCCCAATCCCCTCAACCACGCCGTTTACAAGCTGGCGCGTTTTGGGATGATCCGGATTGCCAAAAGACAGAGAGTTCATCAGGGCAACAGGGCGGGCACCCATGGTGAAAACGTCGCGAAGTATTCCGCCGACACCTGTGGCGGCCCCCTGATACGGCTCTATGTAGCTGGGATGGTTGTGGCTTTCCATTTTGAATACAACCGCCTGACCATCGCCTATGTCAACAACACCCGCGTTCTCTCCCGGACCGCAAATGACGTGCGGGCCGGAAGTCGGCAATGTGCGCAGCCATTTTTTGGAGGACTTGTAGGAGCAATGTTCATTCCACATTGCCGAAAAAATCCCAAGTTCCGTGAAAGTGGGTGTTCTTCCAATAATGCTGACAATGCGATCATATTCTTCAGATTTCAGCCCATGCGAATCTATCAGTTCAGGAGTAATGTCAGGCTCTGCCATAAATGCGACTTTCTCTATGTTGTCTGGGAATTCTTTTATGGGATGACGCATTTGGTTAAAAGAGGTTTGGGCAAGCAGGCAGAGATTGTACCTGTTTGGAAAAACAATCTTGAAATGATGGTTGCGGGCGTTTCCGGCGCGTCAGGCGATTTTTAGCGGTTGAACAATGCGCTCCAAATGTCCCAAAATAAGCCGGGGCAATCCATTTCGGTGAGACTTATATGGAATATTTTGAAAACAGCTGGCTGGGATGCGGGCTTCCAGAGGACAGATTGCCCGAGGTGCCATATCCCAGCATAAATGCCCACGCCCCCCTTGAGCTGCTTAAAATGTGCCCGGCCTACTCCAAAACCCCATTGATTAAATTTGAGCATTCGGATCGCGAACTTTGGATTAAGGTTGAAAGCGATCGCATGGGAACGGGAAGTTTCAAGGCTCTCGGCGCATCCTATGTAATCGCGCGTATGGCACTGGAAAAAAACGCGACTGAATTGCCGACCTCTCTGGCAGGCGAAACCTTTGTGACCGCCAGTGCCGGAAATCACGGCTTGTCAGTTGCCGCGGGCGCCAGATTGTTTGGCGCAAGTTCCGTGATTTTTCTTCCCAACACGGTACCAGAGCATTTTGCGAAACGCCTTCGTTCGAAAGGGGCGCGGGTTGTCCGAAAGGGCGACGATTACGAGACCGGCATGACTGCCGCCTGCAAAGCGGCCAATGATCGGAACTGGACTCTGCTCTCGGATTCCTCCTGGCCGGGCTATTTTGAAATCCCGAAACTGCTGATGGAGGGATATCTGGCAATGGCCAGCGAGATAGTGGAAACTCTGCCGGAGCGACCATCGCATATCCTTCTGCAAGCCGGTGTTGGTGGAATGGCCGCCGCATGCGCGGCCTTTTTTCGAAACGCGTGGGGAAGTGAACCGAAAATTGTCGTTGTGGAGCCTCAGGCCGCGCCGGCACTTATGGAAAGCGCAAGGGCGGGGCATCCTCGCGCGGCATCTGGTCCAATATCCAATATGGGAAGGCTTGATTGCAAGGAGCCTTCATACATTGCGTTGAAGGGTCTTGCCCGCGATGCAGACGGGTTTGCCGCAATAAGCGACGAGCAGGCTTCAGGCATTTTGCCAGCTCTTGCCAAAATGGGATTGCACACGACAGAATCTGGAGGTGCCGGAGTTGCCGCATACGCGGCGATGAAACCGGAAAAGGGAAGCCGGATCCTATGCATAGTCAGCGAGGGTGGCGACATATGAGCGGCAGCTTTGCGATTGAAGAGTATAAAGCGCGTCTGCATCGCGCGCAGGAGTTGATGCGGCAGCATCGGATTGGAGCTATATTGCTCACCAGAGAGCCCGACATTCGCTATTTTAGCGGATTCATGACGAGATTTTTTGAAAGTCCCTGTCGTTCCTGGTTTTTGATTGTTCCCGGTATTGGAGATCCGATTGCGGTGATACCGTCCATCGGGGCCGAGGCAATGGGAGGAACCTGGATCGCCGATATCCGCACGTGGTCCGCGCCCGCCCCCGAGGATGACGGCGTCACTCTGCTTTCAGATGCACTGAGAGAGGTTGGAGGCCCGGTTGGAATGCCCTCTCGTCAGGGAACGCATATGCGGATGCCGTTATCCGATTTTGCCAAATTGCGAGATTGCGCGGGACTCGATTTCACCGATGATTTCGGAATCGTGGCGGGCTTGCGGGAAATCAAATCGAAAGCGGAAATCGAGAGGATATCCGATGCATGTTCCGTTGCCGGCCGCGCGTTTTCGCGAATTGGAGAGATTGCGGGCGAGGGTGCGCAACTGGATCGGGTTTTTCGCGATTTTCAGAGATTGTTGCTTGAGGAAGGCGCCGACTGGGTTCCGTATCTTGCCGGCGGTTCGGATCAGGAGGGATATTCCGACATAATATCGTCCGCAACGGATCGGCGGCTGCAACATGGAGATGTGCTGATGCTTGACACCGGCGCGATTAAAAACGGGTATTATTGCGATTTTGATCGCAATTTTGCCATTGGAAATGCAGGCGGGTATCCAAAAGCCGCCTATGCAAGACTAATAGACGCCACTAACGCAGGCCTTGAGACCGCAAGACCGGGAACGGCGGTTTGCGAGATTTGGAAGGCCATGGCCGATATAGTCGGTGATGGTGAGGAAACCGGGCGTCTCGGTCATGGTCTCGGAATGGAATTGACTGAAGGTGTTTCAATAACACCCTGGGATCAAACCGAATTGCGGCCTGGCATGGTGATCGCATTGGAGCCCGGAACGCGGGTGGCGAATGGCAAAATCATGGTTCACGAGGAAAATATCGCAATAACAGAGGAAAAACCGATAATTCTCTCTCCATTGGCGGGTCCGGAATTGCCTGTCATATAGTTGAATGCGACTTATGTGTATTGCTCCAATCCAAAAGACGCCCATGTTCAACACGGGCTTCCATGAATGGCGACTTGATGCGCGCATGAAACTGACAACAGACCGGAGCATGCAATTTGAATGTCGCGATTTTGGAAACGGATTAACTCCTTTGAAATGTTTCGGATTTAATCAAATGTGCTTTCGGGGCATCATAGAGAATAGAGGTTGAGCAGGTGCTGGAGAAGACTCATATTGCCTTTGCCCCGGTAGTCCAATTGGATGATTGGATTTCACTTGAGGAGCCGACGCCGGGTTCGCGGGATAAACTGACTGTAATCAATCCAGCCAACGGGAATTATTACATATTCAAGCTTCCAAAACGGCAGCGCGAGCACCAGATATGGTCTGAACTCATTGCGTCCTACATTGCGGGCGACTTGCTGGGATGGGATGTTCAGACGGTGGAAATTGCAATGCTAAACGGTCGTATTGGCAATTTGCTGGGCTACATATACAGGCCTGGCACCTTGGAGGGATTTGAAGACAATTTCATTGAGGGATGGCAGTATTGCATTGAGGTGGACCCGAATTATGATGTCGTCAAGGGAACAAGGCACACTTTGAAACTGCTTCGAATTGTTTACGATAGAGTTTTGGGCAACGCGGTTGAAAGACGCGATTTCTATGATTTTTGGTCCAGGGCCCTGGCACTTGACACTCTTATCTCAAACACTGACAGACACGCCGAAAACTGGGCTGTCGTGGAAAGCCCGTCCGGCGAGGCGCGCATGTCTTCACTCTACGACAATGGCAACAGCCTGGGATGCGGCATTGAACGGGCGGGTCTTGCAAAGGCGTTTGACGAGAATGATTGCTTGAGCAAATCGCATTTGGACAAGCAAAGGAAAAACGGCAGGCACCACCTTAGGCTGGTGGAGGGAGACAAGCGTGGAGGTTGTTTTGAGGAAGTATGCATTGAATTTCTGAAAATGTATCCTGAAGGTCGATACTGGTTCGAAAATGCCGCAAATGTCGATGTTGGCCGCGTTGGGCGTCTGATGGACGATATAGTTTCGCTAAATTGCCATGATGATCCGTATCGTCTTTCCAGTCGGCGATGTCGGCATGTAATTGCCATGCTGAATATCGGTGTGAAGAGAATTAAAAACGTTCTTTCAATGGTTTAAGGTCATGATTAAGTACCCTATGCAAACACGGCGGGCATTGCTGGTCTGGCAGCGTCCGCTAAACGAGGGAGGGAGGCGCGATCGTTTCGCGGTGGCTGAACTTGTTCAGGAGAAATCCGGCGTATCATTCAGGTATCTTGAAGAGGAATTGTTGAAAGATGCCCGCAAGGCCGGATTCACTCATTATCCGGGACTGCCGGTTGGCTCGCCGCGGCATGATCGCATTGCTCTCGAGGTGTTGATGAGACGCCTGCCGCCGCGCGACCGCGCCGATTTTTCCGATTTTCTAAATCGGTTTGGTCTTCCGAAAGACGGGGAATACTCCGATTTGTCGCTGTTGGCTTATACTGGAGCCCGCATGACAAGAGACAGTTTCTCGATATGCGAGACTTTTGACGGCTTCAGTTTGCCGGTGACCTATATTTTCCATGTCGCGGGCAACCGCCATCATGTTGACTACAATGACGTGAGCAAGGGCGAGGCAGTGATTTTGGAGCGAGAATCAGGCAACCCGCACGATCCAAATGCCATACGGCTGATCCGTGAAGATGGAGGGACAATCGGGTATGTAAATCGTCTTCAAGCCCAAAAAGTTGGTATTTGGCTGGATTCGGGATCGGTTTCGGCATCTGTATTCAGGGTTAACGGCAAGGCCCGCATTCCGCGCCTGTTTGTCAGAGCGGAGTTCTCGTGACATTTGGCCATTGGATTTTCGGCGGGATGGCGGGCGAAGGCGATGCGAATTGATTGGGCGTCTTCAGGATGAACTTTTGCGGTTCCCTATATTCTCCGCAGCGGCAGTCTTTCGGGATTCCATCTTTAATGATATTTTCATTGCGGTCGCTCTTAATGTCTGCCGCATCGGCTATCTGCCGCGGGGACGGCGCGAAACCGGTCGCGCCGCGCGTGGCGGGAACGTCTGTCCGTGCGTCGACACCTTTTCGGAATGCGAAATCAGGTCCCGAAGGCGCATGCTATCCCGCCAGATGGCGCCGTCGGGCCAGAGTCCGCCCGCGATATAACGGGCCACCAGCGCGCAGGTTCGGGCGAGATCAGTACTTGCAATCGCCGGACAAAGGGGGTTTTTTGGCGGAGCCAGTTATAAAAGGGATTCCGGGATATGGTCTCTGCGCGGCGGACATTGAAGACTGGAAAGCAGGATATGTACGGAACTGCAGGCCAATGCGGCGAGTTCGGCTGGGCGCGATCTTGCTCTCGCGGTTG
>JAPOTF010000034.1 GCA_026709325.1 Roseovarius sp.
TCAGGCAGCCATGTGGCCAGTTCCGGGAAGGCTATAAGCACAAACACCATAAGCACCATTATGAGAAACATAGGAATTGCCGCGCGGGCGATGAAGTTCATTTCGTGTTTCGTCATTCCCTGCAAAACAAAGAGATTGAAACCTATGGGCGGTGTGATCTGCGCCATTTCAACGACAACGACAATAAAGATGCCAAACCATATAACGTCAATTCCCGCCTGCCTTATCATCGGCTCGACAACCGCCATTGTCAAAACGACAGACGAAATGCCGTCAAGAAAGCAGCCCAGCACAATGTAGAAAACCAGCAGCGCCATCAGCAATTCGAATTTGGTAAGTTCAAAGCCGGCAATCAGATTGGCAAGTCCCCGGGGAAGCCCCGTAAAGCCCATGGAAAGTGAAAGAAACGCCGCCCCGGCAAGAATCAGGGCGATCATGGCGGATGTTCTTACCGCACCCATCAAACTTTGAAAAAACGTGCGCATTGTCAGAGATCCCTGACCGGCTGCCAGAACAAGACCTCCCACGACGCCAAATGCCGCCGCCTCCGTTGCGGTCGCATATCCCAGATACATGGATCCGATTACCACAAGGATCAGACAGACTACAGGTATCAGATACTTTGAATTGGACAGCTTCTTGCGAATTGGCATCGTCGGCTCGGGAGTGGGGTTGTACTTTTTCGACACCATTGAGACGATGGCCACGTAGCTCATGAACATGGCCGCAAGAACAAGCCCGGGCAACACTCCCGCCATAAAGAGCTTGGTTATCGACTCGTTGATCGTAACGCCGTAGACAATGAGCGTTAGAGAAGGCGGTATCATCAGACCAAGAGTGGCCGCCCCCGCCAATGTTCCAATTATCATGTTTTCGGGATATTGGCGATTTCTCAATTCGGGAATTGACATCTTTCCGACCGTGGTCAACGTCGCCGCGGACGACCCCGACACCGCGGCAAAAACGGTGCAGCCCACAATGTTTGTGTGAACAAGTCCGCCTGGCAGTCTTGCAAGCCATGGCGATAGACCGCGGAACATGTCTTCCGATAATCGCGTTCGGTACAGAATCTCGCCCATCCAGATAAACAGCGGCAGCGCAGTGAGCGTCCATGAGGAAGATGAAGTCCACATCTTGGTGATCATCGCGTCACCCACCGGCCGAGATGTAAACAACTCCATTCCCACGAATGCGACGCCAACAAGCGCCAGCCCAATCCATACACCCGAACCCAGCAGAAGAAAAAGGACAAAAAGAAAAATGCCTATGGGAAGCAGCTGTTCCATATCGCGCTCCTAAACATCCTGACCTTCGCCAACCGCGGTGGACTTTATCCCGTGATTCCCCGTGAACAGAAGCATGATGAGATTGTCCCAAAATGCAATTGCAAGCAATATCGCTCCCGTCGACATTGCCAGCTGGGGAACCCAGATGTGAGTGGCGTCCAGACCCTGACTTACCTCATTCAGTTTCCACGACCAGTAGTTTCCCTTGACCGCATATCGCGCAATATAGGTTGATATGATTGCGCCCATGACGAAACACCAAATCTCGCCCCATCGGCGATGCTGTCCCAAAGCGTTGAGAAACAGCGATACCCTGATATGGGAATTGTGATTCAATGCATAGGCAAATGCAAAAAAAGAGGCCGACGCCATAAAGTAGCCCGCATAATCCGTTGCCCCGGGAAACACAAATCCGGTCCAGCGCGCAAGCATCTGAAGGACAATCAGAACAAGTATCGCAACCATCGAAACGGCGCCTACAACACCTCCAGCAAAATAGAGGAAGTCCAAAAACCGCCTGATGTTCCGGCACGTCATGATTTCAGCCCCAAAATATCCGATGCGGATTCAGGCCGGGCATGGCCCGGCCTGGCATTTTGCCTAGCGGTTCTTAAAGGCTTCAATAATCGCGCGACCTTCATCACCGGCATTTTCAAGCCATTCCGATGTCATGATCTCGCCAATCGCCTTAAGCTCATCGACAAGCATGCCACCGGCGCGCTGAACCATCATGCCGCCTTCCATGAGACCGTTCAGCGTGAACGCGGTGTAATCCTTTGAGCGCGCCAGACCCTCCGCCTTGGCTTTCGCGGCGCAGTCGGTCAACGCCACCTGAGTGGCTTCGTCCAGTCCGTTCCATGCATCCATGTTCACAAAAACCGCATTGCGCGGCAGCCATGCGTCAACTTCATAGAAATGCGACAGATGCTCCCATACCTTGCGGTCATAGCCGGTTGCTCCTGATGAGATAAAGCTTTCCGCAACGCCTGTTGCCAGAGCCTGGCTTAATTCGGCGGCCTCCACCTGAACAGGAAGCATCCCGGTCAATTCAGCCATGCGAGCCGTGGATGTGGAATAGGAACGGAATTTAAGGCCTTTCAGGTCGGCAACCGAATTCACCTCCTTGTTGAAATAAACTCCCTGCGGCGGCCATGGAACCGAATAAAGATAGTGCAGATTGTCGTCCGCGAGCACCTTTTGAACAGCGGGACCGGCTATATCCCAAAGGGCCTCGTGCTCGTCGAACGAGGAAACCAAAAACGGTATCGAGTCGACGCCATAAAGCGGATTTTCGTTCTGATGAGCGGAAAGCAGCCGCTCGCCTATGTTGGCCTGCCCGGTTTGCACCGCGCGCTTGATCTCACTGCCCGAGTAAAGCGACCCGGAGGGATGAGTCACAATCTCAAGTGCTCCACCCGTTCCATCGGTAACGCATTGAGCGAAATTCGCCCCCACTTCAGAATGAAAATTGGTCGCGGCATATGCCATTGGCATATCCCATTTTTCGGCCATTGCAGGTGCGGCAAGCGCCACTGCCGCAGCAAGACCCGCAAGCAGTTTGTTCGTTTTGTTCATAACCTCTCCTCTCTCGAATAATTTGGTTTGCCTTGATATACTACATCCAAATCATGTAAAATCAAATTGCAAATCGTGTTGGCGAAAACGGGGCAAGATCAATGTTCGGCTTTTTTCCGGAAATCATCTGGGAAATCAGGCGCCCTGTTTTCGGACCACCCGTCAGGCCCACGTGATCATGCCCGAATCCCGCATAGACGCCCTTAAGCCCGGGTATCTCGCCAATTACCGGAAGCGAATCCGCCATTGACGGGCGATGTCCCATCCACTCAACGGCTTTTTCCCATTTGATGCCTGGAATTGCGGCGCGTATGCCTTGTTCGAGAAGTTTGAACGGTGCTCTGGATGGAGGCGCGTCAAGGCCGCCAAACTCCACCATTCCCGCAAGTCGCAGGCGACCCTCCATTGGAGTGGCGACATATTTTCCGGATGCCACCATTACCGGTGACTGCGGCATCACAGACGGTTCCCATAATTCCAGATGATATCCTCTTTCACTTTCAAGTGGCGGTTTGATTCCAATGTCCCTGGCGAGCGGACCAGACCATGCGCCGGTGGCAAGAACGGCCACTTCACATTCAATGGTTTCCGAATCCGTTCTTACTCCCGAAACGCGGCCATTTTCCCGTACAAATCCTCCGACATTGGCTTTTATCAATTCAACGCCCCCGCTTTGCGCATGTGAGGCCAAATCTTTTACGTACTGGCCGGGATCGCTGATTCTTCCATGCCCGCCAAGGCGGGCAGCAAGACCTATTTCAGAACCGAACGCGGGATCGTATTCTCTCCAGGCCCGTCCTTCAAGAATATCCCACTCGAAACCGTTCTCCTTGCGAAGGTACCATGAAAAGGAATCCCGTTCATAATGATTTCGGTCTTTGTACAGAAACAGATAGTCCGATGGCACAATCCAGCGTTCGGCCCCGGTACCCCTGGCAAGCGACTGGTGGTCGAGCAGGCTGTCGCCGATAAGGGGAGTCATTGCCGCGGCCCGTTTTCGCGCGTCCGCCGCATTTGCCGTCATTATGAACCTTTTCAACCAGGGCGCCAGCCGCGGCAGGTATCTCCACTTCAGAAAAAGCGGCTGATTCGGGCTAAGCAACATTGACGGCGCCTTTGCGATCAATCCGGGAACCGCAACAGGCACCACCGAGCAGGACGCGAGAACGCCGCCATTGCCGTGACTTGCCCCGGAAGCCGGTCCATTGCGATCAATGAGAATCACTTCATGACCGCTTCGCTGAAGCCAAATCGCGGTGGAAACCCCGACAATCCCCGCCCCTACAACGGCCACTTTTTTTGCTGCCTTCATCATGTCGCCGCTACCTGTCCCGTGAAAAGAATTCAAGCTTGCCCATATCGGGACGAATGCCCAGCCCCGGCTTGTCGGGAATTTCGACAACTCCTCTGCTGCAGGGAAACGGCATCTCCAAAATATCCTCGGCGAGATAATATCTCGCCTGATAGAATTCGCAACCAAGCGATATCTCGGGCGTTGCCGCAATCATATGGGCCCCGGCGAGGTGCGCGAGACCGGATTCAAACATGTCTCCCCCATAAGCCGCCAGTCCGTTTGCGGACGCCATCCGCGCCACCTTCCGCGCTCTTCGCAAACCTCCCGCCTTCATGATTTTCACGGACACGCCGTCGCAAATGCCAAATGACGTCGCATTCTCCATATCCTCCGGTCCGAACACGCTTTCATCAGCCAGCAGTGGCACATTGATTTCGGAACGCAATCTGGCCATCGCGCCAAAGGCATGCCTCTCCACGGGCTGCTCGATAAAATCGGGGAGAAACAGCTCGATTTCCCTAACCTGTCTGATTGCCTCATCGGGTTTCAAAGCCTGATTGTAGTCCACCCTTACAGAAAAATCCGTCCAGTCGCTTCTCAGCGATTCCAGACGCATCAGATCAAATTCATGCTCGGAAAAGCCCGTTTTCAGCTTTACAATTCCCACGCCCTCTTCACGCAGTCTGGCCAGCAAATCGATATCCGCATCCCAGTCGGGGTTCGCAAGCGACACCGACAACGGTATGTTTTCGCATTTCCTTCCGCCAAGCAGCGCATGTACCGGTCGTCCCGATATTTGCCCCTCCAGATCAAGCAAAGCGGTTTCGAGAGCGGCTTTCGCCTCGCTGCAATGCGCCACCGCATATTGGGCTTCGGCCATTATCCGTTCCCGTTCGCAAACTTTCCGCCCAGTCACAAAAGGGCGAATATAGCGGTCCAATGCCGCATAACTTGCCTCTGGCGACCCGGTAAACACCGACCATGGCGCCGCTTCGCCCCATCCTTCATCTCCTCCTTCCGCCATAAGACGCAAAACGATTATCTCGCAACTTCCATCCATTTGACCAACACCGTGGGAACGTACCGCAACGACGGGCAATTCCAGATGCCATAAGTCATAACCCGTTATTGTCTGTTGCATTTCCCCCATTCACGCGACCCTTTTCCACTTCCGCAATTTGAGAGCAAGATGGCTTTAATTCAGCGGACATTGGCAATTGTTTTTTGCCGGTAAACCGGTTTAAGTCAATACAGTGCACAACGCTTCTTAAATGGTGCCGCCACGGTTTTTTACCGTTGGCACATTTACGCCATACCGGTTAATGAGGGAGATTCCATGAAAGCACGTGGCGGCAAACCGGCATATGGCGCATCTGTCGGCATTCTCATGCTTGATACGCGTTTCCCTCGGGTGCCAGGTGATCTGGGCAATGCCGCAACCTGGCCTTTTCCCGTACATTACAAAGTTGTTCGCAACGCCACGCCCGATCTGGCCGTGCGCGGGGATTCAAAAGAGATCCTGCCGCGCATAATTGACGCCGCAAGGGATCTTGCCGACCTTGGGGTTGATGGCATCACAACAAGCTGCGGCTTTTTTTCTCTCTTCCAGGATGAAATATCGCGCTCCGTGAATGTGCCCGTTGCCTCATCCTCTCTCATGCAGGTTGCCCTTGTAAACGCAACTCTTCCCCCTGGAAAAAAAAGCGGCATTCTGACCATATCCGGAAGCACTCTCACCCCCGCCCATCTTGCCGCCGCCAATGTCCCCGCCGACACGCCAATTGGAACAACCGAAGACGGGCGCGAGTTCACCCGCGCCATTCTTGAAAACGAAACCAAGCTTGATGTGAATGCGGCATGCGAGGACAATGTCGAAGCCGCCCTTGCTCTTCAGCGCAGGCATCCGGATATTGGAGCGCTTGTTCTGGAATGCGCCAACATGGCACCCTATGCGGCTTTCATACGCGCCGCCACGGGGCTTTCGGTATATTCGATTTACAGTTTCGTCACCTGGTTTCAGTCCGGGTTGTCTCCAAGAGTATTTGCCAGGCATTCAATTTGACAGCACCCAAATCGATTTGCTCCTTTCACCCTGTTTCCTCTCCGATGAAATGCGTTTGCAATTGATTTCACTACCGTGCGGAATTGCCCGCATCCTCATCATCGGGAGATGTTGCATTTCCGAACAGCCATCTGAAGGCGGTTTTACCACCACCTGCCATGGTCGATTTCATTGGGACACGCAGTCGCAAATTATTCCGTTCATCTGCAATTGGGCGAGATTAACCGCTCCCGGAGCAGCGGATCTAGCCGTCCATCTTCAGTGCGCTGATAAAGGCTTCCTGCGGTATGTCCACTTTCCCAAACTGCCGCATTCTCTTTTTGCCCGCCTTCTGCTTTTCAAGGAGTTTACGTTTGCGCGTGGCATCCCCTCCATAGCACTTGGCAGTCACATCCTTGCGCAATGCGGAAAGTGTTTCCCTGGCAATCACCCGGCCGCCAATGGCCGCTTGAATTGGAATTTTGAACATGTGCCGCGGTATAAGCTCCTTCAGTTTTTCGCACATGGCGCGCCCGCGCATCTCGGCTCTGTCTCGATGAACCATCATGGAGAGAGCGTCCACGGGTTCGTCATTCACAAGTACCTGCATCTTAACGAGATTATCCTCCTGATAGCCCGCCATCTGATAATCAAACGATGCATAGCCCCTGGTTACAGACTTGAGCCTGTCGTGAAAATCAAACACGACCTCGTTCAGCGGAAGGTCGTACACAACCATAGCCCGTTTGCCCGCATAAGTCAGGTTCTGCTGAATGCCGCGACGATCCTGACACAGTTTCAGTACATCGCCCAGATATTCATCCGGAACAAATATCGTGGAAGTTATCCTCGGCTCCTTTGTGTGATCAACGGCCGAAGTATCTGGCATGTCCGCGGGATTGTGAAGATCCAACCGATTACCGTCCTTCATGAACACCTGGTAGATCACCGAGGGCGCCGTGGTGATAAGTTCAATGTCATACTCGCGCTCAATGCGGTCGCGAACAACTTCGAGATGCAGCAGCCCGAGAAAGCCGCAGCGGAATCCAAATCCCAAAGCGGCGGATGATTCCATTTCAAACGAAAACGAGGCGTCATTCAACGCCAGTTTCTCGATGGCTTCTCGAAGATCCTCGAATTCGGCGCTGTCCACCGGAAACAATCCGCAAAACACAACAGGCACTGAAGGCTTGAAACCGGGCAACGGCTCCGAGGCAGGTTTTTTTTCATGCGTTATGGTGTCGCCCACTCTGGTGTCGCGAACCTGCTTTATGGAAGCCGTGATAAAGCCTATTTCACCAGGACCCAATTCAGGTGAGTTTTCCATTTCGGGCCTGAACACCCCAATGCGGTCGACACTGTAGCGGGCACCGGTCTGCATCATCCTGATCTGGTCGCCCTTTTTCAGAAAGCCATCAATGACTCTGATCAAAACGACAACGCCAAGATACGCGTCATACCAGCTGTCCACAAGCATGGCCTTAAGTTCCGCGTCTGCATTGCCGGCCGGCGGTGGCAGTTCGCTTACAATAGCCTCCAGCGTTTCCTCAATGCCAGCACCGGTTTTTGCTGAAACGGGAATCGCTCCAGTGGCATCAATGCCAATCACCTCCTCGATCTGTTCGGCAACGCGGTTAATGTCGCTTGCGGGCAGATCAATCTTGTTCAAAACCGGAATAAGCTCATGGGCCGCATCAAGCGCCTGATATACATTTGCCAGCGTCTGAGCCTCAACGCCTTGCGTACTGTCAACCACAAGCAGCGAACCTTCCACGGCACGCATCGAGCGGGAGACCTCATAGGCAAAATCCACATGACCAGGTGTATCAATCAGATTGAGAACGTATTTCTCGCCATTCCGCGCGGTATAGTCAATCCGAACGGTGTTTGCCTTGATGGTAATCCCTCTTTCACGCTCAATATCCATAGAGTCAAGCAACTGCTCTTTCATGTCCCGTTCGGCCACGGTGTTTGTCTTCTGCATTAGACGGTCCGCGAGCGTGGATTTTCCATGATCAATGTGAGCCACAATCGAAAAATTGCGTATATGGGTAAGAGGTGTCATGATTGACGGGATATGGCGGGCATTTCGCTTTTGGTCAAGACATCTGAAGATTTACCGGCGCACTGGCACCAATTTTTCAAACTGCGGTTTGATCGACTCTTCAGCGGCAGATGTCAAGTCCGAGATCAAATAAGAAAGTAATTCCCGCCAGCGCATTTTCAGCCGTTTTGCAAGATGCCGCAATGGGACTTCGAATCATCCCGGCGTCTGTCCTGTATTGATTTCGCGCATTTGGGGTCGTTGTCCCCGGCGCGCGCAACATGCATTTTTGCGGGTGGCGGAAGCGTTCCCGAAGGGGCGCCTCCAAATCCCGTTGCGACCGGAGAAGGAAAGGACAGCGACAATGGATGTCGATATGGGGCTGGACGTGTCTTTGCCAGGCGCGGTTGCGGCGGAGACCAAGGCGGTCTCCGACCCGGAATCTCCGGTGGCGCGCGTTCACGGCCCGCAATGAAAAAACCGCCGGCCGCGTCGCGGCGGGCCCTGGGCCGGTCCCAGGTCGCGGCGACTCCGCAGGGGATCGGGAGAGGCCGGCTTCGAGACAGTGCCGGTGGAGACGTGTCGCGTGAAGGCGCCAGTGATGGCGGCGCCGGCGAGGTCAGACCGTCGGGACGCGGAGGCACTCGCACATCCGCGTGTCCGGATGGAGACTACTGTGGTGCGTGCGCGACACCGAACAGCGCATGCAGGTTTCGCGCCATCACGGGATCCTCGCCGCCGCGGGTGTTTCGATCAAACCGCGGAAGAGACAGCGTCTTGAAGCTGAAAACCGGCCCGACATGAGGCAGTCGGAAAGGCCCGTGCCTTGGGTCTTGATCGGATCTGGAATGCCGTCGAAATGCTGTCGCATCGTCTCGGGCATCGACAGATGCCTGCGGAAGGAGTTTGCCATGATTTTTGCTCGACTTTGCCTCTTTTGCCTCGCAATGGCCGAATTCCAGGCAAAAAGTCGCCAAGAGTCTGTGAAAAAATGTTTTTGACGATCACATCAAGCCATTGCAGAACAAGAAAAACAAAACTGGCGGGAATTACTGCTCGCTTTTTTGCTTGCAATGGCGTTTGAAGATGTAGAACGCTTTTTCCGATTTGGTTTCATCCTTTGAGAGATTCTTCCGGGTATTCCACATC
>JAPOTF010000154.1:0-21491 GCA_026709325.1 Roseovarius sp.
TGGTTGAACGTTCAATCCGCAGATCAAGGCGAGCGACTGGCCAGTGTCGAAACCAGACTGATCAATATTGAAGACGCGATTGAGCGGAACGCAGCCGTACTTGAGCGGATTGAGGCGCGCCTGGTCGAATAAAACAGTGCCAATGGGAAGATTATAATGGGAATTTCGATATAAATTAAGGAAATTCCATTCGTTCGGAAAATCCCGATTTGGCGTAATTTATGGGATGATTCATGAGCCGGGCAGATTGCTGCCACCAATGCCGTTTGCAGATTAATCAAAAATCGAAGTGGCAAATACACCCTCGGGGCCAAAGTCTCCAATGCTCGGATGAAGGAGTTGAACAATCAACCCGACGGCTTCAATGACGAGTGGCGCCATACCCTGATTAACCGGCAGATTTGGTCAACTCGTTTTGGCGAGATTCCCTGTTTCCGTAAAGCCCGATATGGATGATATTATCATCTCGTGTTGCGCTTGCAGTGATTGCGGACTGAAATTATTTGCGCGGGGAAATCCGGAAATGCGACTGCGAGTTGGAATTCCGGGCAATCTCGATTCCGCGGCAGTCATCGGCGCTCATTTTGATTTGGCATTATCAAGTGTAAATTTTGGACCTATTTAGCCAATGCCGAATGGCGTACTTACACGAAAGGAGTATCACGACCACGCATGTCGGCATGTTATCAAGGAGCGCAACCATGAAAATGACAACAGAAGAAGCCTTCGTGAAGGTGTTGCAAATGCACGGAATCCAGCATGCCTTCGGCATCATTGGATCGGCATTTATGCCCATTTCGGATATCTTTCCAAAAGCCGGCATAACCTTTTGGGACTGCGCTCATGAAGGTTCCGGTGGCATGATGGCCGACGGATACACGCGCGCAAGCGGCAGAATGTCCATGATGATCGCGCAAAACGGCCCCGGAATTACAAATTTTGTAACTGCGGTAAAAACAGCCTACTGGAATCACACTCCGCTACTGCTTGCAACTCCGCAGGCGGCCAACAAAACGCTGGGGCAGGGCGGCTTTCAGGAGGTTGAGCAAATGGCGGCGTTTAAGGACATGGTCTGCTACCAGGAGGAAGTGCGCGACCCAAGCCGCATGGCGGAGGTGTTAAACAGGGTAATCGTAAACGCCAGGCGATATTCCGCACCGGCGCAAATCAACGTGCCGCGCGATTATTTCACCCAGGTCATTGATATTGAACTGCCCCGCATTGTGGAGTTTGAACGGCCCGGAGGCGGCGAGGAGGCGCTTGATGCGGCGGCAAGACTGCTTTCGGAAGCCAAATTCCCCGTTATTCTCAACGGCGCGGGCGTGATCCTTGCCGATGCAATATCGGCTTCCGCGGAACTGGCGGAACGACTGGACGCTCCTGTCTGCTGCGGATATCAGCATAACGACGCCTTTCCCGGGTCGCATCGTCTCCATGCGGGACCTCTGGGCTATAACGGATCCAAAGCCGGGATGGAACTGATGTCGCAGGCCGACGTTGTGCTGTGCCTGGGCACCCGACTCAACCCGTTTTCGACACTGCCCGGCTATGGAATCGATTACTGGCCGAAAGACGCGAAAATCATTCAGGTTGACATAAACCCGGAACGAATTGGCCTTACCAAGCAAATCGCTGTCGGCATTGTTGGAGACGCGAAGAAGGTCGCCGGTTCAATATTGTCGAGGTTGTCGGATTCGGCGGGAGATTCCGGACGCGCCGAACGCAGGGAGAAGATAGCGAGAACCAAATCCGTGTGGGCCCAGCAATTAAGCAGCATGGATCATGAAGACGATGATCCCGGAACCTCATGGAATGAACGGGCCCGCGCGGCCAAACCCGACTGGATGAGTCCCAGAATGGCATGGCGCGCAATACAAGGCGCGCTTCCGGCCGATGCAATCATCAGTTCCGACATTGGCAACAACTGCGCCATTGGCAATGCCTACCCAACATTCGAAAAAACCAGAAAATATCTGGCGCCCGGTTTGTTTGGCCCGTGCGGATACGGTCTTCCTTCAATAATTGGAGCCAAGATAGGATGCCCGGATGCGCCCGTCGTCGGTTTTGCGGGAGATGGAGCGTTCGGAATTGCCGTTACCGAATTGACGGCAATAGGCCGGGATGAATGGCCGGCAATTACCCAAATCGTTTTTCGCAACTACCAGTGGGGAGCGGAAAAGAGAAATTCAACGCTCTGGTTTGACGATAATTTTGTTGGCACCGAACTCGATACGGGCGTGAGCTACGCCGGAATAGCGGAGGCCTGCGGTCTCAAGGGCGTGGTTGCGCGCACGATGGACGAATTGACGCATGCGTTGAATCAGGCGATAAGGGACCAGATGGAAAACGGGATCACCACGCTCATCGAGGCCATGATCAACCAGGAGCTTGGCGAACCCTTCAGACGCGACGCCATGAAAAAGCCGGTCATGGTGGCCGGTATCGATTTGGCCGACATGCGCGAACAGGCCGTCTGAAACGTAGTCGCTTTGAATGGCGGGAAAACGAATGGGAAATCCTGTATGGCGTATGTCAGCGGGTGCGCCAGGCGGGCGACATGGCAAGAGTAATGGCCGTGGCGGCAACAATGTCCTCAACTGACGCGCCCCGGCTCAGATCGCATACCGGCCTTCTGAAACCCTGCAAAATTGGGCCTATCGCCTTTGCCCCGGCAAGTTCCCGGGCAAGCTTGTATGCGATGTTCCCGGCATTCAGGTCGGGAAAAACCAGCGTGTTGGCGTCGCCGAAACCCGTTCCCTTGATTGCCGCTATGGAGGGATTCAATGCGGCATCAGCCTGCAAGGGGCCGGGAAAACCCGTGGCCTCGGCGGCTGCTCGCACCGTTTCCACACTGTCGCCAGTCCCTGATGTGCCCGTGGAAAAGGAAAGCAGCGCCACGCGGCTTTCTCCAAGAAGCGCGGTCGCGCTTGCATTTGACGCACGGGCTATTGCCGCCAGGCTTTTCGAATCGGGCGCCACATTCACCGCGCAGTCCGCAAAGACCATTTCGCGCCCATCGGGAAACAGCATCAGGAAAAAGGAGGAGGGCACGGTCGCGTTTTCCGCAAGCCCAATGACAATGGAGGCCGCTTCAATGACACGGCGCGTCGGGCTTTTGGCGCCTGCCACCATCGCGTCAGCCTCATTTGTCGCCACCATTGCGGCGGCATGGTATAAAGGTCTGGCCAGCATGCGCCGGGCGACTGATTCCTTAAGGCCCCGGGACTCCATTATCGAGGAAACATGCTCCTTCGTCGGTTTCGCCAAACCAACCGGTTCGCAAATTTCCAGCTTCTCCAGCTCATTTGCCGCCTCCAATATGCGGTCGTCGTCCATTTCGGCAAAAACCACCCTTGATTTGCGTGTTTTGGCCTTGTCTATTGCGCGGTCGAGTGTTGACATTGGCATCTCCTTACAGAAGCTAAAATGGAGACAGCAATGAACGACGGTGTCAAGATCAACCGCGGGCTTTTGGGCGTTTATTTTGAGCGATCGGGAGTCAGCGACATAGATGGCGCCAGGGGCGAATTGAGCTACCGCGGATACTCAATTCACGACTTGGCGCAAAATTCAACTTTCGAGGAAGTGGCATATCTGCTCGTATACGGCGAATTGCCCACTGCCGATGAGCTGGAAAATTTTGATGCGGCGCTAAAGGCGGCAAGAGAAATTCCCGAACCGGTTTACGATGTCATCAGGTTGCTGAAAAACGGACACCCAATGGATGTTCTTCGCACCTGCGTTTCCGCGCTTGCATCGCTTGAGCCCGAAAGCGCCATGGCCGGCGAAGACGCGTTCATCAAAAGCGGATTGCGGCTTACAAGTCAGGTTCCGGTTGTAATTGCGGCCCACGAGGCGATAAGGAACGGTCGCGAACCCGTGGAACCTGACAGAAGCATGTCTCATGCGGCCAACTGGCTGTGGATGCTTAAGGGCGAAAGACCGTCTGAAAACGCCGCAAAACTTGCCGATGTCGATTTTGTCCTGCACGCGGAGCATGGAGCAAACGCGTCAAGCTTTGCCGCCCGCGTTACGGTGGGAACCGAAGCGGCCATGCATGGCGCCATTGTGACGGCGCTTTCAACACTGGCCGGACCGGCCCATGGCGGGGCCGCCGAGGATGTCATGAAAATGGTGCGGGAGATCGGAACGCCGGAAAACGCGGCGGCCTATGTAAAGTCGATGCGCAAGGCAAGGCTGCCTGTAACCGGTTTTGGCCACAGGGTCTACAAGACCGAGGATCCGCGCGCGCGGCACATGCGCGAAGGCGTTAGGAAACTCGGCAGGGAAAAGGGCGCGCCGAAATGGTACGAAATCCTGCAAGCCGTCGTTCAGGCAATGAAACCCTATGCAAGGCACGGGCTGAATGTGAATGTCGATTTCTACTCGGGCGTCATCTACCAGCTGCATGACATTCCGGAAGATTTGTTTGTTCCAATATTTGCAATTGGCAGAATGCCCGGATGGGTGATTCAGTGCGTCGAGCAAAAAAGGCGCAACATACTCATTCGACCACTCACGCTTTACGACGGTCCGGAACCGCGGGTTTACGTCCCGTTGAAGGATAGATGACAAATGTGCGGGAAAACCGATTTCCGAAACCGCTTGAATGGAAGCCGTTAATGAAGCCCAGCCAGCCCCAAATCGACACGTCTCCTCCGGTTTCGGACGAGGTTCGTAAAACAACATGCTACATGTGCGCCTGTCGCTGCGGGATCAACGTGCATCTTAAAGACGGGCGTGTGGCCTATATCGAGGGGAATCGCGATCATCCGGTCAACAAGGGCGTGCTCTGCGCCAAGGGAAGCGCGGGGATCATGCAGCACAACGCGCCCTCTCGTCTCAGGGCGCCGCTCAGGCGCGTCGGCCCCAGAGGTTCCGGCAAGTTTGAGGAAATCGGCTGGGACGAAGCGCTGGACATTGCCGTCAACTGGCTTGAGCCGATAAGGAGGAGCGACCCGTCAAAACTCGCGTTCTTTACCGGGCGAGATCAAAGCCAGAGCTTTACCAGCTTCTGGGCCCAGAACTTTGGAACGCCCAATTACGCGGCCCATGGCGGTTTTTGCTCGGTAAACATGGCCGCCGCCGGCATTTACACAATGGGCGGGGCCTTCTGGGAATTCGGGCAGCCGGACTGGGACAGAACCAGACTGCTAATGATATTCGGCGTGGCTGAAGACCATGACAGCAACCCGATTAAAATCGGTCTCGGTCGAATTAAACAACGAGGTGGAAGAGTAATCGGGGTCAATCCCGTCAGATCGGGATACAACGCCGTTGCGGATGAATGGGTGGGAATAACTCCCGGCACGGACGGTCTGTTTGTTCTCGCCATTGTTCATGAACTTATGCGATCCGGAAAAATCGATCTCGAATATCTGTCGCGCTATACCAACGCGCCGGTTCTGGTTAATCAGGATCGAAATTCGGCGCAATACGGGCTCTTCCTTCGGGATGACCAAAACAAGCCTCTGGTAATTGACCGAAAAACCGGCAGGCTGGCGCCATTCGACAGGTCTGGCATTGTTCCGGACCTGTCGGCGGTCCACGGAAAAAACGGAATAGATCATGTCCCCGTGATGCATTTGATGGCGCGGCGCTATCTCAAACCGGAATATTCTCCCGAGCAGGTGGCCAAGAGGTGCGGGATCAAAGCGGATAAAATACGGGCGATCGCATGCGAGCTCGCTCGGACCGCCTTTGACGAGGAAATTGTCTTGGAGCGTGAATGGACAGATTTTCGGGGCGAGACGCACAAGGTTTTCAAGGGCCGCCCGGTCAGTTTCCATGCAATGCGGGGGATTTCCGCGCACTCCAACGGATTTCAGACGTGCAGGGCTCTGCACATGCTGCAGATACTTCTGGGAAGCGTGGAAGTGCCGGGCGGTTTCAGGTTTAAGCCACCCTATCCCAAACCTGTCGATATCCATCCGACACCTCACTGCAAGGCATCGCCCGGAAAACCGCTGGACGGCCCGCATCTCGGATTTGCAAGGGGACCGCAGGATCTGGCTCTAAAAGACGACGGGAGCCCGGCGAGAATCGACAAGGCGTTCACTTGGGAAAACCCCATGAGCGCGCATGGCATGATGCATATGGTTATCAGCAACGCCCATGCGGGAGATCCCTACAAGATAGACACCTTGTTCATGTACATGGCGAACATGTCGTGGAATTCCAGCATGAACACCAGAGGCGTCATGAACATGCTGACCGACAAGGGTGATGATGGCGAATATGTCATTCCCCGCATCATTTATTCCGACTCGTACAGTTCCGAGATGGTCGCGTATGCCGATCTCGTTCTGCCGGACACAACCTATCTTGAGAGACATGACTGCATCTCGCTTCTTGATCGTCCCATTTGCGAGGCGGACGCGGCGGCGGACGCGATAAGATGGCCGGTGGTGGAACCCGACCGGGATGTGCGCGGATTTCAGACCGTTCTCGTTCAACTGGCCAACAAGATGAAGCTGCCCGGATTTGTCGAGGTCGACGGCAGCCCCAAATATCGGGATTATGCGGATTACATTGTGAATCATGAACGCAAGCCCGGCATCGGGCCCCTTGCGGGATGGCGAAAAGGCCCCGACGGCTTGTCGTACGGTCGGGGCCAGCCAAATCCGGAGCAGTTGGAAAAGTACATTTCCAATGGCGGTTTTTTCGCAAGCCACATACCGGAAGATTGCGCCTACATGAAACCCTGGAACATGGGTTATCAGGCCTGGGCGGTTGAGATGGGATTCTACGACACACCTCAGCCGTATCTTTTCGAGCTTTATGTGGAGGCAATGCGGCATTTCCAGCTTGCGGCTGAAGGGCATGGGGAGCGCCAGCCTCCCGATCACCTGAGAAAGCGGATCGTAAAAACGCTGGATCCGCTGCCAATCTGGTATCCGACATTCGAAAAAGATCTTGCGGCCGAAAGGGAGTATCCGCTTCACGCGCTAACCCAGCGCCCAATGGCAATGTACCATAGCTGGGGCACGCAAAACGCATGGCTTCGGCAGATACACGGATGGAACCCGATGTATCTTCCCACCAAAGTCTGGGAGCAAAACGGTTTTGCCCAGGGAGACTGGGCCAGAGTTTCATCGGTGCACGGTTCGATAACCGTGCCCGTGGCTCACATGGCGGCTTTAAACGAGAACACAATTTGGACATGGAACGCAATCGGGAAGCGAAAGGGGGCATGGGCGCTTGCGGAGAGCGCTCCCGAGTCAACAAAGGGGTTTCTTCTGAACCACCTGATTCACGAGCTTCTGCCGTCAAAAGGAGATGGATTGCGGTGGTCAAACTCCGATCCGGTTACCGGACAGGCGGCATGGTTCGATTTGCGCGTCAAAATAGAGAAGACCGATGCGCCTGAAGAAAGCCTGCCGTCTTTTGCGTCTCTGAATTCTCCTGTTGGAAAGGGACCGGACATGCTTGCATGGAAGGTGGGCAAATGACGGCGCTTCCGGAAAAAACCGGGCGCAAGCTGGGTCTCGCGATTGATCTCGACACATGTGTTGGCTGTCATGCCTGCGTAATCAGCTGCAAGGGCTGGAACACCGAGAACTACGGCGCTCCCCTGTCGGATCAGGATCCATATGGCGACGCATCCGGAACGTTTCTCAATCGCATTCACAGTTACGAGGTTCAGCCCGATTTCGGTTCCGCGCAAGTGGTGCATTTTCCGAAATCGTGTCTCCATTGCGAGGATGCGCCATGTGTTACGGTCTGTCCCACCGGCGCCAGTTACAAGCGGATTGAGGATGGCATCGTTCTGGTAAATGAAAGCGACTGCATAGGTTGCGGCCTATGCGCGTGGGCCTGTCCGTATGGCGCGAGGGAACTCGATCTCGCGGAAGGCGTGATGAAGAAGTGCACGCTTTGCGTGGACAGAATCTACAACGAAAACCTGCCGGAAGGGGATCGCGTTCCAGCCTGCGTTAGAACCTGTCCCGCGGGCGCGCGCCACTTTGGCGATTTCGCCGACCCGGAAAGCGAGGTGAGCAAGCTGAGCGCTGAAAGGGGCGGGTTTGATCTCATGCCGGAACAAGGGACAAAACCTGTCAACAAATATCTTCCGCCGCGCCAAAAGGACCTGCTTGATGAAATTGACGCGATAGACGTGCTGGCCCCGCTGCTTGAAATCAAAAAATCGAGGAATAGCGGTTTCATCAAGTGGCTTGACAGGGCACTGGGGAAATTCTGATGCATCCCACGCCTTCAATCATAATATTCACAACCCTGTCCGGATTGGGTTTCGGTCTTTTGTTCTGGCTTGGCATCGGAATGCCCCCTGTAACGGGATGGGAGGCATTCGCGTATTATTTTGCGGCCTTCGCGCTGGCGGCGGGCGGGCTCGTTTCCTCGACTTTTCATCTGGGGCGTCCCGAAAGGGCGCTGAAGGCGTTCACGCAGTGGAGCACGTCATGGCTGAGCAGGGAGGGAATTTGCGCCGTGGCGGCTCTTCTCGTTTTCGGGATCAATGCCGCGGGAGCGGTGTTCTGGAATGTACGCGTCCCCGTGCTTGGATACATTGGCTCGGTTCTCGCTCTTGGAACGGTGTTTGCCACATCGATGATATATGCGCAGCTAAACACGGTTCCTCTCTGGAAAACCCATCTTACGCCCGTTCTCTTTTTGCTGGCCTCGATTGCCGGTGGCGCGCTTCTTGGCGCGCATGCGCTGATATCGGCTATGCTCCTGCCGGTCGCGGCTTTGGTGCAGGCGATCTGGTGGATGCGCGGAGACCGGATCCGCAATGAAATGGAGACGACCATCGAGACCGCAACCGGGTTGGGAAACGCGGGAAAAGTCCGGTCGTTTGAACCTCCTCATACGGGAGCAAACTATCTGCTGAGGGAGTTCGCGTTTGAAGTCGGACGCAAAAACGCCCGCAGGCTAAGGATGATTGCGTTGACGTTGGCCTATACCCTGCCATTTTTTGCAATCATTCTGGCTCCCGACCACTGGCATGTCCTTGCAGTTCCAACCGCGGTTGTCCACCTTGCGGGTGTTGCCGTCGCGCGATGGCTGTTTTTCGCCGAGGCCGTGCATGTTGTCGGGCATTATTACGGTCGGCGCTGAACACCGGAAAAGCTACCTTGTCCATTTGTCCAGCAAGGGATCAATGCGGTTTTTCCGGAACCGCATCCATCTCACTCTGATCATCCAGTAAACCGCGACAATGCCTGCCAGTATCAGCATGCTCAGCCATGGAACGATTAACTTGTCCGGGTTGTCGACCAGACGGAGCGATGTGGCATTTGGGAAAACGGAAAGAATCCTGATGCGCCAGCCGTAGTGCCTTACCGCCACCCATTTGGGATCTTCGGCATCGGAAATCAAATCACCGGCCCTTGTATACAAATCCGCGGTGTCAAACTTGAAATATGGCGGCCACCCCCAGCCCGTATCCTCGTTTCGGTATACAATCGGGCGGCCGTTCCGGCGAATTCCGTGGATGAAGTATATGTCGCGGGTCTGCAGCTTCTCGGCCGAGCGCGAAGATGGAGAGGAGTAGAACATCGCGTTAAAACCGGTGAAATCAATGCGCTTTGTGTTCGTGTCGGTAATCCGCACCATGTCGGTCTGCGGGAGAGTGTAATGCAGCAAACCGACCGCCACCACCCAGAATAGTATCCTCAATGCCCATTTGACATAGATCATGCGACGTTTCCCTTGCCTAACTGCGGAGACGGTTTCATGGTTAAATAAATGCTGTCATGCGTTAAATCCAGCGAGAATTAAAAGATGCCCTGCCACTTGAAACGTCTTGCATGTGAAACAAGCAGCACATGGCGGCATTTTAGGCGATGCCTTAAACCTCCTTAAATTTGTTCAACCAGGTTTGATGACAAATATCCATGCCTGGAACAAAGCCCGTACATATTTGAGGTTTTTTGGTTTCGGGTTTGGTCTTCATTGGACGATACCGTCCGGATCCGGCAAAAAAGCTCGCTGGAAAATTCCGCCAATGCCAGTGACATATACCCTTCAGGATCATCATCGTCTATCTCTGCCTTATCGGTAAAACCACCAGCTTTAACTGCATTCAATGCCTGACATGGGTCTTCCAATTATATGGATGCCCATGTGGTTCCGAAACCCCGGACTTGACTGCGACTGGCGCGGAAGCCACGCTTTGCAAAAAGCGAAAGGCAAAGAGCGTTGTTGCGTTTGTTTGGTTTAAATGTGCAAATTTGCAAGGCAAAAAGGCTTGTCAGGCCAACAGGCAGGCAATCGTTTCAATGCTAGGCGGGGCAATAGCAAACCTTTACTATTGCTCTTCGGAATTCCGCGGCGGTAACGTTTCGTCAGTAAAAAAATATCTGCACAACTGGCGTCCTTGCGAGGTGGGATTCTGGTATGGGCATCTCGGGCGGCAATCGCATCATTGCGCTTGCGCGTTTCATGAACACCATCTGGAAGCCTCGATCAATGTCAATTCTGACGGTGTGTCAAGGCGGTAATTCCCGATAATTTTTCATTTCCGGTTCTTCCGGCTATGGACAAATCGCGGTTTTAGTGGTTTTCAGAAGCAAACGACCATGGGAGGATGCAACGTGCCCGATTTAACAACTAATCTGAAATCGCTCCTTTCCGATCCGGATCTGCTGGCGGAAAAGGCCTATGCGGGAGGCAACTGGATTGAAGGAGGGAACGGCGCTTTCGCGGTGATGAACCCGGCTCGGGGCGATGTAATCGCCAATGTGGCCGACATGAGCAGAGAGCAGGTCGCCGACTGCATAGCGGCGGCATACGCGGCGCAAGGGGAATGGGCGGCACGGACGGGAAAGGAGCGCGCGGGAATTTTGCGCGAATGGTTTAATCTAATGATGCAAAATTCGGAAGATCTGGCCATCATCCTCACGGCTGAACAGGGCAAGCCCCTTGCCGAGGCGAGAGGGGAAATAGCCTATGGCGCCTCGTTCATTGAATTCTTTGCCGAGGAGGCGAAGCGAATCTATGGTGAAATGGTTCCCGGCCATCAGCGCGACAAGCGTATAATGGTCATCAGGCAGCCGGTGGGCGTTGCGGCCTCGATCACGCCATGGAATTTTCCGAACGCAATGATTACCCGCAAGGCCGGGCCCGCGCTGGCGGCCGGATGCGCCTTTGTGGGCCGGCCCGCTTCGGAAACTCCGCTGTCGGCCACCGCAATGGGCGTGCTTGCGGAACGTGCGGGAATTCCCGAGGGCGTATTCAACATTGTCACCTCTTCCCGGTCAAGCGATGTCGGCAGGGAGTTCTGCGAAAACCCGAAAGTGCGCAAGCTTACATTCACCGGAAGTACGGAAGTTGGCAGGATCCTGCTGCGTCAGGCGGCTGATCAGGTGATGAAATGCTCCATGGAACTTGGCGGGAACGCGCCGTTCATCGTGTTTGACGATGCCGATCTTGATGCCGCTGTCGAGGGCGCCATAATGTGCAAATTCCGAAATAACGGACAGACCTGCGTTTGCGCAAACCGGATCTATGTCCAGTCTGGAATATACGACGCGTTCGCGTCAAGGCTTTCGGACGCCGTGGCAAAACTCAAAATGGGAGATGGCCTTGAAGACGGCACTCATCTTGGTCCGCTGATTAACGAAGATGCGATTCTAAAGGTCCAGGAGCATGTTGCCGACGCCATGGCGAAAGGCGGCGAACTGGTCATGGGAGGCGGCGACCGGCTGGATGGCGCGGGGCATTTCCTCGCGCCCACCATCATCAAGGGGGTTACGCGGGACATGATGGTAAGCCAGGACGAAACCTTCGGGCCATTGGCGCCGCTGTTCAAATTCGAAGACGAGGATGAAGTTGTCGCAATGGCCAATGACACGATCTTCGGTCTTGCAAGCTATTTCTACGCCAGAGACCTAAGCCGCGTATACAAGGTGGCGGAGGCTCTCGAGTATGGAATCGTCGGCGTCAACACCGGCATAATATCAACCGAGCTTGCGCCGTTTGGCGGCGTGAAGCAATCGGGCCTCGGTCGTGAGGGCAGCCATCACGGCATAGAGGATTACCTTGAAATGAAATATGTCTGCATGAGCGTTTAAGGCAATTTAAAAGGGAGCATTATCATGCCGACGCAAGGGGAAAAGGCCAATATATTCCGATCGCTTCACGTCAAGGGAAGCCCGGTTGTTCTGTTCAATGTGTGGGACGCCGGCAGCGCGAAGATCGTGTCAAAAGCGGGTGCCAGGGCGATTGCGACTGGAAGCGCGCCCGTGGCGATGGCGAATGATTTCGGCGACGGGCAGGATTTGCCGCTGGAACTGGCTCTTGGCAATATTGGCAGAATTGCAAATGCCGTCGATTTGCCGGTCACCATGGATATCGAAGGCGCATACAGCGAGAATCCAGAGATGGGGGCGGCCAACATGGCAAAGGCCATCGAGGCGGGGGCAGTCGGCTTCAATTTTGAAGACCAGATTGTGGGCGGCTCCGGTCTTCATGCCGCCGATGTTCAATCGAACAGGATCAGAGCCGCGCGAAAAGCCTGCGACTCCACCGGAATCGGCGCTTTCATAAACGCGCGCACCGACGTGTTTCTGAAGGCTCTGAAGCAAAAACTGGATCCAACCGCGGAAATGCTGGATGAAGCCGTCATGCGCGCGGAGGCCTACATGAATGCCGGAGCGGATGGATTTTTCGCGCCCGGATTGCATGATATTGAAATGATTGCGGAACTGTGCGGAAAGACGGAACTGCCCGTCAACATGCTCGCTTTGCCAGACGCGCCGTCACATTCCGAACTGGCTCGGGCGGGCGTGGCTAGAATCAGTTATGGATCGGTAGGTTATCTTCGCATGAGCGATTGGCTTCAAAAACACGCCGAAGCGGTATTGGCGGACAGATAGAGTCAAGGCGCGACCACGCGAAAACCCCGGGACAATCCCGGGGTTTTGCTTCAGTATTGATTGCAGGGCAGTCAGTTCACCTGTTTTGCTTCGAGAATGTCCTTTTTGGCCGCGTTGCCGCTGATTATGTTGATGCTGCGCGGTTTCAACGCTTCGGGCAGTTCATGGACAAGATTGATGTGCAGCATGCCATCGGCATGCGCCGCTCCGGTTACGCGGACATGATCCGCGAGCTGAAACTTCCTGTCAAAGGCACGGTTCGCGATTCCACGGTGAAGATATGTACGCCCGTCTTCCTCTTCCGATTTGCGGGCGGAAACCACAAGTGTGCCCTCCTTGACTTCAACGGAAAGATCGGATTCGGAAAAGCCTGCGACTGCGATTGAAATCCTGTAGGAATTTTCGTCCGTCTTTTCGATGTTGTAGGGTGGGTATGTGGGATTGCTGGCATCTCCCGTGGAAAGACGGTCCATTATGTCAGCGACACGGTCAAAACCGATGGTTGCGCGATAAAGTGGCGCGAAGTCAAAGTTACGCATGTTTTATCCTCCTTGAGCGATAAAGCTTTGCCCTCCCGAATGGGACGGGCGGTTGACGCCGAGCCCGCTCCAGCGGCACCCGACTGATGAAGATATGGGCATCCCAATTTGGGATTTCAAGGTTGTGGATGAAAAAATCAGGACAGCGATTTTGGACGAGGTCCGCCGGTGCTCCAGTCAAGCAGTTCCACGCTGTGAACCACGGGAATTCCCGTGCCGGACCCGATTTGCATCATGCAGCCGATGTTGCCCGCGGCAATGACATCGGGTTTCACGGCTTCCAGCGTTTCAACTTTGCGCGCCTTCAATTGCCTGGATATTTCCGGCTGCATAATGTTGTAGGTGCCTGCGGAACCGCAGCAAAGATGCGAATCGGCCGGTTCGGCGATTTTGAAGCCGGCGCGCTTGAGGAGGTCTTTTGGATATGTTTTGATCTGCTGTCCATGCTGCAGTGAGCAGGCGGCGTGATAGCCGACCAGGATATCCCGGTCCGGACCTTCCGGCATATCCAGTTCAACAAGCAACTCGGAGATGTCCATTGCAATACCGGCAACGCGCTCGGCATCCCCGGCCAGGGAGGTGTTTCGGAACATGTGTCCGTAGTCCTTGACTGTCGTGCCGCAGCCAGAGGTGTTTATCACTATGGCGTCCAGCCCGGCGCCGTCGATTTCGCCGATCCAGGCGCGTATGTTTTTTTCGGCGGTTGAATGACTTTCAACGGTCTTGCCCATGTGATGCGCAAGAGCGCCGCAGCAACCCGCGCCACGGGCAACCACAACTTCGCATCCAAGCCGTACAAGCAAGCGGATGGTGGCATCGTTTATATCGGTATTCAGCGCCTTCTGGGCGCAACCGGTCATCAGGGCCACCCGCTTGACTGGTTGACCCGATGAGGCAAAGGTCTGGGGATCATCATTGCGGCTCACCGGCGGAATGGATTTTGGAGCCATTTCCAGCATTGCGCGAATGCGGGCTTCCGGGACAAGCGGAGCAAACGGGCGCGCCATTTTGGCCGCAAGCATTGCAAGTCTGAATCGGATGGGATGGGGCAGTATTTGGGCCAGTGCCCAGCGAAGCATGCGATCGGACAAAGGGCGCTTGTATCGCTGTTCTATATATTCGCGCGCATGATCGACGAGATGCATGTAGTGCACACCGGACGGACAGGTTGTCATGCATGCCAGGCAACTCAGGCAGCGGTCAATGTGCTTTACGGTTTTTTCATCGGGAACGCGATCGTTCTCCAGCATGTCCTTTATCAGGTATATGCGCCCCCTGGGACTGTCCAGTTCGTCGCCAAGTATCTGGTAGGTTGGGCATGTTGCGGTGCAAAAACCGCAATGAACGCATGTTCTGAGTATACTGTTTGATCTTGCCGTCGCGGGATCCTCGAGCTGTTCGCTGGTAAATTCGGTTTTCATGCCTGATGCCGCAATCTTGCTGTGGGTTCGTTAAATGCACCCGATAAGGAACTGGTCGACACGCTGGTCATGCAGTGCGCCTCATCAGGCCGGGATTTAGGATTCCGCGGGGGTCGAACTTGCCTCTCAGGCCTTCTTCAATGGCGGCAACGGCCGCGGGTGCAGACTGAAAGGCTCCTCGCGTTGCATCACCTCGCACAAGTGTGGCGTGACCTCCCGCGGCAATGACCGAGCGGCGCAAATCATTGATTCCGGTTTTGTCGGAAAGGAGAATCCAGACAAGACCTCCACCCCAATCGTAAATGGCTTCAGCGTCGTTCAGTCCCGCGACAATCCCGGGAGCGTCCGTTGGCTTTACGGAAATTCTCCAGACATCGCCGTCACGATTTTCAAAAGCCGCAACATCTCGAATGTCCTGCCAGATTTTCGTGACCTGATCCTGGTCAAACAGGAGTTCGCACGATCCAAATTCCGCCAGTTCGCCACACAGCTTTTCACATCGATATCTGATGGATTTTTCGGTGCCCTCGACGCGAACAAGGGTTTTTTGAAAACCGCCAACCTCCTTTTGGACATGCGCTGCTCCCGTTATCTCAAACGGCGAGCCAAGCGCCTTTGAAAGAGCGTTGATGGCGTCGGCGTCTGACAGGTTTCTAAAGAGAAGAGTCCCCGCTGCCCGAGACATTGGCATTACCTTAAAGGAGACTTCGGTCATTATGCCCAGAGTTCCATAGCTTCCGGCCATGAGCTTTACGAGATCATATCCGGTAACGTTTTTCATTACGCGACCGCCATTTCGGATCAGGTTGCCCCGCCCGTCGACAAATTTCACGCCAAGCAGGAAATCGCGCGCCGCCCCGCATTGAATGCGTCTTGGTCCCGAAGCGTTTGCGGCAAACACACCTCCAATGGTTGGTGTTCCGGATGTGCCGAGCAGTCGGCGGTGATCGATCGGTTCAAAGGCCAGGCGCTGCCTCTCCATGGAAAGCGCCTCTTCAATGTCGGCAACCGCGGTTCCAGCCCTGGCCACCATTGTAAGAGCGTCGGGTTCATGCAATTCGATGCCCTGAATGTCGGAGGTGGTAAGTTTTTCTCCCTCAACCGGAGCACCCAGGGGCCTGGTACCGCCCCCCATGACGCGAAGCGGCCCCGAGGCTTCGGCCACAATCCCGCGGAGCTCCGATTCGCTTTCCGGTTTTAGCATGGATTTAGGCCGCGACACTGCCGATGGGCTCGCGTCGCGAGAGGCTTGTGCTCAGCGGAAACACCTTTGCGGGATTAAGCAGCCATTCGGGATCGAACACATCCTTTACGAGCATTTGAGCCTCCATGTCCGCATTGGAGTACTGATGTCCCATCAGATCGCGCTTTTCAATGCCGACACCGTGTTCGCCGGTCAGGCATCCACCGACTTCGACGCACAGTTTCAGTATGTCAGCGCCAAACTCCTCGCATTTTTCCAGATCCCCCGGTTTGTTTGCGTCAAAAAGAATGAGCGGATGCATGTTTCCATCCCCCGCATGAAAGACATTGGCCACGTCAAGACCATACTCCTTTGACATTTGACCCATACGGCCAAGCACATGCGGCAGTTGCGACACCGGGATGGTGCCATCAAGGCACATGTAGTCGTTAATCATCCCCATCGCCCCGAAAGCGGATTTGCGTCCGAGCCAGATGCGCGCGCTTTCCTCGCCTGATTTGGATTCCCGAAGTTCGACGGGATTGCGCTTTTTTGCGATCTCAATGATTGTTTCGAGTTGTTCGTCAATCTCGGCCTCGCTGCCTTCGACCTCAACGATCAGCATGGCCTCGCAGTCGGGATAGCCCGCCTTTGCAAAATCCTCGCATGCGCGTATGCACAGGCGATCCATGAATTCGATGGCAACGGGCAGAACGCCGGCCTTGATTATGTCCGAGACGCAGGCGCCGGCGACTTCATTGCCGTCAAATCCCATGAGCACCGGCCGCGCCCCCTCGGGTTTGCGCAATATGCGCAGCGTTGCCTCCGTCACCACGCCAAGCTGGCCCTCCGAGCCGCAAACCACTCCAAGAAGATCAAGGCCGTCGGAGTCCAGATGCGCTCCGCCCAGTTCAATGACGGTTCCGTCCATCTGCACAAGGGTCACTCCCATAAGATTGTTGGTGGTCACGCCATATTTAAGGCAGTGCGCTCCACCGGAATTCATGCCGATGTTTCCGCCTATTGCGCAGGCGAGCTGCGACGAGGGGTCGGGAGCGTAAAAAAACCCCTTCTCTTCAACGGCTCCGGTAACCGATAAATTCGTTCGACCAGACTGAACGCGAATGAATCTGTTTTCATAATCGGTTTCCAGCACCTTGTTTAGTCGGGAAACGCCAAGAATCACGCAATCCTCCGTGGGAAGCGCTCCTCCTGCCAGAGACGTACCCGATCCTCTTGGAACAACCTTTGCTCCAAGGTCGCTGCAAATCCTCAGCGCATCGGAAACCTCCCTCGTGCTGCCAGGCAGTATCGCCGCCATTGGAGGACATCTGTATGCGGTCAGGGCGTCGCATTCATAGGCGCGCGTTTCGCTGGGGTCATGGATAACCGCTTCCGGCGGCAAAACGCGCTTGAGGCGCTCAACAAGTTCGTGCTTGCGAGCTAAAACACCTGGATCGGGGCTTGGCATTTCCATTGCGAACTCCATTTCTACCCTGTAATATGCATTGCCCGCATGCCGATTTCAAGTGGTCTTGAACATGAAGGCATGATGTGGTTCACTGAATCCCGCGGGCGTCAAGCTTGGGGCTTTGGCATCTGAAGCATCATGCAATGCGCATTGAAGAGTTTCCAAAAACACGCAAAATGCGAGATAAAAACAGGGAGAGACATGAATGGGCAATGAAGTGCCGAATTCCAAAATAGCGGCCTGGCTTTCAAATTTCGAGGAATCGATTTCAAGTGGCGATATCGATTGCCTCAAATCGCTTTTTACCGAAGACTCCTATTGGAGAGATCTCGTGTCGCTCACGTGGAACATAAAAACCATGGAGGGCCGGGATGCCATAGGCAGGATGGCCAAGGAATGCCTGCCCGTCGCAAATCCGCGCAATTTTAAACTTGAAGGCGATGCAAGCGAGGGAGACGGAATTACGGAGAGCTGGTTTGCATTTGAAACCGACTCCGCCCGGGGAACCGGACACGTGCGTCTTCAGGATGGCAAGGCATGGACATTGCTGACAACGGCCCAGGAATTGAAGGGATTCGAGGAAAGCGGGGGACCAACTCGTGAAACGGGTGTCGCCCACGGGGCATTCAAGGGGCGGGAAACTTGGAAGCAGTCGCGCGAGCGCGAGGAAAGGGAACTTGGGTATGAAACACAGCCGTATGTGGTGATTGTCGGTGGCGGTCAGGGCGGCATTGCTCTCGGAGCGAGGTTGCGAAGACTTGGCGTTCCGACAATCATAATCGAGAAAAACGACCGCCCCGGCGACAGCTGGCGCAAGCGCTACAAGTCGCTCTGTCTTCATGACCCCGTCTGGTATGACCATCTTCCCTATCTGCCGTTTCCCGATCACTGGCCGGTGTTCAGTCCGAAGGACAAAATCGGCGACTGGCTTGAAAGCTACACGAAAATAATGGAACTGAACTACTGGACTAGGTCAACCGCGACATCGGCCAAATACGATGAAGCTTCGGGCCAGTGGACAGTGACTGTTGACCGGGATGGCGAGGATGTCGTTCTGCATCCAAGGCAGCTGGTTCTGGCCACGGGCATGTCTGGTGTTCCATACATGCCGGAACTGCCGGGCAGGGAGAAATTCGCCGGTGAATTTCAGCATTCGAGCGAGCATTCCGGGCCGGATGAATGCACGGGCCGGAAAGTGGCTGTTGTGGGATCGAACAACTCGTCCCACGACATCTGTGCCGCGCTGTGGGAAGCCGATGCCGACGTCACCATGGTGCAGCGTTCCACTACCCATGTCGTGAAATCCGAAACGCTGATGGAACTGGCCCTTGGGGCGCTGTATTCCGAGGAGGCCGTGGCCGGCGGAATAACAACAGACAAGGCCGACCTGATCTTTGCTTCAATACCATATGCGGTTCTGCCCGCGATTCAAAAGCCCATGGCCGACGAAACCCGGGAACGTGACAGGGAGTATTACGAGAAACTTGAAAACGCGGGATTCAAACTGGATTTCGGGGACGATGACACGGGACTGTTTATGAAATACCTTCGCAGAGGCTCCGGCTACTACATTGACGTGGGCGCTTCCGAACTGGTTGCCAACGGGAGCATCAAACTTCAGCATGGCCAGGTGGTGGAATATACCGAATCCGGAATAAGGCTTGACAATGGAACTGAAGTCGAGGCGGATCTTGTGGTCTTCGCGACGGGCTACGGTTCAATGAATGGCTGGGCCGCGAGGATCATAAGTCAGGATGTTGCCGACAAGGTGGGCAAGTGCTGGGGACTTGGCTCCGACACCGCAAAGGATCCCGGTCCCTGGGAAGGCGAGTTGAGAAACATGTGGAAGCCCACGCGGCAGGAGGCCTTGTGGTTCCATGGCGGAAACCTGCATCAGTCCAGGCACTATTCGCAGTTTCTCTCATTGCAGCTCAAGGCAAGAATGGAGAACATCGACACGCCGGTATATGGACTGGCGGAAGTCCATCACAAGTCCTAGGCGGAATCTGAAACGCTCCAAATCCGGCACTTAATGGCGGCCGGCAAGATTTTCAACCTGCTCAGGAGACGCGCTTGTCAGACAGGATGGATTGCCGCTGTTTACATGAGAAATCCCGACATTTGCCGGGATTTCGCTTTTTTGCGGTTTATGCTTCAGGCATGCAGATCCTGCTGCATTCGCGTGCCGTCCGGGGCGTAATCCGCTTCCGGTCGCGGAACGGCACTTGGATCCGTCGAGAGCGATTTTACCAGCCCCCAAGTCATTGCGATAAGCACAAACGAGATCGGGAACGCGGCCGCGATTGACGCGGTCTGCAAGGCCGCAAGGCCACCTGCCAGCAGCAGGACGCCCGCAACAAATCCCTCGCCCAGCCCCCAGACTATTCGGAACACTTTTGGAGGGTTGTCGTCACCCATGGACAGCATGGTGGTTATCACCAGCGTTCCGGAATCCGACGAGGTTATGAACCATGACGCCAGCAGGAATGTGGCAAGTGCCGACAAAGGCCACTGCAGCCAGCTCATGTCGCCCGCCCATGAAGTGGTTCCCAGATTGGCGATTGTGCCGTAGAGGGCGTTGGGCAGGTTCCAGGCGCGGACGGTTTCAATGATCCCGGCACCGCCGGCCGCGGCAGGACCGCCGGCCGCGGTCAATTCCTGCCAGATGGCATTGCCGCCAAACATGCAAAGCCAGAAGAACGCAATGGTTGTCGGAACAAACATGACGCCAACCATGAACTCCCTGATGGTTCTGCCGCGTGAAATGCGCGCGATAAACATGCCCACAAACGGCGCCCAGGAAATCCACCAGCCCCAGTAAAAGATGGTCCAGCCACCCTGCCAGGCGGCGTTGCCGGGTTCGCCAGCCGTCCAGAATCCCATTGGTATGACATTCCAAAGATAGTCTCCAAGCGATGTGACAAAGAATCCCATCAGCCATTTGAAGGGACCAAGCGCGATGAATGCGGCAAGCAGAATGATCGACAGCCATATGTTCCATTCGGAAATTATCCGGATGCCGTTGCCGACACCTGAAACCGCCGAAAGCGTCGCGATCACGGAAATCACCGCAATCAGAATCAGCTGGGTCGTAATTCCCGGATCAATGCCAAACAGAACGTTCAGCCCAGTGGCCATTTGGTTCACGCCAAGCCCCAGTGATGTCGCAACGCCGAAAACGGTTCCAAAAACGGCCAGCAGATCGACCGCATGGCCAATCGGGCCGTAAATTTTATCGCCAATCAGGGGAAAGAGCGCCGAGCGCATTGTAAGGGGAAGCTTCTTTCGGAAGCCAAAATAGGCAAGGCACAGGCCAACGATCACATAGACCGCCCAGCCGTGAAAGCCCCAGTGGAAATATGTCACGCGCATCGCGTCAACGGCGCGCTGCATGTCCATGCCGGTGTTGCCATTCATGTCGGCATGGGGGTTGTTCGGATAGCCAAACGCTCCCGAATTGTCGAAGTAGAATATTGGCTCGGCCACTCCGAAAAACAGAATCCCTATGCCCACGCCTGCCGAAAACAGCATCGCAAACCATGAAAAATTCCTGAATTCGGGTTTGCTGTCGTCATCTCCAAGTTTGATGCTGCCATATTTGGAAAACATGAGAAAAAAGCAGACAATCAGCATTCCCGTTACCGCCGAGATGTAATACCAGCTCAGAGCGCCTTCGATCCAGCCTCTGATGGCCCCGTATACTCCCCCGGCAAAGTCGACATTTAAAACAGTGAAAAGAACAAATGCAAGAACCATTCCCTTCGCTGCCAAACCCATCCCCGGATGCAGCCCGGTAAAAAAACCGGAACTCGCAACGAGATGGGAATTTGGATTTGTATTTGACATTTCATCCTCCCAGGTTGTTACGGCCGATGGTGGGTCATGCCGCCAGTTTTGAGGAAGCGATAAACGAAGTTTAGTTGTTTAAATGCGTCATAAAGTTGCAATGTTGCGAAAATTTAAATCAAAATGTCGCTAATGGCCAAGATGGAACGGTAAAACGGCGCTTTGGGCTTCCAGCCCCTTGCATGGCTCCGC
>JAPOTF010000154.1:21866-56911 GCA_026709325.1 Roseovarius sp.
GTCACGTTTCCGGGCCATCGCGCTTAGCCGTCGCCACCACTGGCCAACGCCGCCGAAAGGGGCGTTCAGCTATGCCGCTGCCGGGCAAACCGATGATGTGATTGCCTTTCTGGCGGCTTTGGAGGCTGGGCCAGTGCATTTGGTTGGCCATTCCCATGGTGGTTACATTGCCGCGCGCATTGCCTGTTTGCGCCCCGATCTGCTGCAATCCATGACGCTGATGGAGCCTGTCGAAGGCCCACGTGCAAGGCCGCTCTCGAGTTGCCGACCGCAAACACGGCGCTGATTTGATGCGCCGGGGCAGGGCGGCCGAGGGCATTGCGCGTTTCCTCGATGCGGTTTGCCTTGAACCCAGGTGGGAGGACGGCACGGAAGAATACCGGGCCATGACCCTGACCAGCGCGAAAACGATTACCGAGCAGGTGCGGGAAAGCCGTCCGCGCCTTGCCGCGCAGGGTTTGCAAAAGATTAGCCGCCCCGTGCTCCTGATGATCGGCGCCCGGCCCATCAGTTCGTTCCCGGAAACACCCGACCGGCTTCAGGAGCTCGTCCCGCATGCGGAACGCGCAGCTGTTCCGGACGCGTCACGCATGATCAATGTCGACAAGGCGGATTTCCTGACAATTCCCGAAGGCTTTTTGATTGACCGGCTTTCAATCATGGCAGGTTGAAGTCTCCGGGGAAGGCGCGGCGGTTCTCGCCGGCCCGTAATCAAACGACGGCCCCGTTTCCACCCAAACGCCACCGTCCCGCCAGATCTTGTCGCCACGCCCGAGCAGACGCCTTCAATCTTTGGATCGGGCATGCGCGAGAACTCGCGGCCTGAAATCAACTCCTCCGGATCGTTCCGGAAACTGAATGCCACTCGCGTAGCCGGTTGTCAGACTGTTTTTCACCAGCGGCTTTTGGGAAACCGACTGTTGCGGACATGCGAGAAAAACGCCTCCGCGGCGGGGGACAGGGAACGGCCGGAACGGCGGACGAGGCCGATCCGGCGGCGTGGGCCGAAGTCCGGTATGTCGCGCAGGATCAGGCTTTCGGTTCGCAGCACCGGCAAGGTGAGACTTGGCAGGGCCGTAATCCCAAGTCCCTCGGTCGCCAGTGCGCCCGCCGTGGCAAGATGCGCGACTTCGAACCGCGGGGCAAGCCGAACCCCGATTTGCAGGCAGGCCCCGTCCAAAAGCTCGCGCACGCTGGTTCCCTTTGCCATGGCGATAAAGGGCATCTCCACGATCTCGGACCATGAATAGGGGCGCTCGTTCGCGAGAGGACTATTTGCGGCGCCGATAGCGACAAACTTGTCGTCAAGCAATGGATAAAAGGCCAGACGGCTGCGCGCGGACACTGTGCCTGCTGCGAACCCGATATCGGCGGCACCGGATTCGACAGCCTCCAGCACCGTTCTGGACAGAGCATCCATAATCCGCAGATCAATGTCCGGATGCACGCTGGCGAAGCTTTTCAGAAAGCCGGGCAAAAGGCCTGCGGTCACCGATGGCAAGCCTGCAATCGTCAGCTGCCCGCTGCGGGCTGACAAATGCGCTTCGAACTCCGCCATACCGTGTTGCGCCGCATTCAGAACCCGTTCCGCGATCTTGGAAAGGGCGAGGCCTGACTCGGTCGGCGCGACATTGCGCGTGTCCCGATCAAACAGCCGGACGCCCAGACGCTCTTCCAGCCCCGAGATCTGGCGCGACATGCCCGAAGGGGAAAGCCCAAGCTCATCCGCAGCGGCACGATATGTTCCAAACCGGATCAGCGTCAGGACGATTTTATAGTCGTTAAGATTGAGATTGTTGATTTCCACGCACTAATTGTGCCAGAACCGGATGTTTTGGCAACAGAAACTTTGATGCATAATTTGCTCCAGACTCGAAAAGCAATTCAATGGGAGAACCAAATGAAGCATTCACTGATCACCTTGCTGGGGGCCACGCTGCTGGCAGGACCCGTTCTGGCGCAAGACAAAGACCTGCTGATCGGATCCACCTCGGCCTCGTCCAGCCACTATGGATATTTCGTGGCCGTCGGACAGCTCATCAATGAGAATGCAGAGGGGCTGAAGGCATCGGTTGTGGAAACCGGCGCGACCATGGACAACATCCGCCGCATGTCCCGTGGTCAGGTCGACCTTGCGCTGGTCACCACAAACGCCGTTCAGCACGCGGTTACCGGCAAAAACGCCTTTGATGGCAACCCGCAGGATCTTCGTCTGCTTTGGGTTTATACAAACGCGCCGCAAAATGTTGTGGTGCGCGCAGACGCCAATGTGAGCAGCCTTGAAGAACTTTCCGATATCCGCTTTAACCCGGGCATCAAGGGTTCAAGCACGGAAGCGACCACGGAAGCGGTGTTCGACACTCTCGGGCTGTCGGCGGATTACGTGCGGGGATCGACGACGGATATCGTCGGTGCGATCAAGGACAATCGCGTTGCAGGATACGTTAAGTCGGGATCCGGTCGGAAACTCGATGGATCGACAATGGATATTGCCACCTCGGTTGACATCAGCGTGATCGGGCTGACCGATGCCCAGGCGGAAAAACTGAGCCGGGAAATGCCCGACATATCAGTTGTGGATATCCCGGCGGGTGTGGCGGATGGGATTCCCGCCTACAGCACCTGGAGCTTCGGGGTTGGCGTCGCCGCACCTGCATCGATGGACGATGAGACCGCCTATCGGATCGTGTCGGCCATCATGTCGGACGACAGCGCCCAGGCGAACGCGATGGCGAGCCTGAAAGGTGTCGATCTTGCCGAGATGACCCTGAACTATGGTACTGTAGCGCTGCATCCCGGCGCTCTTCGCTGGTTCGAGGAAAACGGCCACAACGTTCCGGAAAAGCTCAAGTCTGGAAATTGATCTGGCATGACGCTTGAACGCACTCAGAAGGCGCTGGCGATTATCGTCGGTGCCTTCGTCTTTTACACCGCCGCGACTGGCCCGTTCGAAGGGCTGATACAGCGCGCGATTTTTCTGGCGCTTGTCTGCGCGCTCGGCTTTACCCTTTACCCGCTTGCCGCGGGCAAGCCCTGGCGTCGGTCTGGCCTTGCGGTTGACCTTCTGCTGTGCGCGGCCACCCTTGCCGCATGTTCCTATGTTGTCTGGAACTACGACAGGATCATGACCACTTTGCCGTGGGCGACAACTCTGGACAAGGCGCTGACGCTGGCCCTTGTGATTTCGGTACTCGAACTGGGAAGGCGAACCGTTGGCATGATTTTCCCGGCGCTTGTTGTTGCGGGCATCGGCTATGCATTGTTCGGCAATATGATGCCGGGCGCCCTGCGCCATCGCGGTTTTGACGCGTCATTTGTGACCGAAACAATTTTTCTTGGCGATTTGGGCATCTGGGGCATGCTGACCGGCGTTGCAGCCACGGTTATTGCTTCGTTCGTTCTCTTCGGCGCCCTCTTGCTCCATACGGGCGGCGGTCAGGCCTTCATGGACCTTGCGATGCGGTTGGGAGGTCGCCAACCGGGGGGCGCTGCCAAAATCGCGACCATTTCCAGCGGTCTCTTCGGAATGATCTCTGGATCGGCGGTGGCCAATGTCGCGACCACCGGCAACTTCACGATCCCCATGATGATCCGCCTTGGCTATCCACGCCCGTTTGCGGCCGCGGTCGAGGCCGTCGCATCGACCGGTGGGCAGATTGCGCCACCAATCATGGGTGCCGCCGCCTTCGTGATGGCTGAAATTCTGGGACTGCCCTATGTCACCATCATTGCCGCGGCGATCCTGCCCGCAGTGATGTTCTATATCTCTGTTTTCATGACGGTACATTTCGTCGCCTTGCGCCGTGGCCTCGCCATCGTCCCCGAAGAAGATCTTCCGGCCTGGGCGGCAATCATCGCGCCTCGCCGCGCGCTTCCCGTTCTTGCGGCTTTGGGAGGGCTTGGCATTGGCATCTGGCTCGGGCGCTCAATCGCCACGTCCGCCTTCTATGGGGTGGTCGGATTGCTGGCCACTTTCATCGCCACGCAGGTCGGACAGCTGTCCCCGCGCGACATGCTGGGCCGCATCATCGCGGGGCTTGAGGACGCTGGCAAAGGCATGGTGATCATCGGTGTGCTTCTTGCCGGCGCGCAGGTGCTGGTGTCGATGATCAATCTGACCGGCATCGGCGTGACGCTGTCATCCCTGATTGTGACCATGGCCGGGGATTCCGTTGTGCTGGTGTCGATTATCGTTGGCCTTGTTTGCCTTGTTATGGGAATGGGCCTGCCGACCACGGCCGCCTATGTTCTTGTGGCCGCCGTTCTGGCCCCGGCCATGACCGCTGTGGGGGCTGATCCGCTTGCCGCCCATCTGTTCGTGTTCTACTTCGCCACGATCTCGGTCATCACGCCGCCGGTTTGTGTCGCTGTCTTTGTCGGGTCGGGAATTGCCGGGACGAACTGGCTGCCCGCCGCCGGCGAAGCCGTGCGCCTGGGCGCGGTGACCTATCTGGTGCCGTTCCTGCTCATCTTCTATCCGGGAATGACGATGAATGGCGGGGTTGCCGGCATCGCCGAAGCGATCGCCGCGGGATTTGCGCTGGTACTGGCGGTGCCCGCGCTTCTTGCCGGTGCCAGACTGACGAGGTGCCGCGTTCTCGATATCGGCCTGTTTCTGCTGATCATCGCGCTGGCCATCTGGCCGCATCCGGTCACCCCCTTCATCGCGCTGGCGACCTTTCTCGGCGCCCGCAGCCTCGGTGGCGCGGCTCGAAAGGTTTCGGCGTGAGAAGAGTTCGCATCGGCGCCGGGGCAGGCTTTCAGGGCGACCGCATAGACCCGGCGGTCGACCTGGCGACGCGCGGCGCGCTGGATTTCCTCGTGTTCGAATGTCTGGCCGAGCGCACAATCGCTTTGGCCCAGCAAAACCGGCGCAAGGATCCATCCGCGGGCTTTGATCCACTGCTGGAGCGCCGCATGCGCGCCGTCTTGCCGACATGCGCGCAAAACGGCACCCGGATCGTGACAAACATGGGCGCTGCAAACCCTTTGGCCGCGGCGTGTCTGGTGCAGCGAATTGCGCGTGAACTGGGTCTGTCGGTGAAAATTGCCGCGGTCACGGGCGACGACGTGCTGGACCGGATCGGCCCGCATCTGCTTGAGGAGACCGCCGCACCCGCCTCGGCTCTTGGGCAAAATCTGATTTCCGCGAATGCCTATATCGGATGCCGGGCGATCGTCTCGGCACTAGACGCGGGCGCAGACGTTGTAATCTGCGGCCGCGCCTCGGATCCGGCTCTCTTCCTAGGTCCTCTGGTCCATTCCTTTGGGTGGCACATGGACGATTGGACCAGGCTTGGCCGCGGCACGCTGGTGGGACATCTGCTTGAATGCGCCGCGCAAATCACAGGCGGATACTTCGCCGACCCTGGTGTGAAATGCGTGCCCGACCTTGCTCATGTGGGCTTCCCTCTGGCCGAGGTCGCGCCCGATGGAAATGCCGTGATCACCAAACTTCCAGGTACAGGGGGGCTGGTCAGCCGCTCAACATGCACCGAGCAACTGCTCTATGAAATCCATGATCCGGAGCGGTATTTCCAGCCTGATGTCATCGCCGATTTTTCCCGCGTGACACTGGAAGAGATTGGTCCCGACCGTGTCGCGGTTTCCGGCGCTTCCGGCAAGCCGGCGACCGGTGCCATCAAGGTCTCGGTCGGGTATCATGATGGCTGGCTGGGCGAAGGACAGATTTCCTATGCCGGTGCGAACTGCGTGGCGCGCGGCCGGCTTGCGCTTGATCTGATCCATGCCCGACTTGCCGATTGCGGCACGGGCATTCTGGAAGACAGAGGCGATCTGATCGGCATTGATGCCACCTGCCGCAGAGCCTCGCTTCCACTTCCCGCGCTCGCCGACATTCGCGTGCGATATGCGGCGCGGTGCCGTGACGAAGCCACGGCACGGCGGATCGGGGAAGAGATCGAGGCCCTGTATCTCTGCGGTCCCGCAGGCGGGGGCGGCGTCTTCAAGACCGTCCGCGAAATCGTCGGTGTCGCATCCGCGTTCATTTCAGCGGAGCACGTCACCGTGACGCACGAGATTTTGGAGGATCAGCATGAAGCTGCATAGAATTGCCCACGCTCGTGCAGGAGACAAGGGCGATATCTCCAACATCTCGGTGATCGCCTATCACCCAAAAGATTGGCCATTGATCAAAGAACGCCTCAGCGAGGCGCGTGTCGCGTCTCATTTCGGGGTCGCCGATGCCGAGTGTGTCAAACGGTACGTGCTGCCGCAGCTTCATGCCTTGAATTTTGTAGTGCGTGGCGCGCTCGCAGGCGGGGTCACGCGCTCGCTCGCTCTCGATACCCACGGCAAATGCCTGGCTTCCGTGCTGCTCGAAATGGAACTTTGAAAACCGCGGGTCGGCCCCGGGATGCATAAGGCGCATGAATAAATCATAACCTAGTTCTCTCCGGCCTGAGCGGCGTAGATCGACGTGTAGCCGCCAGACCAATCGGGAGGAATTTGACAAGGCCGCGGATCATGTTCGGCCCATTGGACATGCCTGCCGCGTACAATCCTGTAGGTGTTCCTGGTTGGCTGCGGATGAGCGGTGTAGGGTTTGGCATCCGCGGAAGTGTAGCAGTTCAGAAGAAGTGGCCGCGGAATGGGATTCTTCGAGGCTGGCGAGTAATGAAGTGTCCGGGCATTGTGGACCGTTATGCTGCCCGCCTTGCCGGTCATGTATTCGACGCGGGACATGTCCAGGCCTGCGGCATCGTCATCTGATAGCATTCCGGACCAGTTTCCGTTCGCATCGTACTGGTTGTAGAGATCCATGTTGTGGGATCCCCCGAGCGCCGCCAGCGGGCCGTTCAACATGTCAGTGTCGGCAAGATAGCAGCCGATTGTCAGCACGTTGTAGTTGGTGTGCGGAAAGAACTGGATGTCCTGGTGCCATTTCACCGCATCGGACGCGTCAAACCATTTGAAGTTCAGCTTGGAGTGGTGAAAGACCACGTTTGGCCCAAGCAGATCGGTCGCCACATCGGCCATGAGACCGGTTGAAAACGCCCAATAGGCCTCGTGTTGAATATCGGGGCTTTTCAGGCGGCGCAGTATCGGGTTTTCGGCCGAGTGCTCGGGCCCAATGTCGAAACTGTCATTGGACTCGGTCACCGCGCGGCTCTTGTCCTGAAATTCAGCCGTGACGCGCTGCAGCACGGTCAGTGTTTCGGCAGGTACGAATTCTTCCACGGATACAAAGCCATCTCCGAAATAGGCTTCCCGTTGCGACTGGGTAAGAACCCTGGCAGGTTCCTTCAAAATGTCTTCCATTTTCATATCTCATCTCCCAATTTGGAATCTGTCGCTCGTCTGGTTTAGAGGACGTCCCTCTGCCTTCAGCTGCCTGTTAAGGATCTGACGCACCTTTACCCCGGCTCCATCGGCCCCGAGTGTGACCTCCGGAAAATCCATTCCACGCGGATCTGTCGCCACGTTCGCCTGAAGTTTCTGAAGCAGCGCCTTGTCCTCGTTAAACGCCGCGACGACGCTTGCCCTTGTCTTCTCGGCAACCTCATCAATGATTTCCGGCACATCAAAGGCCGCGCCCCAGAAATAGTGCGTGTTCCCGCAGGTGGATGGGGTAAGGATATGGCAGCCGCGCATAATGAAGTCCGACCGGCATCCCTCTTCAGGGTTGGGATCATGGACGTTCCAGTCGGAGAAGGAAATCGCCAACGAGGGCATGCGGCCCTTTTGCACGCGCTTGATCGGCTTGTCTTCCGGCAGGCCCATGCCGGCGCAAAAGAGCGGTGACAAAGGAGCCAGATCAAATTCCTGCTCATAGCAAACGGTGTCGCCCTCCATGTAGGTGTCGGGCGCTGTGACCCAGTCGTCCTGCTTGAAGGTGTTTTTGTGCAGGAAAGCTATATGGGTCAGATCCATTACATTCTCGCGGATCAGTATCCAGTTGGCCGCCACTTCCATGTAACCGGTAATAAAGCTCCAGTTTGGGTCGGTTTGATAGCCGACGTCTGGAGGATCGCAATCGATTGCCTTGGGATCGCCCATCCATATCCAGACGAAAGCACCGACTTCACGCACCGGATAAGACGGGATTTGCGCGGTTTTGGGCATAATGGTTGCGTGGGAGCCTTGGTGCAGTGCCCGCCCGCGTTGAACTCCATTCCGTGGTACGGGCATGCGATCTTGTCGCCAACGACATGACCTTCCGAGAGAGGCGCCCATCGGGGTGCGGGCATCGATCATACAGAGCCGCTGGCGTGCTATCCTCAAGCCGGTAGAGAACCACGGGAGTTTCCAAAAGCCAGCGCGGCACGGGCTTGGTGGTCACCTCGCTGGAATAGGCCGCAACCCACCACATGTTGCGCGGAAAGTTGTCCTCAAGCATCCCGTTTGGTATTCGCTGGCCAGTGGGGTGTTTAACGTCGTCCTTCATGTTTCGCCTTTTCTCTCCAAAAGCGCGGCAAAGCGCTGAATCTCTTCGGGCTTCATCTTGTAGCCGTGATCCGCATCCGGGAACCGACCGCTTCGAACCTCGTTGGCATAGTCGGAAAAAGCCCGTGCCGCAATCTCCGCGATGTTGGCGTATCATTTTGCAAATTTCGGTTTAAAGGTGTCAAATGCTCCAAGCAGATCATATCCGTTCAAGAGTTGACAGGTTCCCGCCGACCCCGCGCCAATTGAAAAGGTGAAAATGGACACCGCCCTGTCCACAGCCCTGCCCACCTCGCAGGGCATCGCTTCGATCTCAAGTCCGATTGCGCCCGCCGCTTCAATTGCCTTTGCGGTTTCGACGATATCCATCGCGGTCTCTGCCGTTCGACCCTGCATCTTGAACCCACCCAGAAGATGCACCTTGTGCGGGAGCAGGCCGACATGACTCATAATTGGCACCCCCCGCGTTGGCAACCGCGCGGATGATATCGACACCTTCCCTGCCGAGCTGAAGCTTGAGGGCGTCCGCGCCGCTTTCCTTCATCATCCGCAAGGCGTTTTTGACGGCGATTTCAGGCGTCGCATATGAACCGTATGGCATTGACACCAGAGTCATTGTGTTTGGTGCCCCGCGTCTTACCGCGAGGGCATGCATGATCATTTGATCCACGGTAATCGCAAGCGTGTTTTCGTGACCGTGCAGTGTCATGCCGAGGCTGTCTCCAACACCAATGATGTCGATGCCCGCGCGCTCCGCCCATGCCGCCGACATTGCTTCGCCCACGGCAACCATTGCAAGCCGCTCTCCGGCGGCTTTCATGGCCGCAAGATCCGTCAATGCGAGTTTCTCCTTTTGTGACATGCATCACCATTTTCGTTTAATCAGGAAAAAGTCGTAGCCGTTTAAAACTCATCTTACAAGTTTTGGGAATTATGCACTTGATTGCCCGCATTTGGCTCCAGGCATGTCGTTTTCGCGTTTCGCGGGCCGAACAACCGGCAACCTCCGCGCGCAATTGAAAAATGTGACCAAACGCATAAGTGCGGTCAGAGACGGAAACCCTGTTCACGCGCATCCCACTGATGTATAAAAGTATTGAAAACTCTAACAACCTATTGAATAATTTAATGAAAAAAACTATCGGGAATTTCTGACAATCCCCCGTGATTCCCTGAAATACAGGTTTGGGCGCCGCTTTCCGATCCGCGTTTGACCAAACCGGACACGCGCATTGGAAACCGGAAAACGGGTTCGACTTGATTTTCCGGTCCCAATTCCGTGCCGCGGCCCGTTGCCGCACCGCGGCGAATTGAAACCACACGCCTTTCCAGGCCAGCTCAAAACAAAAGTGAATTTGGGAAAGTGGTGGAGCCTAGGGGGATCGAACCCCTGACCTCTTGCATGCCATGCAAGCGCTCTCCCAGCTGAGCTAAGGCCCCTGTGCAAATATAGGTCGCGCATGCGTTCCAGAGAGTCTCGCGGCGAACCGTTGCAGAAAATGTCACGAAAAACCGTTTTGGCTGGACATAATCGCCTTGATGCGCCGCTTTGCAATGCGCCCTCCATGATTTACGCAATGCGCCCCCTGGCATCAAGTGAAAAATGTCAGCCAGTCAGTCTTCCTGTTCCTCGGTGGAGACGTCAGCTATGTCATCAAGTGAAATGTTCTCCTCTTCCTCGAGAACATCCTCCTCAACTATGATGCCATCTCCAATATCTAGATTGATATCTTTGATTTTGCCGCCGTCCACATCATCGGGTTCTGGCGTGGGCGGCTGATCTGGACCCCGGTCCACTTTGATAGTCTCACCGGTGTATGGACTGATAACCGGATCCCGGTTTAAATCGTAAAAACGTCTGCTTGTGGTGGGGCACACACGTTTCACACCCCATTCTTTTTTGGGCATTTTGATTCCTAACATATTATTGTCTTGCCACGGGCACGGGTCAACTGCCATAAGCCGTGTAGTCTGTCAAAGGCTTTGAGCGACAAGGTTGCTGGCATTGATGCAAAACAAGGAGGCCATATGGGGCAGTATTTTCTTGCAGGCAACCCCCAAATTGCAATTAAATTGAGGCGTTCTTCACGTTCGTCGCGGATTTCACTCCGCATATCGAAATTGAACGGCGAAGTCGCGCTGATCATTCCAAAACATGTTTCGGAAGACAAAGCCATTGAATTCGCCGAATCGCAAAAGGACTGGCTGCTGGAAAGACTGGCAAATGTACAGGGCGAGGAACCGGTTCGGATCGGGTGTGAAATTCCGTTTAAGGGAGTTAAGTGCCGGGTGGTTTCGGGTTCCGGCAGACAGGTGCTGGTATCGGGAGATGTTCTGCATGTTCCAGGCCCCGTTTTGCGGGCGGGGCCAAGGCTGGAGGTATGGCTAAAGGCGCAGGCAAGAGATGGACTGGCCGTGGCGGCAGACAATTTCGCGAAAAAGATTGACAGAAGCTATTCCAAACTTGCCATACGCGATCCGCGATCACGCTGGGGGTCATGCAGCATAGAGGGAAGGCTGATGTTCTCCTGGCGATTGATTATGGCACCACCGCAGGTTCTCGACTATGTTGTCGCTCACGAAGTGGCGCATCTTGTTGAAATGAATCACTCCAGTGCTTTCTGGAATGTGGTTGACAAGCTGATGCCCGGATTTGAACCGCATAGGCAATGGCTGCGCAAAAGGGGCGACACGCTGCTCCAGTACAGTTTTTCAGGTTGACCCGTTGGGACTGGGAGCGCGGATCAGGCAATGCCAGGACAGTGCCGCGGCAACCATTCTCCTCCCGCCCATGACCGGGTTTGCAGGGGATTGCGCGAAAGGATCATGTTCGGCGCGATTTCATCCGGCGAGGGTCTCACCATCCGGGGAGTCGCGGAGGAGTGCAAACTTTCAATGACGCCTGCGCGCGAGACCGTCAGAAGGCTTTCGGCGGAAGGGGCGCTGACGATTTCAGGTTCCGGCCGAATATCCACGCCGGAACTGAGCAATGAGAGAATCGAGGAACTCGCGGCATTGCGGTCGCTGATCGAGGTCGAGAGCTTTCAAGCCGGGCCCTGCCGAGAGCGCACATGGCTCTAATTGATCGGCAGCAGGCGATCAATGCGCGAACCCCCAAATCATCCGGGATCAAAACGCGGCGGAACACATGCGGGCAAATCCGGAGTTTCACCGAACGCTGTATCTCCGGGCGCAGGCTCCGGCGACGCTTGCTGTGGCGGAACCGGTTTGGCTTCAACTCGGCCCGACAATTGGAATGCTATGCAAGCAGTCAAACAAGGTTGATTATTTCCGCTCTCAAGTCGGGTGATGAACCTTCTCTCCGCCTTGCGGTTCGTTCGGACGTTGCGCAGGGTTTAAGGATGCTTCTGGCTTGAACGCAAACCTGTGGAATTCCCGCGCAAGTCATTTGGCCATTGACAGCATTCTGCCCAGAGGGCGTCCACCAAGAATATGCAGGTGAAAATGCGGAACTTCCTGGACCGCGTCAATTCCGGCATTTGATATCGCTCGAAACCCGTTGCCGCCCTCGCCTGGGGAAACTCCCTTTATTCTGCAAACTTCCGCGGTTGCCCGCGCGAAATCGGCGATCTCCGCGTCGCTTGCCTCCGATGAAAAATGATCGTGATTTACATAGGCTCCCTTCGGAATCACAAGGACATGCACGGGAGCTAGCGGCTGGATGTCATTGAAGGCCAGCGTGTGTTCGGTTTCCAGAACCGTCTGATTGGGGATTTCTCCACGCAGGATTTTGGCAAATATATTTTGATCATCGTAGGTGTATGACATGGCTGGCCTAAAGCGGAATTGTGAATTTTAGATTGCTTCTAGTGATGCTCCACGACTTCTTCAAGATGCCCCGTGTCAAAAAAGCCGCCATTGAGAGCTATGGGAAACTGCCGGCGGCCCTGGAGGCGACGGTTCGGCAATGCGGCGAATTTCGATGCAAAGGTCACAGCAAACCCTTTCTGGAGAATATCTCCCGTACATTCTCCTCCGGACGCGCGCCGTAGTGTCCTATGACTTCCGATGCGGCAATGCAGCCCATCCGCCCTGAAACCGCGAGGGATTTTCCAGTGGCGAGCCCATACAGGAATCCGGCCGCAAACTGATCGCCCGCGCCTGTTGCGTCAACCGGGGTGGTTCTCTCCACTTTCACTGTGGCGGTCTCCGTGTCATTGATGAGAATCACATCATGTCCGGAACGGGTGCAGACAATCAAACCGCAATCCAGTGCGGCATGGGAAAGAGCCGCATGGATGTCATCAGTTTGATAAAGCGCCATCCATTCATGTTCATTGCCAATCACGTAATCAAGTTCTCTCGCCAGTCTTCGAAAATCGGCCCGGTGACGGTTGACGCAAAACGGATCGGACAGGGCAATTCCCGCTTTCCCGCCAGAAGCCCTTGCGGCTCGGGCGGCCGTCAGAAAAGCCGCCTTTCCCTTGTCCTTGTCAAAGAGATAGCCTTCCAGAAACAGGATGCCCGCGCCGCCGGCAACATTCTCGTCAACATCTTCAATTCCCAGTTCGGTTGATATTCCAAGGTATGTGTTCATTGAGCGTTCACCGTCGGGCGTGACAAAAATCATTGACCGCGATGTGGGCAGTTCCCCTGTCTTGACAGTCTGATTTACAAAGTCGCAACCCGCGCCGCCCATCTCTCTTACATAGTCCCTGCCGGGCTGATCATCGCAAACCCGTCCGATAAACGCCGTTGAAAGCCCAAGAGAGCCAAGACCCGCCAATGTGTTGGCGGCCGAACCGCCGGCCATTTGAGTTCTGTGGCCCATGTTGTCGTAAAGATATTCGCAACGGTCCCGTTCGATTAGCTGCATAATTCCCTTTTCGATACCCATTCGGGAGAGGAAGTCATCATCACATTTGCCAATGACGTCCACGACCGCGTTACCGATTCCAACCACCTGATATCCGCTCATTTCATTTTTCTTCCGATTTGCGCGCATGTCATCTTTAATGACTGCAGTTTAAAATGGGAATTGTTTATTGCCCTTCCGGGCTGCAAGCATATCGATTTCACAGATGATCAAGATGCCCAGTGGAAACATTTCCCGCCGCGCTAAAGCCCCAGCCAGGCTGCTATTTAGGCATGCACGTTAATGCGCGCTTTCCCGGGGCCGCGTGACGCGGTTGGAATCGGCCCGAGCCGCGACGTTTATTCGCGGATTTTCCGTGTCGCACCTGCCCGAATCTTGCCATGCTCCGCGCTTTCAGCTTTTTTGCGGCAACTGCGCCCATTCTTTCCGGAGACTCCCGCCGGCATGATCAGGCAGGCTATCGGGGCGGCTTGCGATTTTGCCAATTGTCGCGTCCAGCAAGGAAACTGTCCTTTCCCCGAGCGGGCTTTTTCAATTTCCCCGGTTCCGGGAATCTCATTTTGGCCATGAAATCGAATAAAAGTACATCCGGCAACTGAGGCATCCTCTGACTTTTGGACCGGTTGGCATGTATCGGGCGGCCAGATCTGACCTGACGGGCGGGGCGAACAAAGCGATTGCGGTATTGGGCCGATCTTCCTGTTCGCGTTGTTGGCTGGTTGTCCGGTCAAGTGAGGCGGTTCGGATCACGGGAACGAAATGGCAAAAGACCGGTCGCTCCGAATCTGCAGCATTGTGCCGCAACCAGGGACCAAAAATATGATTTCGCCCGAAGGGTATGGCAAGATGAGCCTGCAATTGCGATCATTTATCAATTGCGGGATCAAAAGGGCAAAGATCTGAAATGGCGCATATATCGCATTTTGGTTTGCGCGCCGTGCATGTATAGCGCCCGTGAAGAATCAGCCAGTGATGGGCATGCCGCTGAAATTCAACGGGAATGTTGTCTTCAATGGCACGTTCGACCGCCTCGACGTTTTTTCCGGGCGCTATACCCGTGCGGTTTCCAACTCGAAAAATATGGGTGTCGACCGCCTGGGCGGGGTGACGCCACCACATGTTGAGCACCACATTGGCTGTTTTGCGACCGACTCCGGGCAGCGACTGCAGTGCGGCGCGGGAAGTCGGAACATCGCCGCCATATTCATCAACAAGTATTCGGCTCAGCTTTATCACATTCCTGGCTTTATTGCGGTAAAGTCCGATTGTTTTGATATGTTCGATCAGACTTTCCTCGCCCAGTTCAAGCATTTTTTCGGGCGTGTCGGCCCGCTTGAACAATTCACGCGTTGCCTTGTTTACGCCGACATCCGTCGCCTGTGCCGAAAGCGCCACCGCAACCAGGAGCGTAAACGCGTTCACATGCTCCAGTTCGCCCCGGGGTTCGGGTTTTTCATCTCTGAAACGTGCAAATATCTTGTGGATGGTATGGTAGTCGAGTTGGTTGGCCATGGCATTTAAATTTATGCATTTTACCTTGTGGCAATGCAAGTGCGACGCGTTCGATGAATGATCGGGTTCGGTATCGCATCATCTGCGCCGCATGAAGCGATTGTGCCTGTCAATGGTTGAGTTCCTTTCAGAAAACTTAAAACCGGGATGTTCTCGTTTTTGCAAAATGCATGCCTTTGAGTCTGAAATATCCATAAAGTTGCCGTTTCGCAATGAATAAGCAACTTTCGGGTCGAAAGCCAGGTTGGCAGTCGATAGATCAAAGCCTGCATAAGAGGAGATGCGAAATGGATGCGGAACTGGACCATAGATACCACTTTAAGGTTATGCGTCGCGCTATTGATATTATAGATGCGGGTGGAGAAAGCATGAGCCTGGGCGAACTGTCGGACAAGATGAACATGAGTCCGGCGCACTTTCAGCGCGTTTTCACCAGATGGGTAGGAGTCTCGCCAAAAAGATATCAGCAGTATCTCGCCCTTGATCAGGCAAAATCAATGCTGGCGAACAGGTGTACGACTTTGGAAACCGCGCGTGAACTTGGATTGTCCGGGCAAGGGCGGCTATACGACCTGTTCATCAGGTGGGAGGCGATGAGTCCGGGTGAGTATGCCCGCAAGGGCGAGGGTCTTTTCATTCGCTGGGGTTGGTTCGACAGTCCCTTCGGGCTTTCACTTGTAATGGGCACCGAGAAGGGAATTTGCGGAATGGCCTTTGCAAGCGAGACCGGCGAGGATGCGGCGATGAAAGACATGCGCTCAAGATGGCCTCTGGCGTCGTTTTGCGAGGATGCCGAAATGCTTAAATCCTGGACAATGAATGCGTTTGGCCTGAATAGCCGAAATACTGGCGAAGTGCCGCTTTATCTTGCAGGCGGGCCGTTTCAGATAAAGGTTTGGGAAGCACTTATGCACATTCCATCCGGCCATGTAACGACATATTCGGAGTTGGCGGATTTCATAGGAAAGCCCCGTGCGGTTCGGGCGGTTGGAACAGCTGTGGGGCGCAACCCGATAAGCTTGCTGATTCCCTGCCATAGAGCTTTGCGAAAGTCTGGCGCGCTGGGCGGCTATCATTGGGGATTGCCCGTAAAACGCGCCATTCTTGCATGGGAGAGTGCAAGGCTGGATGCAATTCGACAGTTTGAAGACGTTGACTGCCGACAGCCATGTTGACTCGGATATGTGGAATTATTAAACAGTCTGCAAAAGGCGGTCGTCTTGCCGCATGGAAAATGCACACGCGAATTTTGCATGCCTCATCTTTGATTTGATTGAAAACGCCCTATGTAATACCATGAGTCATGACAATGCCAATTAATGAAGTTGAGGGATGAAAAATGTTTCGTTCGAGAATATCAAGACTGTCCATTGTCGGCATATCCATATTGATGTTGAGCGCCTGCCATGGCCCGGAAGAGAACGTCGGTTACGACAAACACGCCAATGCAAGGCAGGGTGCCATCCTTGGCGGCGTCGTGGGGGCGGGAATAGGTGCCGTCATAACGGACGACCACGGCAAAGGCGCTCTTATTGGCAGTGTTGTTGGCGCCGCTGGCGGCGCCGCCATAGGCGGCATGCTGGATCAGCAGGAAGCCGAGCTAAAGGAGCGGCTTGACAACAAAAATGTCCTGATTGAAAACACCGGAGAGCAGCTTGTCCTGACAATACCTCAGGATATTCTGTTTGATGTAGACAGCGTTGTCGTCTATCCGGCCATTCGAGACGACATATTGACTGTCGCCGATGTTATGCAAAAACATCCGGAATCTTCCGTAGATGTAATTGGTCATGCTGACAGCACTGGTACGGAAAGCTACAATCAGGATTTGTCGGAACGGCGCGCAGATGCCGTTGGCGCGATATTGCGTGAAGGTGGAATGGACGCCGAGCGGGTAATCACATATGGTTATGGTGAAACCCGGCCTGCGGCCACCAACCAGACAGAGGAAGGCAAAGCGTTAAATCGCAGAGTCGAGATTGTCATTACACCGGATAACGCTTGAGATTTAGTGGTGGAGGCCATTGCCATGCCGTTCCGGACTCGATAGGTATTATGTTCTCGGATGTGGTTGCTTCCGAAGCAACGGCCATGTTTGGATATCAATATGACTCACCCGCTCGTTTCACAAAGAACCGTTGACGCATATCAACGCGACGGTGCCGTACTTGTAAAGGGACTGTTTTCCGATCAGGTTGATTTGCTGCGCAAAGGGGTGGAGCGCAACATGTCCGATCCCGGCCCGTATGCCGCGGAAAATCTCAAGGAAGGTGAAACGGGCAGATTTTTTGACGATTACTGCAACTGGGGGAGAATAGAGGAGTTTCGGGAGGCGATCATGTCCTCGCCAGTGGCGCAGATTGCAGCGGAGCTGATGCGGTCAAATACGGCCCAGCTGTTTCATGATCATGTTCTCGTCAAGGAACCTGGCACATCGAAATCAACGCCATGGCATCAGGATGGCCCATACTATTTTGTGGGCGGCCGTCAGACCGTTAGCTTTTGGTCGCCACTTGATCCGGTGGAGGAGGCCAGTCTCAGATGTGTTGCCGGTTCGCATCTCTGGCCAAAACCAGTGCAGCCGACACGATGGCTTTCCGAAGAGAATTTCTATGTCGATCCGGATGCATACATGCCTGTTCCGGATCCCGATGCCGAAGGTATGCATGTGCTTGAATGGGCAATGAATCCAGGCGATGCAGTGGCATTCAATTTTGACATTCTGCATGGCGCGCGCGGCAACGAGACAACTCGAAGACGAAGAGCGTTTTCCCTGCGGCTGGTCGGAGATGACGCGCGTTATCTTGAACGTCCGGGAAGAACCTCGCCTCCGTTTCCGGGGCATGGGATGAAACCCGGGGATAGATTGCGAGAGGACTGGTTTCCGATACTATGGCCAATTGCGGTGTAATGCCCAAGTGGAGATTTCATTGACGATCGGCATGAATTGCGGGACCGAGAGGATGATCTTCAGACACGGGTGACGGTCATCTTCGGCGTTTTCCCCACTTCGAATCCATAATCCGTTGCGGACGGAAACCGCTTTTCGCCGCCTGTCCAATCGCTTCACCGTCGCCGATGTGCCGGCCCGCAGTTCATCTTTGCGGATTGATTCGATATGTTTATCCTGACGCACCGTGACCGTCCACAAGGCGTCTGTTCAGGCCGGGACGGCGCACCGGATGTCATCCTCTATATGCCAGCGATACCGCAGGGCGCTGAAAGGCCGTGCGCGGACGGCGACCATGCGGGGCGGCAAAACCCCCGCGAAGGCGCCGAGGGCTCCTGACTCGACAAGCTTCTCGAGATTGTCAATAAGCCGCTTTTAAAATAAAGACATTCCCGGTTTGGTGATAATGTCAGTAGTGTATTGAAGTTGGGCAATCGGATTTTTCATGCTGACCTGTCCGCTTTGACGAAAATTGCATGTGCCGCGATTCAAATCGGCGGAAAGAAAAGACGGTTCATTGCGGCGTTTTCATCTTTCAACGGAACAGTTGAACTTAAAAGTTCAAGCAGGGTGTCGTCATCGCCAATTAATTCCATGGCCGTGCGGCCGGAAGCATCTTTGGCATTTTTGTCGGCGCCCGATTCCATTAGCATTTTAAGTGCCTTGCCCTGTCCCGATGCAGCCGCTATGTGCAAGGCTGTGCGGCCATCGGAATCTCTCGCTTCGAGATTGGCCCCTCCAAAAAGCACCGCTTCAATTGCATTTACAAGGTTTCTCCTGGCGGCCGAATGCAACGGCGTGTTTCCGTCTTTATCGGTCGCCTCCAGATTTGCCCTTTCGGAAATAAGCGTGTCAACGGATGTGTGGTGATCCTTTTCCACGGCATGATGCAATGCCGTTTTGCCATGATCGTCTTGTGCATCAATCTCCGCATCGTCTTTGGACAAGGCCGCAATCAATCTTGTATGCCCAACCCACGCGGCGCGATGAATTGCGGTCTCGCCATTCCTGGCGGTTATGTTTATGTCGATGCCATACCTTATGAGCAATTGGGCGGTTTTAATTTTGCCGTGAAAACAGGCCGTGTGAAGAGCCGTGTTCCCGTCAAGATCCTGACCATCGATATTTGCTCCCCTTCTCAGCAAGAGGGGGACAAGATCGCTTCGGTCAAATTGCGCGCACCAATGCAATGGCATGCGCCCCCAACTTCCCGTGGACGAGGCGCTTGCGCCGGCATCCAAACGCTTGCCAAGTTCCTTTACCGACGCATATTTGAAAAACGCCGAACCATCAGACCAATCTGTCATGTTTCATTCCCAACCCTTTGCAAAATCTACCATGTTTACCTTCAGTGAATTCGTAGCACTTAAGGCAAGCTTATATCAACAACGGAATTTTGCCACTGCCAAACCTAAACTGTCATTTGATCATATCATGGGCGGGCACTGAAATCAAGAAGTCGAAACAGAGGATTTGCCGCTTTTCCGGGTCTTTCGGTTATCTTACACCTGTCTGTTGTCTATATATCCGCCATGTTGAACCATGCTTCGCATACCTGGCCGCAAATCCACATTTGACAGATAAAAAAATCCAGCCACCGGCGTTTAAACCCATCTGGCAAATAAAGAAACGGGCGTTTGACTTACATGGATGGGCAATATTCAAAGAGTTCCTCATGCTTCAGTTGCAAGATATGGGCACTCCAATATTACATCTGCAGGAGAAGATGTCTTTGGGGGAAAGGCGTTCCTTTTCAAATTGGCAAGCCCCATGTCCGCGAGTGGAAATGGGGTCGTATAGTAATCTATCCTTGCTTGCCATTTCCATTCTCAAGCCAGATTGGCAGGTTTTCGTGTTTTCTTGCAGGCAAAACCGTTCAACCCGATGCCATATCCATATGGCGCGGTCTTACATGCGGAAACGAGGCGGTACCATGCGCAAGGATGTTGATGATAATCCCGCGGGATTTTGAAGTGCGTGCAATCCGCCATGATAGTCAACATCATGAGCGGCACGCATTAGCGCGCCGGTTCCAGCAGATCAGCCAACCGCTTTTTTTCGGACTGCGCCGCAACGCGGCTTAATGACTGGAAATCAAAGCCTGCCGATTTTTTATCGGCAAAAGCGAAAAGATGGACTCCGATGTCATGTTCAGCCGCATTTAAGGTTGCTGCCGAGCGCGTTCATGGTAAGCAGTTCATATTCGGCTACAATTTCATTGTTCTGATTGTCAATCGTCACATGCCAGCGAATTTCGCCGTATTCATCATTGCGAGGCGTTTTGTGCTTAACCGTTAACCGCACCTTGATTTCATCGCCCGCCACCACCGGTTTCATGAACCGCAGATTGTCGAGACCGGTATTCGCCAGAACCGGGCCTTCATCAGGGTCCACAAACAATCCGGCGGCAAAGCCGAGAATTAGATAGCCATGCGCAACCCGCGCATCGAAGAACGGGCTTCGAACCGCGGCCTCATGATCCATGTGGGCGTAAAACCTGTCGCCGGTGAACTCGGCAAAATGCTCAATGTCTTCAATGCTTATCTTGCGAGAATCCGTGTGTATGGTCTCTCCTGTCTTCAGCTCGTCAAAATGGCGCCTGAAAGGATGTGCCGGTCCCCTGATTTCGCATCCTCCCGGAATCCACTTCCCTAACACTGCCCCGATTATATCCGGGCTGCCCTGAATGGATGTTCGCTGCATGTAATGCCTGACGCCGCGAATTCCGCCCATTTCCTCCCCGCCGCCCGCGCGACCGGGGCCGCCATGAACCATGTGAGGGAGCGGAGAACCATGTCCTGTGGCTTCCGCCATGCTGTCGCGATTGTTGAAGTAGAGCCTGCCGTGATATGCGCCGGCATTAACGGCAACTTCTTGCGCGACATTTGCGTCTCGGGTGAATACGGAAGCCACAAGCGAGCCATTCGCGCGGTTGGCGGTGCAAATCGCATGTTCAATATTTCGGTAGCCCATTATGGTCGAAACGGGGCCGAACGCCTCGACATGGTGAATTTGCTCGGCCTGATCCGGGTCGGAGCAGTGGAAGAGCATTGGCGGAAGAAATGCGCCTTTGTCCCGGTCGGCGCCAATGACGGCGAAATCGTCCGGATCGCCGTAGATGCGCTCGGCCTCGCTTTCAATGATTCCGATCTTCTCGAGAACATCCCGCTTTTGCTCATTTGAAACCAATGCGCCCATTCCGGTTTTCTCGAGAGCCGGATCGCCAATCACGGTTTTCGACAGTCGTGCTGAAAGCGCGTCGGCAACAGCGTCAACCTTGTTTTCGGGAACGATTATTCGACGAATGGCCGTGCATTTCTGTCCGGCCTTTGTCGTGATCTCTCTCTGCACCTCCTTTATGAACAGATCGAATTCCGGATCGCCCGGATTGACGTCGGGTCCGAGAATTGACGCGTTGAGACTGTCCTGCTCGGCTATGAAGCGTATGGAGTTTTCGGTGATCGAGGGGATTTTACGCAATTTATCCGCCGTGGCAGCGGAACCGGTAAAGCTGACAACATCCTGGCATGTGAGATGGCTTATGGTATCGCCCATGTCTCCAGCAATCATTTGCAGCGCACCCTCCGGAAGAATGCCGCTTTCAGCGATAAGCTTCACGGCCAGTTCCGTCACGTAGCAGGTCGCCGTTGCGGGTTTTACTATGGCGGGGACACCGGCAAGCAAGGCTGGTGCAAGTTTCTCCAGCATGCCCCAGACAGGGAAGTTGAACGCGTTTATGTGAATTGCCGCGCCTTTTAGCGAGGTGCATATGTGCGCGCCGAGAAAACTGCCGGATCTGGACAACTGCTCCAAATTCCCGTCCATGTAAATGCGGGAATCGGGCATTTCCCTGCGGCCTTTTGACGCGAACACAAACATGGTCCCGATGCCGCCATCTATGTCAATTAAATGGTCTGATTGCGTTGCGCCAGTGGCGAAGCTTATATCGTATAGTTTCCGCTTGTGCTGACCGAGATGCAAGGCAAGAGCTTTGATCATCCTTGCGCGATCATGGAAAGTCATGGACCGCAGCGATGGACCGCCAACCAGGCGGGCATAGTCCAGCATGCCGGTGTAATCCAGTTTCGCGCCGCCCGCCCGCGCCATAACCTCCCCGGTAACGGCATTTCTGATCAATCTGGAGCTTGAAGCGGGGCCAATCCAGGATCCGGCCGCAAAGCTTTTCACGTCAATTAAATTCATCGGAAATTTCCCATTGTTCCGTCGCTGCCGCGACCGGTTTGATGCAGTTCATTTGCGTCGAAAAACCCGCGCCAGTCAACGCCTAACATAAAACGCGGGACTTGCGTCAGACATGTCCTGCACCCATGCGGGAACGCGCAGGCGATTTTTTCGGCAATGCCGATCTGCGCTGGTGCTGCCGATCCTCTTGTTGAAAATTGAGCTTTCAATCTTGGACGCAATCGATTTAATCGCCTTGGCACTGAAGGTTTCAATTTGCGCGGCTCTTGCGACCAATGTGTTAAGCCTATCAATATTGCGTAAATTGTTCCGCGCTGGATTTCACGCGAATCCCGTCGGCATCCAGATTAAGCGGTGTGCGCTGCCCACGTGAAAACGGGTGCGCCCGTCTCGGCACGGCGGTTCCCGCGGGATTTTTTCTTGCCGATGGCAATACGTTATAGGACCATTGCGTGTTGCCCGTTTGCTGTACGTCGCAAATCTCCTTCAACGGCGTGAAACAGGCATCTATTGACGTCCGCGATGCGCAAGGCGGTGCGCGCGCTTCGACCGCATCCCCGCAATGGAGTAAAGTGCGCTAATATTGATGACCAGTTATGAAATCCGAGATATTCCAAGCCTTCCGTAATGTGGCCCAATTGCGGAAGAGGCTCTCCCTCATGGATTAATCGAAGAATGGCGATATGGGCGCTCCTATTGCAGATAATGCAAACCTGCCAATAAAAAACGCTTCGTTTTCGAGTCAAACTGGACGTTTTGCTTTATGATTTCCGTCGCACTTCTTGAGTGTTGCGGCCAGATCGCCTTTTTTGCTTGCGCACTCTAAACTGTTCCAGTTCCTGAACAAATCTCTTCTCGTGCGGGATAAACGAAATTGCCCGCTCATAAGCGGCCTCGACCTCCGCCATGGGTACACGAAGCCAGTTCAGCGTGCGCGCCAGTTCCCTCCAGGCCCAACCATGCCGAACAGGTGAGGCATCCATTTGCACCACTCTTTCCAGCAATTCACGCGCTTCCACCAGGAGTCGTCTTTTTGTCTCTTTCTGGTGTTTATTATGAGCTTCGTTAGCCAATTTCAGTTTTGTCTGGGAAAATTCCAGCAAGGCTCTGGCATCCTGAAACACCGCTTCTCCGGCACGCTCGAAATATTGATGTGCCATGCGGGATTTGCCGAGCCTTCGAGCCAGTATTGCCGTGTCTATCGCGTCCTGGCCTACTGATTGCGGACGCCTGTAAAGCCAATGTTGCGCCCGATTTCCATATCCAGCGTTAATGAGTGCTTCTATCATCGCATTGACGACGTGGGTCTTGCCATGTGCCGGGCCGTGCTTTTCGAACTCGACAAAGGCCGCTTCGGCCTGCTCGATCCTATCGTTTTCGATTCTCGCCCTTATTACCTCGGCAGTGAGTGGCGCAAATCCCTTGTTTCTGCTCCAGGCCGTCTCGATCCGCTGTACTGCATCTTGTCGATTCCCCAACGCCCGCAGATGGGCCGCGTCGCGTATTGCCGACAAAGCCGTGTACTCCGGATGTGCAGGCAAGGTTGCCCTGAAGTAGCCGCGTTCCTTGTCAAAATCGAATACCGGCAATGGAGATCCGTTCCGTTGCATCGCCTGGAACACTTTAGGCACTCCCGTAAGCCTTCCTTCCGCGAGTTTCAGATCCTTGAGGAATTCTCCAATTCTGCGGTTTCTTGCCGGGACCGGCGGCACATGTCCATCTTCAAGCAAATGATCGTGCTCAATTCCATGAACAGGCCCGGGGTAACTGGTGATTTCAATTCGATCAGGATAAAGATATACCTTGATCGGTTCCGGCTGGTCCACATCATAACTGCGGTGGTAAACCGCATTCACCAGCGTTTCTCGCAATGCGGGAAGGGGATAGTTCACCCAACTGCGAACCTGCGACGCAAATTCCCGCTTCTGAAGGTGAAATGCGGAAAGGTTCTCCAGATAGCTAAGGCACTCTCTCAATTGGTCCGGCAGCGGTCCCGAAAAAACATGTTCCTCCTGAACATCACCCGCTTCACCAGCCGCAAAGTGCACGACCTCGATCCTTGCTCCACGGAACCATGCAATAGGATTGGGCGAAAAGAACAGTAGTGCGACATTCTTTGGGATGTCATGTCCATTGCGGCAGCTGACAATCCTTAAGCGGCGGCAAATTTCCTTGAAATCCGTCTGTTCCATGAGGCCGCTGCCCACATCGCGTAAATACTCTCTTATTTTAGATTCTCTTAGATCCTCTATTGTTGCATCCGATGGACCTGCGCGATCATCCCATGGGACTCTCGCAGTCTGCGCCATGAGACTTGCAAGCATGTTTCCCCTCGCTTCGGCATCAACTGTTTCAGAACCGATCCTGACCCAGAACCGCGGCGGGTCGCCCTTTTTTCCGGTGGGTGCTCGATGAGGCCTTGTCTCGCTCGCTGGCATCCAGATTACCAAAATCAACTTGTCGTCAAATGTTTCAGGAGAAAAGACAGGCTGACATGCCGGATCAATCTGATTGCAATGTCCACGGATCCATTTCTGTGCATCGTCAGGTGTTTCCGCAGATATTCCCTTGGGTGGAAGAATTGCGCGGCCTTCTTCTTCTGCAACTCCAATAACGATGTATCCACCATTGATGTTGTACAAGTCATTGGCGTAGGCGCAAATTGTTTTTATTACTTGCGGGCCAACCGTTTTGGAATCCCAGGCGGCCTTGAATTCAACGCCTCGGTTGCGGAGGAGATCGTCCAGATTTGTTGGAAGATATGTGCTCATCGAAAAAGGCCAGATTTCGGAAATCCTGACTTCATGAAACATATTATTTCATCTATAACAACGCATTTTCAAAAATTCTCGTTAACTGATCTGTTTGCTTTCTGAAGGTTGAACGGCCGAGTGGCCTGATCACTCCTGTCGCAACGGTGACGGGAGACCTGTGCTTTAAAGGCATTCCCTGAATTGCAGATGAGGAGTTAAATTCCATGAAGAGAACTGCGGTAAATCCCTGGCTGTGGTCGCTGAAACTGGGCTACAATCAAGCTGAATTGCTAATTGGAGCAAATCGGCAGCTGATCTGTGCGGGTCAGACATCCGTCGATGCTGATGGCAACCCGCAGCATGAGGGTGACATGCGCAATCAAATCTCGATTGCCCTGGATAATCTCGAATCCGTTCTAAACGCTGCAGGCATGGGCCTTGCCAGCGTTGTTCGGCTCAATGTCTATACCACCGACATGGACGAAGCCATAAAACACTTTGATGTTCTCGGGTCGCGATTTGGGCGTGCCGGTGTCTTACCTCCCATGACCGTTCTGGGTGTTGCCCGTCTTGCATTGCCACAGCTGATGTTTGAGATCGAGGCAACGGCCGCCGACTAGCCGGAAGCGAGGTGAATCCGGAATAATTCCCGGATTATCATCATGCACCCGAAAAACGCGGAGTGTCCCCATCATTGAAGCATGGGCGGGGTCGCCAATTTTATGCCATTGACATGGGATGTAAGTTGTCGTTTCCTGACGCTCTCAAAATACGGGCCGTGAGAGAGATCAATGAGACGTGCGGAAAGACTGTTCAGGCTTGTCAATGAGATGCGGACCCGCAGCGTCATTCGGGCCTGCGACCTTGCCGAGCATTTTGAAGTCAGTGTCAGCACAATCTATCGCGACATGGCGCATCTGCAGGCCTCCGGCCTTCCGATAGACGGCGAGGCGGGCGTTGGCTATATGCTGCGGCCAGGCTATGATCTGCCCAACATGACGTTTACCCACGATCAGGTAGACGCGCTTGCTCTCGGCCTTTCCCTAGTGGAAGAAAAGGGCGATCCGGATCTGGCGGCCGCGGCTCGCGAAGCCCGTGCTAAAATCCAGGCGGGCATGCCTCGGCCAGAGGAGCGCAAACTGGCAGGTGCTCCATATTTCAGTCTTGTCGGCAAAACAGGAGCAATGCGGTATCTTGCCTTGCTTCGCATGGCGGTCCGGCAGCGGCATATCGCGCAGTTCGACTATCGGGATGGCAATGAAATAGAACTGGACGTTGCGTGCGCCCTCTCGTGATATGGAACCTGCCCGATGGGTGGATGTTCTCCGCCTGGTGCGAACTCCGACGGGATTTTCGCACTTTTTGGCTTGACAGAATCGAGAACTTTGCCCTGACGGGCGAGAGGTTTGTCGAAGACGAAGCAACCGGATTGCGCTCCTTCATGGCATCGGAACGTTGTGAAGCGCGGGAGCATTGACCGGCTGCAATCTTGCGACGGGAAAATGGAATTGGGCCGGTTTGTCATGCTCGACGTCTCATTGACCGCAATGGCAAGGACAGTAGCGTTTTTAGACTTCCGCATATGATGTTCATTCGGACGTGCGAACAGTCCTTCAGGATGTGCCGTGTCTAGCGCAAATACGCAAATTTGGTGAATCACTTGCAAGTGACGCTTTTTGGTTTTAACTTTTTGAAAAGCCTGGGAGTACATGATTTGCCATCGGCTTCGGGTAGTTCATGGGAATGAAGTCAAAATAAACCATGCCGATAAAGCCGATGGTGACAGTGATGGCGGTCAACCACAGGTAGGCGAAGAATTTCTGCAATGACGGATACGATATTAACCAAAGCCCATTTAAACTGGGTTGAAATCACCCTGAACCGGCCAGAGAGGCTTAACAGCTTTACGGAGGAGATGCATCTTGGCTTGAGAGCCGCCATTCAAGCGGCCCGGGACGGAGGCGCAAGGGCAATGCTTGTAACCGGCGCGGGAAGAGGCTTTTGCGCGGGCCAGGATCTTGGCGACCGGGATCCGTCGAAAATGGATGCGCCTCCTGATCTTGGCGCAACGGTGAGGACATTTTACGCACCGCTGGTAAGACTGATCAGATCGCTCGAATTTCCGGTGATCTGCGCGGTTAATGGCGTTGCCGCAGGGGCCGGAGCCAACCTTTCGCTTGCCTGCGATGTCGTTATGGCTGCCGAAAGCGCCAAATTCATCCAGTCGTTTTCCAAAATCGGCCTGATACCGGATACCGGCGGAAGCTGGCATTTGCCCAGATTGATTGGCGAAGCTCGCGCAAAGGGACTGGCGATGACCGCGGAACCTCTTTCGGCAAAAAAAGCGGAGGAGTGGGGTCTGATCTGGAAGGCGCTGCCTGACGAGGAGCTGATGCTGGAGGCGAGAAGGCTCGCGGAGCGGCTTGCGGCGGGGCCGACATTGGGATTGGGGTTGACAAAGCGGGCCATTCAGATGTCTGCATCCACGGAACTGTCCGACCACCTCGATATGGAGGCTGGCATGATGAAAACATGTGGTGAAAGTCGGGATTACGCTGAAGGTGTTGCGGCATTTTTGCAAAAGCGGTCCCCCGATTTTAAAGGATGCTGAAATGACGCCCAGGGAACGCGCCAGAAAATCGGCCGGCAAAATGTGGGAAGACGACAATGCCTCAAAATGGATGGGAATGTCGATTGCAGACATAGACGAAGGCACCGCAACGCTGGAATTGACTGTGGCCGGCCACCACTGCAACGGTCACGGCATGTGCCATGGAGGCGTGATCTTTTCTCTTGCCGACAGCGCGTTTGCCTTTGCATGCAACAGCCGCAATCAAAGAACCGTCGCTCAGCACAACATTATCAGTTACATCCGTCCCGCAAGTGAAGGGGACAGGCTTCTGGCGGTGTCGCGTGAAGTTTCCCTGTCGGGGCGAAGCGGGATCTACGACACAAGGGTAACCAACCAGAACAGCCAGGTAATTGCCGAATTTAGAGGGTGTTCAAGAATTATAGGCGGCACGCTTTTTAAGGAACTGGATAGCGCGAAATGAAAGATCTTTCACCAAAACCCGGAGATCTTGAACCCATTGAGACCGCAAGCACGGATGAAATTGCCGCGCTTCAGCTGAAACGCGTGAAATGGTCGCTTTCGCATGCCTACCGGAATGTCGGGATGTATAAAAAGCGCTTTGATGACGCTGGAGCGCATCCCGATGATCTGAAAGAGATGGGCGACCTCGCAAGGTTCCCGTTTACATTCAAGGACGATCTGAGAGCAAGCTATCCTTTTGGCATGCGCGCCGTGCCGCTTGAGGACATCGCGCGTCTTCATGCCTCTTCGGGAACAACCGGCAAGCCCACCGTTGTTGTTTACACGCAAAACGACATTGACGTCTGGTCGGAGACCATGGCGCGGTCTTTGAGGGCGTCAGGCCTTCGCCGTGGCGATATTGTGCACAACGCCTATGGATACGGGTTGTTTACGGGGGGACTGGGCGCTCATCAGGGAATCGAGCGTCTGGGCGCAATGGTTGTTCCCATGGGCGGCGGCCAAACCGAAAAGCAGGTGGGATTCATATGCGATTTCAAGCCTACGGGAATAATGGTGACGCCATCCTATATGCTTAACATCCTCGAGCAGTTTGAGAACCTTGGGCTTGATCCGCGGGACACCTCCCTGCAGGTCGGCGTTTTTGGCGCGGAACCGTGGACCAACTCGATGCGGGCGGAAATCGAGAAAGCGTTCGACATGCATGCCGTGGACATATACGGGCTATCGGAAATAATGGGCCCCGGAGTGGCAATGGAATGCGTCGAAACAAAAGACGGGCTGCACATATGGGAAGATCACTATTATCCGGAAATCATTGATCCAGCTACCGGAGAGGTTGTTTCAGAGGGTGAAAAGGGCGAACTGGTCATAACCACGCTCACAAAGGACGGCATGCCAATGATCAGATACCGGACGCGTGATTTGACAAGATTGCGGCCCGGCACGGCACGGTCGATGCGTCGCATTGAAAAAATCACGGGCCGATCGGATGACATGATCATATTGCGCGGGGTGAATGTGTTCCCGACTCAGATTGAAGAGCACGTGCTTTCAACTGATGGATTGGCGCCTTATTTCCAGATTGAGCTTTTCCGTCCGGGACCAATGGACGCAATGCGCATACATGTTGAAGCAAATGCCGACTCCGCGGATGCCCGGAGCCGTGAAGCCCTGACGGGCAAACTTGCAAGGCGCGTAAAGGAAATGGTTGGCATATCCTGCGAGGTTGTTGTCAATGCCCCCGGTGGAGTGCCCCGCTCTCAGGGAAAGGCGGTACGCGTGGTGGACAACAGGCCCGGGAAATAGGCAAAAGACCGGATGGCTGCTCAAAGATCGGCGTGAACACCGGAGTCATAGTCGACCGCAATGCGATTTGTGATCGGGTATGACTGGCAGGCCAGAACAAAGCCGCGCTCAACCTCATAATCCTCCAGAGCGTGATTGGCGACCATTTCAACCTCCCCTTCGACAAGTTTGCACATGCATGTCGAGCAAACGCCCGCCCTGCAAGCGAAAGGCGCGTCTATGGAGTTTTCGAGCATGGCCTCCAGGACAGACATGTCTCTGCGCGCGACAATGGTGCGCGAAGATCCGTCTATGGTTGCCTTAAGTTCATATGTGCCCGTCGCCTCTTTCTCGCGCATGGTGGTGGCGGGACGCTCCAGTTTTCCCGGCTGATTGCCGGTAAAGAGCTCGTATTTTATCTGCTCTTCCCTCATGCCATGGGACTTAAGGGCTTTGGCAATGCCGAGCATCATCGGTTCAGGCCCGCAGATGAATGCAATGTCGGCCGTTTGCACGTCAATCCATTTGTCAAAAAGCCGGGCGCATTTATCCTCTGTCACCATTCCGGTGAACAGGTCCATGTCCTGACTGTCCCGTTCGAGAATGTGGACAATCCCGAGTCTTTCCATGTAGGTGTTTTTCAGATCCTCGATTTCATCGCGAAACATGATTGTTCCGACGCCCTTGTTGGCATAGATCAATGTGAACGAGCTGTCCGGCTCTTCGGCCAGCACCGTGCGAAGGATGGAAAGCACCGGTGTAATGCCGGACCCTCCCGCAAATCCCAGATATGATTTCGCCCTTTCGGGTTCGAGGGGCGCATGAAACCTGCCCATTGGCTCCATGGCTTCCAGGGTTTCCCCGATTTCAAGTTCGGTATTTGCCCATGTGGAGAAGGCGCCTCCGTCCACCCGCTTAATTCCAACGCGCAGAATTCCCTCATTGCGGCCGGAGCAGATTGAATAGGAGCGGCGGATTTCCGTGCCGTTGATCTCGCGTCTAAATGTGAGGTACTGGCCCTGGATGAAATGGAAATCACCGCCTTCCAGCGGTTCCAGGGTCACGACAACGGCGTCCTTGATCGTTTTTCTCAAATCCGTGACGGCAAGAGGATGGAACAGGGGCATTGGTTTTACCTGGCGCCGCCTAAAGGCACTTGAAATAGTCAAAAGGCTCAAGACAGCTTTTACATCGCCATTGCGCCTTGCAGGGAGTGGAACCGAACTGGCTAACGCGTTCGACGGCTTTCGACCCGCAGAGCGGGCATTTTTCAGGTCCGCCAGACTGCCGCGGGGGCGCAATGCCATATTCCTCAAGCCGCTTGCGGCCTTTCTCGGAAATCCAGTCGGTGGTCCATGGCGGGGACAGCTTGCTGCGGATGCAGATACGGTCAATGCCTCGGTCCCTGAGCGCCGTTTCGACATCCATTGCGATAACGCTTGTCGCGGGGCATCCGGAGTAGGTGGGAGTCAATGCGACCTCAAGGGTTTGCCCTTTCCATGTCATGTTACGGACAATTCCAAGATCAACAACCGAAATCACGGGAATTTCGGGGTCCGGTACCTGTTCAAGCCAATTCCATATCTCTGAAACATCCGGATGCATCTCACCATTCGCTTTCCGGGTAGGCGCGCTGGAGCCATTGCATTTGCGTCAGGATGTGGCCAAGATGCTCTGTATGGCGAATTCCGTTTTTTCCTCCAAGATGCGCGTAGGCGCCGGTGGGGGGAATCAGTGTCGCCGCCTCAACGACCTTCCGAAAACGCCGGTCAAATCCCGACCGGAGATTTGAAGGCAAAGGGGCCAGTTTGGATCTTGCCATTGACATATCGACCTCGTCATCGTGAAACATCTCTCCCACATAGCTCCAAAGCTCGTTAAGCGCGGTTTGCATTCTGGAATGGCTTTCAGGGGTGCCGTCCCCCAGACCGATTACGGTTTCAGCGGATCTTTCGACATGATAGCGCGCCTCCTTTGCAGATTTGGCGGAGATTTCGGCAATGCGCGCATCTTTTGAGTCCGCAAGCTCTTTCAGCATCTCGACATGCCACGAGTCAAACAGAAACTGGCGCGTCATAGTATGGCCGAAGTCGCCGTTGGGACGCTCCACCAGCAGCAGATTGCGGAAGTCCATCACATCCCGCTTCATCGCAAGGTCGTCAGATGTGCGCCCGGCATCTTCAACCTCGGCGGCAAGATCAAGCCACATCTTTGCCTGTCCAAGCAAATCGAGAGCGGTGTTCGCCAATGCGATATCCTCTTCGAGTGCCGGAGCGGAGCCGCACCATTCAGACAGTCTCTGCCCCAGAACGAGCGCATTGTCGCCCATGCGACACAGGAACTCGAACTCATCCCCGCCCGCAGTCATCACATGGCTCCCGCCTCTTCGGGAATGTCAAAGAATGTCGGATGCCGGTAGGCCTTTGATCGTGACGGTTCATAGAACGGTCCCTTGTCCGAAGGGGAGGATGCGGCAATATGACGCGACTTAACAACCCAGATGCTTACGCCCTCGTTGCGGCGCGTGTAGACGTCCCGCGCGTTTTTCATCGCCATTTCCGCATCTGCGGCGTGCAATGAACCAACATGGCGATGATTGAGGCCATGCATGCCGCGAATGAATATCTCCCAAAGCGGCCACTCCCGTCTTTCATGTACGGATGAATCTCTCCCGTTGTCGCTCATTCCGCCGCCACCTTTCCCGCCGCCTTCTTTTGCGCGTGCGCCATAAGGCCGTCCCGAACCCACCGCCCGTCCTCCCAAGCCCTGATGCGGGCTTTCATGCGATCGGAGTTGCATGGTCCATTGCCTTTGAGAACGGCATGGAATTCGCTCCAGTCGGGCTCGGAAAAGTCGTATCCCCCTTTGTCCTGGTTCCACTTTAATTCGGGGTCGGGAATTTTAAGGTCCAGATAGTCCGCCTGCGGGACGGTTTGATCGACAAACTTCTGCCGAAGCTCGTCATTTGAGCTGATTTTTATTTTCCACGCCATGGACTGCGACGAATGCACGCTGTCCCCGTCCGATGGCCCAAACATCATCAGGGAGGGATACCAGAAACGGTTGAGCGCATCCTGCGCCATTCGCTTCTGCTCTCTGGATCCATTTGCCATTTTCATCATGATGTCGAACCCCTGGCGCATGTGAAAGCTCTCTTCCTTGCAAATGCGGATCATTGCCCGGGAATAGGGTCCGTAGGATGTGCGCTGAAGCGGAACCTGGTTCATGATCGCCGCGCCGTCAACAAGCCAGCCAATTGCGCCAATATCGGCCCAGGTAACGGTCGGATAATTGAATATCGAACTGTATTTCATGCGCCCCTCAAGGAGCATTTCGGTCATCTCGTCACGTGAAACGCCCAGCGTTTCCGCGGCGCAGTAAAGATACAGGCCGTGACCGGCCTCATCCTGAACCTTGGCCAGAAGAATCGCCTTTCGCTCAAGAGTTGGCGCTCGCGTGATCCAGTTGCCCTCGGGAAGCTGGCCAACGATTTCGGAATGCGCATGCTGCCCAATCTGCCGGATGAGGGTTTTTCGGTATCCCTCGGGCATCCAGTCCTTGGGCTCGATCTTCTCCCCGGCGTCAATGCGCGCCTGAAAGGCGGCAAGCTTTTCCGGATCGTCGTCCGAGGCGGTGGATTCAACCATTTGCGCATACATCCGATTTTCCTTTCTATATGCGTTCCAGGATTATGGCCGCGCCTTGTCCCACACCAACGCACATGGCGCAAAGCGCATAGCGACCTCCAGTCCGCTTGAGTTGCCATGTCGCGGAAAGTACCAGTCTTGCGCCAGACATGCCAAGCGGATGTCCCATTGCAATGGCGCCTCCATTCGGGTTGACGTGTTCGGCATCGTCGGGAATTCCGAGTTCTCTCAGAGCTGCCAGCACCTGACTGGCAAATGCCTCATTCAACTCGATTACATCCATTTGATCAATGGTCAGATTCGCCCTTGACAATGCCTTGAGGCTTGCAGGAGCGGGCCCGATGCCCATGATGCGGGGAGCAACGCCCGCCGATGACATTCCAACGATTCGCGCCATTGGGGCCAGTTTATGGTCATGCACCGCTTTATCGGAAGCGATCAGAAGAGCCGCGGCGCCGTCGTTTACACCTGACGCGTTTCCCGCGGTGACGCTCAGACCGGGGCCGTTTATGCCGGGAAGCCGGGACAGTTTCTCCGCCGTCGTTCCGGCCCTCGGGTGCTCGTCCCTGTCAACCACAATCGTCTCGCGTCCGCGATGGGCGACTTCAACGGGAGCGATTTCATCCCTAAATGTGCCGGCTTCGTTTGCCGCATGCCAGCGGACCTGGGAGCGCTCCGCAAACGCATCCTGGTCCTCGCGGGAAATCCGGTATTTCTCGGCAACGTTGTCCGCCGTTTCCGGCATGGAGTCAATGCCATGGAGTTTCCGCATTTTTTCGTTCACAAATCTCCATCCTATGGTCGTGTCATGGACGGCATTGTTTCGGCTGAATGCCGCATCGGATTTTGGCATGACAAACGGTGCTCGGCTCATGCTTTCCGTTCCGCCCGCGATGGTCAGATCATAGTCGCCCGCCTTGATTCCGCGGGCGGCGAATCCGACCGCGTCCATGCCGCTTGCGCACAGTCTGTTGACGGTTATTCCGGGAACGTCATCGGGCAGGCCGGCAAGAAGAGCGGCCATTCTGGCGACATTTCGATTGTCCTCTCCGGCCTGATTGGCCGCGCCGTAAATTACTTCGTCCACTTTTGACCAGTCGACGGCGGCATTGCGTTTCATCAGCGCGGAAATTGGAAGCGCCGCCAGATCATCCGCCCGAATGGATGACAGCGCGCCGCCATAGCGTCCGATCGGGGTTCTTGCGCCGTCGCAAATATACGCCTCAGAATTGCAGTCCCCAGCAGCCATCAGAATTTGTCCCCACTTTTCCGGCGCATATTGCCTACTGGATTATATTATTCCGGATGTTGCATATTTAAGGTCTTGTAATGTGGCAAAAAATTAACCGCATGTCCATACTGAATAAATAATAATCAGCAACAACATCAGAACATCCGAAGATTGCGCAATCGCTGCATAATCCAGATCAACGCCATACGGGAATCACTCCCCCCGTGCGAGCATCCTGGCGAAGACCGTGTAAGGATCGGTTCTGCTCCCCGAGTAGCGTAGCGCGGACCGGTCGTTGACCCATGCGTAGACGATCACCTTCGATTTGGAATCGTAGCGGAAGAACAATCGGAACCGCCTGCCAAGCTTGGCGCGCCGCCAGCGGCGGTGGCGCTCCCCCAACGTGCCGCCTTGGCGATACGCTCCCCGGGACGGATCCTGCGAGATGACTTCCAGCACCAATCGGCTCAATGCGCGGAACAAATTGACGTTCGCATTGGAGGCGAACCCCTCGGGATCGCTTCGTTGTGCGCGTTGCGCCGCCTCGTGAAGCCTGCGCATCTGGTCGATGAGGCAATCGTGGAACAGCAGCGTCCATCCGTGGAGCCGCATCAGAGGTCGACATCGCCATCGATGTCCCCGTCCGATCCCGCCTCACGCCCCGCCTGTTCGAGCATGTCCCGCGCCAGATCGACCGGACATGCCGCCCTGTCCGGATATCGCCGGCAAGCAAACCCAGAAACGAACCGATCACGGGATCTTCATGCTCGGCGTCGGCGCAACTGACGACGATCTGCCCGTCTTCATGGAGTTCGAATGCCACCTTGGCGCCGACCCCAAGCGCCTGACGGATCGGCTTGGGCAGGGTGAGCTGGCCCTTCGCGGAAATGGTGGCGACTTCGTGGATGATTGGCATGATCGACGCTCCTTGTATATGGCGTGAGTAAGGAATTTTCCTTACCACGTCAAGTTGGAAGGGCGATTTACCAGCAATTCCCGCTAGCGTCATTTGAGCCTTTTTTTCAGTCGACATGGCGTTTTGCGGGTTTCAGGCGCGCATGGGCGACTGTCCGGAGCGGCTGTCCGGTGCGGTTTTGAACGGTTTTGGCGGGGTTGAGGGTTGAAGCGGGTGACGATGCGCGGACGCGCCTTTGCCTCTACGGCCCG
>JAPOTF010000155.1 GCA_026709325.1 Roseovarius sp.
CGGACGTCGGGGCGGGCGGCCAAAGGCCATGAACGAGCAAACCCTTAAACATGCTCAAGGACACCAAAAACTATCCGTTCATTGGCGATGTGATCGATCAGCTCAAAATCGGACGCACCGCATTCTACCGATATTTCCCAACTGATCGCATCAGGCAGCTACGCGCAGAACATTCCGAAAGCGCCCAGACGTAGCAAAATCCCGTGGTGGATTACGTACCTTTGTTGGGATAAGCCCAATTTGGCGGGACGGATGGGACAGCGAAACACCAGGCCTTTTGATGACAGGTCGTTCTTCGCAGATGCGATGAAACGGGATCTGGAGGCGCAACTGGCAGAAGGCGCTGCTCTCTGATCGCCGGGACGATGTTGTCTGGGCAAGGCGCATGAAGGGCGGCGACACCGTGCTGCCGTATCGAGACAATCCCGGCAGTACGTCAGCCTTCAGCTGTCAATGAGCGTTCAAAACTGACCCGGTTTCAGTATTTAAATTTGATCCACCCTTTGTGGCGCAAAGCCCCCAAGCGGGCCGCCACCATATAGAGAGTCCGTTTGCGCGCTTTGCTTGCGCGCCTTCTACGTTTTTCTGTGTCTCTTGCTTTGTGCGAACCAGTAAGACGTGTTGCAGGTTTCGATGATCGCGTAGTGATGTGTGACAGGCTAACCTTGAATTTGCTCCTTGGCCGGTATGCAAATGCTTAAAAGACTTCGAGAAAGAACTCCAGCGATCAACCTCCAACAGCAGGTCTGTAATTCTGACAGTGGGAAGACAATCGTAAAGCCGGCAGGCGAAAGGTTTTGCCTTTGCAGTTTCCAGGTCTTGAACACGAGAAACGTGCAAGCCATTGCGATTTATACTGACATCGGAGAGTGTTCCCGCCGCCGCACGCTTGTCTGCCGCGGACAGACGGCGATGCAGAGTCTCGCTGATGCGGGCGCGAAAGATTTCAAGATCCGACTCAACCTCCAGCCCATGGGATCCCTCAATGCAACCAGTTCGGCAAGTTATGATTCAAGTTATAATGACACTGCAAAAATGAAAACAACCGAGGCGGAATGAGCAATTTACTCTCAATGCTCGCTCGTTACGTCATGATTAAACAGCCAATCGTAACTTTCCAAAATCCGCCTTGGAGCGATTGCACCACACGCACGCAAAATGGAATGCGCAATCCATCGAAATGGAGGAAAGGCGAGATGATATTTTCCCGCATTGCCGCTAGCCGAGTCCACCACTCTGCGAACCCGGTTCCTGCGAAGCATATGAAATCTGGCAAGACCAGCATCCAGATCATCGGCGGCATCAATGGCGCTGCCAAGAACCCATGCGTCCTCAAGCGCCATTGAGGCGCCCTGCGCAAGAAACGGTAGAGTTGGATGCGCGGCATCTCCTAGAATGGCAACGCCGCGCTTGTGCCAGACAGGCGCTATCGGGTATCTAAAAAGCCCCCACAGATGCACTTCTTGAATCTGACGCATCAATTCTCGGACATGCGGACAAAAATCGCTGAATGCGCCTTGCACCGCATCAGGATCATCCTTTTGGGTGTAACTGTCGCCGGTCCATGATTTAGACTCCATTACCGCGACAATGTTTCGCAGTTGGCCGTTTCTAACTGGATATGTGACCACATGCCTGTGCGGCCCCATGTAAACAACCACCTCGCTTAAATTTTCCGCATCATTGGGAACAACCGCGCGCCAGGCAGTCTGATTGGTGAAATATGGCGCAAGCGTACCCATAATGCAGCTGCGGGCGACGGAATGAATTCCATCAGCGCCAACGACAAGGTCCGCCTCAATGGTTTTTCCATCGCCCAGACGAACATGAGGCTTTTCTCCTGAAACAACATTTTCAACTCTGTGGGCAAGGCGAATTTCAACATTTGCGCTATTGGCGCCGCAAACCAAAGCCTCAATAATGTCCGAACGATGCGTTAAATGATAGTTGCGTCTGTTATGACGCTTCAGGTCGAGACTTAACACCTTGCGGCCGCGATAATCCCTTAGGTGTATCGCCTCAGCCTCCACGGAACGCTCCTTTAACGCTTCATCAAGTTGAAGAGCCTTCAGAACCGCGAATCCGTTGGGACTTATTTGCAGGCCCGTCCCAACCTCTTTAAACTGCCTCGCCTGTTCGACAACAGTCACGTTGGCACCTCGTGCCGACAATATCTGCGCAACGGCCAAACCGCCGATTCCGGCGCCAATCACAAGTATGTCAGTGCCTGACAGCTCCATGATCATCCATCGGCAAATGCCGGCAATGCAGAATCCGCAATATGCATATTAAAAACATGTTTTTTAGTCGTTATGATATACTTTTTCCTGTCGTTCATGCAGTGACTGGGCTTCAAGCGTCATGGTGGCAATTGGCCTGGCATCAAGACGCTTTAGGCTAATTGGATCACCTGTTACTTCGCAGTACCCGTACTCTCCCTCGTCGATTCGGCGAATAGCGGCATCTATTTTCGCAACCAGCTTTCTTTGACGATCACGGGTTCTAAGTTCAATCCCACGGTCTGTCTCCTCGCTGGCCCTGTCGGCGGCATCGGGAATTGCCCGAGCACTGCTTTGCAGCCCTTCAAGCGTGTCGCGGCTTTCCTCCAGTATTTCATTTTTCCAATTTGTCAGCTTCCTGCGAAAATATTCAAGTTGCCGATCATTCATAAATGGCTCGTTTTCACCCGGTCGATATTCATCCGCAACCAAATTGCCGAATCCGTCCAGGCAGTTGCCGGTTTCAGTCTTATATGCCATCAAATCTCCCCTGACTGATTTCAATGCAGTCTGCGCTGCATTTACACTTGGATTTTTTATTTGTCACGAGAGAAAATTCACTGCATTGAACACAATCGAATTAAGCATTAGTGTTCGCCGGGAATTGAATCCATCGGGTGCTTAAAGGGGAAATCGGAATGAAATTTAGCGGTACTGAAAGCTACATTGCCACTGATGACTTGAAAATTGCCGTCAATGCCGCTGTAACGCTTGAACGTCCTCTGCTGGTGAAGGGAGAACCCGGAACGGGAAAAACAGAATTGGCACGGCAGGTGGCCGAAGCGCTTGGACTGGAAATGCTGGAATGGAACATCAAGTCAACCACGAAGGCCCTGCAGGGTCTTTACGAGTATGACGCGGTCTCAAGACTTCGCGACAGTCAACTCGGTGACAAACGGGTTCATGACATAATGAACTACATCAGGAAGGGAAAAATCTGGCAGGCATTCGAATCAGATGAAAAGGTTGTGCTCTTGATTGACGAAATCGACAAGGCGGACATCGAGTTCCCCAACGACCTTCTTCAGGAACTGGACAGAATGGAATTCCATGTTTACGAAACGGGCGAGACCATAGTGGCAAAACACCGTCCAATTGTCATTATAACGTCAAATAACGAAAAAGAGCTGCCCGACGCATTCCTGAGAAGGTGTTTCTTCCACTACATAAAGTTTCCGGATGTCGAGACCATGAGGAAAATCGTCGAAGTGCATCATCCAGGGATCAAGGAAAGGCTGCTTGGCACCGCATTGACACAGTTTTACGAGGTCCGCGAGCAAACCGGCCTCAAGAAAAAACCCTCGACATCGGAGGTGCTCGACTGGCTGAAGCTCATCCTTGCCGATGACCTTTCTCCCGAGGATTTGAAACTGGACGGAACCGGTTCCCTGCCTCGGCTGCATGGAGCGCTGCTTAAAAACGAGCAGGATGTGCATCTTTTCGAGCGTCTTGCATTTCTTTCAAGACACCAAAGGTGAAAACATGCCCCATTTACGGGCGGGGACTCGCAAAATGAACGGACAAGCTTCGCATGCCGCGCCACGCGTCGGTAAAATGGCCATCCGCGATGACAGTGTCGCTTTCAGGCTTGAAAGGCACATTGAATCATCGCGAGACATTTACCCTTTAGCGGCGGTATCGAATTTTGCGGATTTCCGCTCGAAGCCGCCACTGCCCTTTTGCTCAAAAATCATACGGGAAGTTTACTTGTGATTATCCTGCTTGGAGTTGCACTTGGGCTGGCCACAGGAACGTTCGTGGCTGTTCGCAGAAAGGGAACCGTTGCGGACATCCTGCAATATGCGTTTGCATACTGCATTTTTTTTACATTGGTGTTTTTGTTTGCGACATTGATCATCCAACGACTGATAATCTGACAAAATGTTTATTGCGTTTTTCGGCAATCTCCGGGATTCAGGCGTAAAGACGTCTCTGCGCGAGTTTTTGATCTTTCTTGAAGCGCTGGCAAAGGGTTTGGCAATCTATGACATTGAGGAGTTCTATTATCTGGCCAGATCGTCGATGGTAAAGGACGAGCGGCTTATAGACCGTTTTGACCGCGCATTTGCCGCGACATTCAAGGGACTTGAGGCAATCGACGTTTCGGAATTGCTGGAGGCCGTGAAATTGCCGCGCGAATGGCTGGAAAAACTTGCGGAAAAGCACCTGACGGAAGAGGAAAAAAGGGAAATCGAGTCTGTTGGCGGTTTCGAAAAACTGATGGAAACGCTCAAAGAAAGGCTCAGGGAGCAGCAAAAGCGCCACCAGGGAGGCAGCAAATGGATTGGAACCGCCGGCACCTCCCCTTTTGGCGCATATGGATACAATCCGGAAGGCGTCCGCATCGGGCAGTCGGAAAGCAGACATCGGCGAGCCGTGAAAGTATGGGATAAACGAGAGTTTCGAAATCTTGATGACACGGTTGAACTCGGCACCAGGAACATAAAGGTGGCGCTTAAGCGTTTGCGCAACTGGGCGCGAGACGGCGCGGTGGATGAACTTGATCTGGACGGAACAATCCGGGCAACTGCCGAAAATGGCTATCTTGATGTCAGGATGCGTCCGGAACGGCATAACGCCGTAAAGGTGCTGCTGTTTCTTGACGTGGGCGGGAGCATGGATTCTCATGTTAGAGTGGTGGAGGAGCTTTTTTCCGCCGCAAGAAGCGAATTTAAAAATCTGGAGCATTTTTATTTTCACAACTGCCTTTACGAGGGCGTCTGGCGCGACAATCGACGCAGATGGGACGAGCGATCTCCCACCGTTGAGGTGCTTCGAACATACGGCCCGGGCTATAAATGCATATTTGTGGGAGACGCTTCAATGAGCCCCTATGAAATCGCCTTTCAGGGTGGAGCAAATGAACACTGGAATCCCGAAGCCGGCCAGATCTGGCTGCAAAGGGCGCGTGAGCAATGGCCGTGCAACTTGTGGATTAATCCAGTGCCTGAAAATCTCTGGCCATATACGCAGTCAATCGGCATGATTCGAGAGATATTCGAAAACCGCATGGTTCCGATGACATTGGCGGGTATAGAGCAAGGCATGAGGGAATTGGGGCGATAGCAACTGTTTTGCGATTTACGCGCGCTTTACACCGCATGCGCGACGAAGAACGCCGCCCACTGCGCGAGACCGCCAGCTTGTTCAAGGTTAGTGTGCAGACGGTGCGGCGGGCATGAAATAATGAATACATGGAATCATGCAATTCGAAAATTTCTTTCCTGGTAAAATCTAAAGTCGTTCATCCAAGGAACGCCCAAGATGTTGCATGCATTTGGCACTTTGCGGCGACCGCGTAACTTTGATGGTTTGGAGACCTCTTTAGTGACGATGCAACGATCCTCACCCATCAGGGCATAGGCTATCAAAAACGGATCACGACCAGCCTCTTCCATTTCCGTGTCGGTAAGGTCAGCGGCATAAGCGTCATCCAGCACACGGTTGAAAGCCTCGCTATCGACTTCTTCGTCCAAAACGAGAGCTTGGCGAGTATCTTTTTTTTTGACCCATTTGGCTAAGAGATCGTTCCCGTTTGCGATTTCATCATAAATTTCGAACGGAATTTTAGCATGCCCATTGTTCCCTTCGTAAACGAGCCACTCCCAGAACGGAGAAACTCGATCTATCGGGTAATAATCCCCATGCGCGCGGATCAAGACGTTTGCATCAAGCAAATACAGCACCCGTTAGCCCCCCGCTTTTGGAAGAAGGGAGCCGTTGATGCCTTTGACATTTTTCAAGAGAGGGTCAACGGAGCTGGGTTTGACACCTAGCATTCGCGCGGCTGTAGTGTGCGTTAGCTGGTTTTCGCGAAGAGTGCGGCCAACAAGGCTTAACAGCGCGTTTCCAAGGCGGTGTTTGCGAACGGTGTAATAGGAAGGCCCACTATCAGAATCTCGCACCTTCTCGCGTTCACGCTGTCGAAGGTTTTGCCATCCAGCGGCGTACTCCGCATGGAGCTGAGAGTAAGTATCGTTGTCCAAGCGGCCTATTCTTTGGAGACGATAGGCCACCATAGGCTTGCTTAGATTCCGAGTGTCTGCAATTTCAGAGATAACCCCGCTCGCCTGATCAGTGTTTGTCATGCGTGCTATGTTGGTTAGGGATGCAGTAGGTAGCAAAAGCTCTCCGGCGACATCGTTACAGAAACGCTCAACACGGGCATTCCGTGTGCGCGGTGTTTGAATGCTTGGGTTGGCACTAACACCCGTCGCACCCACAAACAGATGCACCAGCTCATGTGCCAGTGTAAAGGCGCGAGCAGCGCGTGCATCTTGGTCGTTAATTACGATAAACGGTGCGAGGTCGTCTGCGATGGCAAAACCACGAAACACGCTTGTGCTGATACTGGTGTGGTGAGAGCCGAGGTTCCCAATCAAGAGCACAAATACCCCAAGCGCCTCGATCCTATTCCGCAGGTCAGCAAAAAGAGCGTCTGGAGAATTAAACTCACGAGTCCAGTTTTCCTGAACTAGACCGAGGCTTTCTTTGATTTGCAACGCTGCGGTGTTGGCGGGCATTTCGATGCCAAGAGACCCCACAAATCGCAGTGGTTCGGCGTCTTCATCATCTTCGATAATTGCGCGTACAAGGTCTTGTCTGACTCGCACATCTCGCACTAATGCGTCCAGTAGTGCGTTGTCTTGTGGTGGCACAGTACCTGCAAGCGTCCTAAAATCTTCGCCTCTGTCTGCCTTGCGTGGTGGAGTGTTGCGATAGAATGTCGTTAGAGGACGGCGGTAGACACTGGCCAACTTTAGGAGCTGATTTCGTGTCGGCTTCGTGTCCCCCGCTTCGAAGGCTTCAAGCTTTTCAGCGCCAGTGGCTTTTTCGGAAGAAGACAAGCCGAGCCTATCAGCGGCCTCATCAATGCTGAGGCCAGCCGTTTCCCTTGCCCATGTCAGGATGGAGGGATTGATATTTTGCGCTCTTATTGCCACCGACTGCTCGTATAACTTAAATGCTTTGCGCTTTGTATGCTTCCCAAATTTTGAGAAACATTTGCTTTTTTGCCCCATGGCTAAAGCCGAATTCACGCCCCGCCCGCTCAGAAAATTCTTCAAAGACGCTCTTTGGGATGCGAACTTGGAGAGGCTTTAACGGCTCTTTCTCGTCGCGCAAGTCTTGGGATATGACATCCGGCGTCTCGTCGGCTGGCGGCGGCGCATCTTTATTGCTTTTCAGTTTTGCGATGTTAGTTGCCATTACGCTACCTGCCTTTCGCCAAGTTCGGCCATAATGTCGATCGCGCTTTGAGCTAGTTTTGATGTGCGCTCATTTAGCGTTTTGAAGGAAGTTTCTGTGATTGCTTTCCCCGCGTCGGATGCAGAGCCACAAGCCGTGGATACGGACACCTCGCCATCCAAGACTTTATAGCCCGCCTGTTCAAGATATTTACGTGCGGCGGTGTTCTCGCGCTCGCTTCCTGTAGTGTTGAACATAGCAAAAGCGATTTTGTCTGTAGAAATACCCTTCTCGCGTAGTGCATGTGCGAGCACGACGCCGGGATGCAGATCGTCAACAGTTTGACCTGTTGGGATCACAGCGAGGTCAGTGGCTTTGGCAATATTGGTTGTTTGCTCGGAAGCGTTGGGTTTGCCATCCAAGATAATCGCATCAAACCGTGGAGCGTCTTCAAGCGCCGTTTTAACAGACGCGAAGCTCTGCACTTGTAGTTCCGGTGTAACGCCGTTTTCAGCACGGCGCCCAGCCCAATGTGCGCAAGTTTGCTGTTGTGTATCAAGGTCAGCAATTTTGGTAGAGAGGCCGCCGGCCACAAACTCACGCGCCATCATGCGGGCGAGGGTGGATTTACCAACACCGCCTTTTTGGGACACCATTCCCATCTTGCATGTCATTATAGCTGCTCCGATCTGCCAAATCGTTGTTTTGAATCAGGATAACATAACTCTTGATAGGCGCAAAGCATGAATGCATGCAACTAGCCTTGGCGCTTGTATGCGCCGCGTTTTTTGCAGAACGCTAAGAAGTGTTTATCGGGATTCTTAACCGCGATCCCTTTTTCCAGTACCCAAGACCGCCATTCGTCTTCTAGTGCTCGGTTCCAAACATGGTATTCCATTTCTTTCGGAAGTGTGGTATCGTTCTCCCGCTGCTAATGCTGGCCGCGCCGGTATGGGCGCAGATGATAAACGCGCCGGGGCTATACGGCCAGGCCCCGCCTGCGATGGGGGAATACCCATATAGGTTCACCGCCACACATAGGCATTACCTCGGTGGTGAATTCCGCTGGCACTCAACAGCTTTACCCAAACAACTTTTCCCAGATCACCTATTCATTTCTGCGTGGAAGAATTGGCGATGGCGGAACCGCCAGTTCATTCCCCGCAAACCCGAGAGTCGTCAACGCAAGGACGGGCGCGACAGTCACCGAACTGGTTGTCGGCACGGTCAACTCAACGGACACAAGCCTGCCAAACGCGGCGGTAGGTTTTTCCGCTGCGGCAAAGACGCCTTATTTCGCGATTCTCTATGCAAACGTACCGGGTTTAGGCGTTGCAAATCCGCTTGATGCCTAATGTTTCATGACGGGCGGAACCTACACCATTAACAATGTCAGCATCTTAAACGGCAGCAACGGCTGCTTTTCGATCAGACCCCTGATCCCTCTTGACGCCCGCAACTGCCTGTGCGGGCGGCCCACGGCGGGAAGCGTTACGATTGATGGATCCTCCGTTGCGTACGATTACAGCTCGATACGGGGCAACTGGGGATGCGACGGGTCCGGATAGCCGCTACAGACAGACACACGCGGGGCGGTCTTCGGATCGCCCAAATCCAAGGATGGCTATGCGCCCTAAACGTTAATATTCCGAGCCTCTTGCAAAATTATGGGGGAATGTCATGGAAAAACGGCTTTTCGCAT
>JAPOTF010000117.1 GCA_026709325.1 Roseovarius sp.
CTTGCCGCATAGACTGGCGTTTTGCATTTGGTTATGTTTCGGAAGCGCGGGTGAGTGAAAGGCGGGCGGTTTCAAGGTGCTCCTTCATAATGTTTGCGGCTCGTTCGGGTTCTCGCGCGCGAAGGGCGTTTAGTATCTGGCGATGCTGCAGGTTGTAGTCCGCTATGGTGCGGACATTCAGAGTAAGGCGCCGCATGCGGGTCCATTCATCCTGACTTCTGACGCCGGCAATCTGATCGATAATCCAAATTAGAAGGCCGTTGCGCGTGCAATCGGCCAATGTGCGATGAAATTTGCTGTCGGCTTCCGAAAACACCACCGGATCGCCGACGGATTCATCCATTGTTTTGCACAGGGAGGCGAGTCGACTGAAATCGTCGGGTTTTCCGTTCAGCACGGCAAGTCTGCAAATATGCGGTTCAAGAGCAAATCTCGCATCCATCAATTCAAGCGGCGTGGCTTGTTCAATTGCCCCGACTTTTTCCATGTCCGGTCTTTTTGCCACATATGTCCCGCTTCCGGGGCGGATTGTGACAAAGCCCTCCCGCTCCAGACGTGTCAGGGCCCTTCTCACGGTGCCGCGCGCCGCGCAATGGCTTTCGGCCAGTTCTCTTTCGGGAGGAAGGCGGTCGTTGAGTTGCAGATTGCCATTTGAAATCTCCCGCCTGATGAGAGCCACTATACCGTCAGCGCCAGGTTTTGCCGGATCGGAAGACATGCGAGACATCCTTTTAATGAACCAAATTAATGCCAAATATAAATTAATTCTTAAAAAATGCAATATTTGGTTCAAATGTGGTTGACAATTGGATCCACAGCACTGATATGTTTTGCTGTATTGACTGTGAGTCGATGTGATCTGGTTACAACTGCAGCATTGCCCGGGAATCGACATGCGCAAGTTTATCGGTTCTGGCAAGGCGAGCACGTGAAAAGGATGCTTTCCGCGGTGCGCGGACGCAAGGCCGATCCGGTCGTGAAGATCTGAGGGGGTCGGGGCGGTAAATTAAACAGGGAGAACAATTATGGCGGAAATGGACACTGAAAGATTTGTCGAGGCTCCTGGCCGCGATGAAAAAATAAGGGAGGTTCGCGCGCTCATTGACGAAATGGGCATCGAATACCTCTATTTGCAGTTTGTCTCGGTGACCGGAAAGGTCATGGGCAAGGGCATACCGGCGGATCACTGGGAAAGCGTTGCTAAAAAGGGCTTCCAGCTTGTTTATGGCGCCACCATGAACCTGTTCACGGACCGGGCCGGAAACTACATGGGATATGGTCCGGAAGCCGCCGAACTGGTTGGCATCCCCGAGCCGGAAACGTTCATGCAGCTGCCCTGGGCGCCGCAAATCGGAAGACTTTTCTGTACGCTGTTTCGCAACCGCGAGGAAAGAGTTGATCCGGGAGCGTATCTGACGTCCGACTGCCGTGGCAACCTGCGCAGATTGCATGGGGAGTTCACCAAAAAGCACGGTTCAAAACTCAGGATGGGAACCGAACCTGAGATGATGTGGCTGAAATTTGACGAGAACGGCAAACCTCGCGACGGTTTCTCGAAGCCATACTGCTATCACATAGACCAGTTTGAAAGCCTGCGTCCCGTCTCCATGCAGGTGATTCGATATGCGCGCACCATGGGACTGGACATGATTCAGGGAGATCACGAGGATGCTCCGGGCCAGCTTGAGCTGAACTGGATGTTCGATGACGTGCTGCGCAACGCGGACCGTCTTACGACCTATCGGCAGATATGCGCGCAGGTGGCTCGCGAACATGGCATATTCGCATGTTTCATGACCAAGCCGTTCATGGGCGTTTCCGCTTCGGGCTGCCATCACAACATGAGCCTTTGGATGGGCGGGGAGGACCAGTTTGTCAAATGCGGCAACAAGGAGGACAACCTGCCGGGCATGAAAGAGAACTACATGTATGTGAAGGGCGGGGAAAACACCTTCATGCCTGATACAGACGATCCGCAGATGCCCGGCAAGGAGGGTCTCAAGGCCATCGGAGGCGTTGTCCACAATCTGCAGGCGCTGACCGCGATCGGCTGCTCCACCGTCAACTCGTACCGGCGCCTCTGGGACACTGGATTCTGGGCGCCCGTGTTCTCCGACTGGGGATTTCAGAACCGCACAACGGGTCTTCGCGTTTCCGCGCCGGGCCGGTTTGAATATCGCTCGGTCGACTCCATGGTTAACCCCTACATAATGGGTTCGGCACTGCTCGCCGCAATGGATGACGGGCTTGAAAACAATCTTGATCCCGGAGAACCGGAAGAGCGCAACATCTATGAAGCCATGGCCGAGGGCAAGGATGTGAAAAAGCTGCCCATGTCGCTGGGCGAGGCTCTGGATCATCTGGCGGGCAATGAAGTCGTGCAGCGAGGGCTGCCGGGCGAGATGTATCGCCTCTACGACGAGTACAAGCGGGACGAGTATGCGCGCTTTATGTCCACGGTGACTGAATGGGACAACGAGATGTACATGGAGTGTCTTCCCTGAGGCATCTCTCTCTGGCGGGCGGCGGGTCATGGCGGTCCGCTTTTAAATCAACAATCATGCAGGAGGCGAAATCCCATGTGCGGAATAGCTGGATTGATACACAAGGGCAAAAACAGCGATGTTGGTTCGGAAATGACCGCAATGCTGCAGGCCCTGAAGCACCGAGGTCCCGACAGCACGGGATATGCGGTTTATGGCGAGCCAACGGAAGGCGCGTACGTGATGCGTCTAAAGGTCGCCGAAGCCGAGGACATGCATAAGGGGCGCAGCATCCATCAGATCATTAAAGACCGGATTGCCGCGGTTGAAGAGATAATGGCCGAGCATGGCGCGACGGTGCATTCGAAGGAAAACGCGACGGAATACGCGCTTCGCTATGTCATCGGCGATGTGGATGACCTGGCCGAAATGGCGGTCCATATCGAGGAAGAGGAAGGCGTTGAGATACTCAGCCTTGGAAACGGGCTTGAACTGATTAAGGATCTGGGCGACGCCGCCGAGGTTTCGACGCAGTACCGACTCGACGATTTCAAGGGAACCCATGGCATCGGCCATACCAGAATGGCGACGGAATCTGATGTCGATATCAAATCCGCGCACCCCTACTGGGCGTTTCCTTATAATGACGTGAGCGTTGTCCATAACGGGCAAATTACGAACTACTGGATTATGCGGCGCGAGATGGAGAGAAAGGGGCACCGGTTCATGTCGAATTGCGACTCGGAACTCCTGGCCGTCTATACCGCCCACAATCTCGCCGGCGGCGTGAGCCTTGACGAATCGCTGCGTCGATCAATCAACGAGATTGACGGCGTGTTCACCTATCTTGTCGCGACGAAGGATCAGCTTGGCATGGCCAAGGACACGATGGCCGCCAAGCCACTTGTTCTTTACGAATCGGACGATCTGATTGCGATGGCCAGCGAAGAGGTCGCCATTCGCGCGATCCTTCCCGATGAGATTGACACATATGATCCCTATGACGAGGAGGTCCGGGTATGGCAGGCGTAGGCGATGCGGAACTGAAAAACATGACCCAGGAGGAGCGGGTAACCGCACTGGGCATGAGAACGGAGCAGTTGACGGGGAAATCGCTGTATCTGGAATTTGATCCCGATGCCGGCGAGCGGTTTGCCTATCCCTGGGCGCCGGATGTCGATTTCAACAAGCGCACGGTAATTGACACCGACAACATGACATCGACGGAGGTAAACTCCAAAATCCGCGAGATGATGTCGCGGGGATACGGCAGCATCGTGCTTAAAAATCCTCGCGGCAAGCATTCGCTTGGCGTCGGGATACTAAGTCGCCTCAATTTGACCATCGAAGGGTCCACCGGGTATTTTGGCGTTGGTCTCATAGATGGCCCCAATGTGCGGATAAACGGACGCGTGGGCTGGTCTTGCGGCGAGAACATGATGTCCGGCACCGTCATAGTTCAGAAGAACGCGGGTTCAACCTTCGGAGCGGCAATCCGCGGCGGAGATCTTGTATGCCGCGGTTCGGTGGGATCCCGCACCGGCATAGACATGAAGGGCGGAACGATCATTGTCGGAGGCGATACCGGCGCACTGTCGGGATTTATGATGCAGCGGGGGCGCATGGTTGTCTGCGGCAACGCCGGCAAGAATCTCGGAGATTCCATGTATGACGGCACTATTTTCGTGGGTGGCGAGATAAAGTCCCTCGGGGTGGACGCGGTGAAGGCGGAACTTGCCGAACTCGACAAGGCGTGGCTTGCAAGGAAGCTCATGCAGTACGGTCTCATGCCGGAAAAAGGCGTGGATCATTTCACCAAGATTGTCGCCGGAAAACAGCTCTGGAACTACGACAATCTCGAACCAACCGAAAAGAAGCTCATCCTGTGAAGGCGAGGGCTTTCGCGTTTGGAATCCACTTCACGTGGCGTCGCATCCCGACGCCTTCCAACATATGACTGGAGCAGAAAATGGCTGATGGAGACATGCATCTGAAACCCGATCTTGCCCGCGATGTAAATCGTCTTGGCAACAGCTTTGTATTCCCGCCAAGGGTAATCGACGACATTCACGTCAAGTCGGAGCTCGGGCGCTACAGGATGCGCGGGTTTTCGCTGTTCAAGAAAATACCCCACTGGGACGACCTGACATTTCTGCCCGGAACGCTGACCCGGTTCGTGATCGAGGGCTATCGCGAAAAATGCGAGACCAAAACCGTTATCGGGCCTCGCGCCAAGAAGCCGCTGGAACTCGATATTCCGGTATATATCACCGGCATGAGTTTCGGCGCATTGTCCTATGAGGCCAAAACCGCCCTGGCGCGTGGCGCCACCATGGCCGGAACCGCGACCTGCTCCGGCGAGGGGGGAATGATTCCCGACGAGCGCCGCTACAGCTCCAAGTGGTTGTACCAGTGCATTCAATCGCGCTATGGATTTAATCCGCACCATCTGGTTCTTGCGGACGCATGCGAATTTTTCATTGGCCAGGGCTGCAAGGTTGGTCTCGGCGGCCACCTCATGGGACAGAAGGTTACAGACCAGGTTGCCGAGATGCGCTCGCTGCCGGCCGGAATAGACCAGCGCTCTCCCGCACGGCATCCGGACTGGCTGGGTCCGGACGATCTGGCGCTTAAAATCCAGGAGATTCGGGAGGCCACGGACTGGCAGATACCCATACAGCTCAAGCTTGGCGCCGCGCGGGTTTACGACGATGTGAGAATGGCGGTGAAATGCGATCCGGATTCAATATACATCGACGGCATGGAAGGCTCGACCGGCGCAGGTCCGCACCTTGCGACCGAGGAAACGGGCGTGCCCGGCATGGCCGCCATCAGGCAGGCGAGAAAGGCCATTGACGAACTGGGCAGGCACGGAGAAATCAGCCTTGTATATGCGGGAGGCATTAGAAACGGGGCGGATGTTGCCAAGGCGATCGCCCTGGGGGCGGATGCAATTGCCATAGGTCATTCGGCGATGATGGCGCTGAACTGCAACAAGGACATCCCCGAGGCCAACTATCCCGAGGAAATTGGCGCGGAACCCGGCTACTGCTATCACTGCCACACGGGAAGATGCCCGGTCGGCGTCGCCACCCAGGATCCGAAGCTGCGGGAAAGACTGGATCCCGACGAGGCGGCGGAACGCGTTTACAACTTCCTGCACACGCTTACCATTGAAGCCCAGCTTTTTGCCCGGGCATGCGGAAAGACCTATCTTCATTCGCTGGAGCCCGAGGATCTCGCCGCTCTCACAATGGAGGCGTCCGCAATGGCGGGAGTTCCTCTTGCGGGAACAAATCACACGGTTGGCGTTGAAGACTATCATCATCTTTGACGAGCGCGCGGGTCTTGTCTCGCGGGCAAACTGAAAAAGGAGAGGGAAAATGGCTGGAACGCAGTATCGCGGCTCGGAAATCAAGGATGTCGATCAGTTCCTGAACGATGCGGAGGGACTGGAATCGGAAAGAGAAAAGGAAATAGGACAGCATATCGGATATCGCTACGATGTCAATCTTGTGCCTGACTACAGTCGCGTAACCGATTTTTTGTCAAGGTACATGGAATACATGGGATGGGACGATCTGAACTGGCTTGAGGATGTCCACATGGGGTATGAGGAAGGCGCTCCCGCCGTGTTTGACAGAAACAACAACGGCTGGGTTCGCGTGCCGGATTCGATAGAGCTACCCGACAATCAGCAGGACAGGGATATGATTGCGCGCGAATTGCTGGTAAAGTTCCAGATGTCCGATCGCCATCCGCTTGTCGCCTTGCGCAAAGCCTACATGAAATTCTGATCCAATGCCTCGAACACTTGATATCGCGTGCCTGCAGACAAGGCCGATGCCTGATTTCCGGTCGGCCCTTGACGAGGCTCTGCCGATGGCGAACGCGGCCGTCAAGACGGGCGCGGAAATGCTGTTCCTTCCGGAATATTGCGGCGGGCTTAAGTCGGAGGGACCAGCCATCGATCCTCCATCGGCTCAAGAGGAATCGCATCCTTTTCTTGGCGAGATGCGCGCGTTTGCCAAAGAGCGGGGCATCTGGATCAATCTGGGTTCAATTGCCGTTGACGGCCCCGACGGGAGAATTCTGAATCGCGGTTTCATGCTTGATGATTCAGGTGAAATCCGCGGGCGGTATGATAAAATCCACATGTTCGACATCCAGCTTTCGGAAAGCGAGGTCTATCGGGAGAGCGCACATGTGTCGCCTGGAAACCGGGCCGTGATACACGATACGCCTTTTGCGCGCATTGGCCACACGATCTGCTATGATCTGCGCTTTCCGGGACTGTTCAGAAAGCTGGCGCAAGGCGGGGCGGAAATACTGATCTGCCCGGCGGCATTTACAAAAAAGACGGGCGAGGTTCACTGGCACATTCTGAATCGGGCAAGGGCGATTGAATGCACGCGATTTGTGGTTTCCGCATGTGCCATCGGCGAGGTTCCCGGCGGCGGTGAATGCTACGGACATTCGCTTGTGATCAGTCCCTGGGGCGAGATTGTCAGTGACGGCGGAGCATTGCCGGGAGTTGTTCTGGCGAGTTTGGATCTTGATCAGGTTGCCGAGGCCGAGAGACGCATTCCCAGCCTTGCGAGCGAACGCGGTTTTGCAATTTCGCACGAGTCGGACAGGGATGTCGCATGATCTCTTCCGCATTGGGATTGGATAGGGGGGATTTGCGGAGCTCCCTGCGCACCGGCTTTCTGAAATGGCAGTGTCGCGTTCGCCAGATTGCGATGAGGGAGCGCGAGGGCATGCCGGATGACGCGATTATGCCGGAGGTTGCGCTGGATGGCGACGCAGAGCCCCTGGGCTCGATCATCACCGTTTTGTGCAAGGCGCCCGTTTATTCCGTTACACCCGAACTCCGGCATATTGCCGCCAGGACCAACGACCCCGCTCATCGGCGGCAAAAGGCCATTCAGTTTCTGTCCGCCGGCCATTACCAGAAGGCGCGGGAATTTTCCGACACATTGACCGCGACCTTTTCTCCCGGGTCAATGGGGGCAATGAAAATCCGCGCGGCGGGAAAATGCAGACTTTTTTTTGACGCGTATGCGCAGCGTTTCGATTTGACCTGCAATGTCTGGAGACTTCAGCCGCACGATTACCTGTACAAGGCGACCATTGCGCACAATGTTCTTTTCAATCCGTCACTCCCCGCGGGCACCGAGGTTCTGGGTTTTGATGTTGCATGGAGCGAGAGCGGTTCGGAACCTCCAATGTGATTGGCAATCGCATGCGATTTTCTGCCGTTTTCCATTGGAAAAAACATTTGTCGCATGGGTGAAGCGAATTGTTTGGCCGCGTGCCGGCACAGGCTTCGCATACCAGAGATTTGCCGTCCATGTCGGCCAGCGAAAACACATGATTTGCCGAAGCTCCCATGCTCTTCCGCAATCGTATCAGCCATGTGGTGCCTGAACTCTTCAAACTCGGCAGCATGCCTGGGGAAATCAATGGCGCCTTCAATGTGATTCTGTTCGCTCATCAGGTGAATGTGATCTACACGACAAAAAATCCTCCTTTCAAATTTTCCACATCTCGCATGCCGCGATTTACAAGCCAGGTATTGCTCATAAGCAGTTTTTGGACTGGACTGCCGCCAACAGTTGCGACGACATCGCCATGAATCTGGTCGAGCGCTGACATGCCAATGCGATCATGTCTCGTGGCAGGTCGGCAACACTCCGCGGTTTCGCAAGATAAACATCAAGCAGGTTGCCACGAACGCAAGGACATTGCAGATGGCCCGGCAATTCCCGCTAACGGATTTCTTCGCCTGTCGACCTGGCGTTTTGGGATGACTCGAGAGTTTCAAGCGCGCGGCTGATGTCCGGGCGGCTTGCCGCTGTTGCGGCTATTGAAACCGGGACGGCGTCTTGGATACTCCATCTCTTGCGCCATGATCTTGTTCTCTTTTTCAAGAACCGCATGTCGCTCATGCCTTGCCTTCTTCTCTTCAGCAAGGCGAACAACCGTTCCCTCAATATCGAGCACGAGCTTGTGAAGACCGGGATGCTCTTCCATAAGGAACGTATTCCGGTTCACCTAATTGCTGTGACTGTCTGCAGCAGCCATTCCTGTGGTCTACCGATGTTGCTTCAACCTCAATGAAGACGCGGCTTTGTTGCCGTCCATTAGCTCCAAACCATTCAATTATTTGACAAATCAAAACATATTAATATAACCGTAACCACTCGCCCCCGTCGTTAGACTTTTATCTTGCAAAAGTCCTCTCCAAGTCGATAGGGACATGCGGAATCAAGGGAACCGCGGGGGAAATTAAATTTTTGCAGATTTATGTATATGGTTCCCAAAAAATCAAGCCAGTTTAAGGGGTCGAGTAGTTACCTGACAACCTTACTTAACCAGCTCCACCCGGATGTCCAGCAGATTGCGCGCCTCGCGGCCGCACGCCACGGCGAT
>JAPOTF010000101.1 GCA_026709325.1 Roseovarius sp.
GGCCAGTGTTTGATCCCAATGGATCAAGGATGCGGAATATCACATGAAAGATGTCGTTGAGCAATGTCTTTGCAAATGCGATGTCTTGAAATTGCCTGATTGCGAGAGTTCGCGGCAACCGGGCGCCCTTTAATGATGCAAAGCCGGTTTCTTTCCGGTAATGCCGGGAAAGTTTGGGGAACGCAAGCGACGTCAATTTAAAATGCCGCCACCCGGCGAATGGCGGTAATGAACGGGATGGTTGTTCAATTGCCAAAACCGTAAAGAGTAATGGGGACTTTTGCCATGGATGGCCGAATGAAAAAAACTGCCGATTCGGGATTTAACTCGATGTTTGGCAAGCGTCGAGGGATGACGTCGCGAGATGCGGAAGACGTTATGATAGATGACTGGACCGACAGGTCGTTTTGGCTGGATTCGCTTGAATGCCCAATGGAAACCGGAGGTGAACCGCCGAAGAAAACGGATGTTCTGATAGTGGGTTCCGGGTATACCGGGTTGAATGCCGCCATCGAAACCGCAAGGGGTGGACGTAAAACGCTTGTGCTTGATGCGGAACATCCCGGCTACGGTTGCAGTACTCGCAATGGCGGACAGATAAGCACCAGCGTAAAGCCGTCCATGTCGCAATTGACGGCCAGGCATGGCGAGGCCAGAGCCCGGGCAATTCGCGACACGGGAAAGGACGCGCTTTCATGGATCAAGACGCTAGTAAAGTCCGAGGGAATTGATTGCGACCTCCGCAATTCGGGACGTTTTCACGCCGCGCACACTCCCCGTCATTATGAAGAGCTTTTGCGCCATGCAAAAACGCTTGCCGATGAGGATAATATCGAATCAATCGAAATTTGCGCAAATGAACAGCACAGGGAACTTGGGACAGACTTTTATCATGGAGGACTGGTTTTCCCCGAACATGCGGCGGTTGACCCGGCCCGCTATCACAGGGGATTGATTGAAGTCGCGACCGGAGCCGGTGCCGCGGTGGTTGGAAAATGCAGGGTTTTGGGCATCGAAAAATCCGGTGGCGGCTTTGTCGCGCTAACCGAAAAGGGAAACGTTCAAACCCGGGATGTTGTCATCGCGACCAACGGATATACGGGAACGTCAGCGAAATGGCTCAGGAGAAGAATTGTCCCCATCGGCAGCTACATCATTGCAACAGAGCCGATGCCGCGGGAACTCGTGGAACGGCTTTTCCCCACAGACAGAATTGCAAGTGACACGCGGAAGGTCGTTTACTATTACCGTACGTCACCTGACAGGCGACGCATTCTGTTTGGCGGGCGCGTGTCCGCGAATGAAACGGATACGGCGCTTAGCGGACCGCTTCTGCACAGGGAAATGTGTCGAATATTTCCGGAAGTTGCGAAATACCGCATCTCGCATTCATGGATGGGAACCGTGGCGTATACCTTTGACGAACTTGCTCATACAGGTATGCATGAGGGAATTTACCACTGCATGGGATATTGCGGTTCCGGTGTTTCAATGGCCAGCTATCTCGGAATGCGCACCGGACAGAAAGTGCTTGGGTTGAAAGAGGGAAAAACGGCTTTTGACGGGCTGCCGTTTCCGACAAGACCATTCTATACAGGCAAACCATGGTTTTTGCCTCCCGTTGTGGCCTGGTATAAATGGCTTGACCGATAGGAGACGGCAATTCCCGCTATTTTTTATTAAACTGTTCAATGGCCTACGAGGTTTTTTGAAAAGTTTTTCGTATGCTTTTTGTCTGGTTTTGCGGGAATTTTTATACCTGTGCGGCAAAAAAATCATTGAATATCGGCTTTTTCATGGAGGAAGGCATGGTTTGCGAAAAACAAAAGCTGGCGGGAACTGCTTGATAGGAGATGTTGCGGGTCGACAGCACTCTGAAAGATGATATATGGGTGGTTCAAATTTCCGGTCGGAAAATCAGTGGCCGGAATTGCATTTTGGAAAAATGAAAAAGGGAGGAAGTAATGAAAATCCTGATGACAGCGACTTTGGCCGCGGGCTTTATGGCGACGACGGCATTGGCGGATGGCAGCGTGACAATCGCGTCATGGGGCGGTTCCTATCAGGAAGCGCAAAGCAAGGCGCTTTTTGAACCCGCGGAATCGGCGACGGGAATTGAGGTAAAGCAGGAAACCTATGGTGGAATGTCGGACGTGAGGCTTCAGGTCAGTTCAGGGCAGGTCACGCTGGATATCGTGGCCAGCGGATCTGGGTCCGCGGCACGTGCCGCGGCGGAGGGACTGCTGGAATCGCTTGACTACGATGTAATTGACGTTTCGACATTTTATCCCGGGCTTTATACCGAACATTGCGTTGGCGGCGATGTGTTTTCCACAGTATATGCATGGAACACCGACACCTACGGTGACGATGGCCCGCAAAGCTGGCAGGACTTTTTCGATGTCGAGAAGTTTCCCGGCACGCGGGCGTATCGCGGAAAGGTGCCCGGCGCTTTGGAAGGGGCCATGATGGCGGATGGCGTTGCTCCGGAAGATGTTTACACGGCTCTTGATTCAGAGGAGGGCATTGAGCGCGCGATTGGCAAAATCCGTGAATTGAAACCGCACATTTCGGTTTTCTGGACTTCGGGCGCACAGCATGCGCAACTCATGAAAGACGGTGAAGTCGATATGACAACCGGTTGGAACGGGCGATTTGACAACGCCAAAAAAGATGGCGCAAACGTCAAGTACAGCTTCAATCAGGCACTTCTTGACTATGACTGCTTTGCGATTCCCAAGGGGGCGCCGAACAAGGACACGGCGATGAAGTTTCTTGCCGAGATATCCAAGGCGGAATACCAGGACGATTTGCCAAAATACATCACCTACGGCCCGACAAACAAGGCCGCATATGAAACCGGCGTGATAACTGCGGAGCAGGCGGCGGCACTGCCGTCATCTCCTCAAAATTCGGAAAAGCAGGTTCCGGTGTCTCTTGAATGGTATGCCAAATGGGAGACAATTGCCGCTGAAATGTATGACGAGATGCTGACCGAGTAATTTACCGCATCCGGTATCGGGCTGCGGGCGGGGCGACCGTCCGCGGCCTCCTTGAGCAGGATGACAACATTGGAAAAATCCAGACATGCCTCATTGCCAATTTCAGTTGGCAATGTAACTAAAACCTATGGAAATGTTTACGCGCTTGACGACGTCTCAATTGATATCAAAAGCGGGGAGTTCCTGACGCTGCTTGGTCCCTCTGGATCGGGCAAGACAACTTTGCTTATGGTTCTGGCGGGATTTGCGCGACCCGACTGCGGCAGTCTCAGGTTCGGGGAATCCGAGATGATCAGACTTCCGCCCCACAGGCGCAATGTCGGCATGGTGTTTCAGAACTACGCGCTCTTCCCCCACATGTCCGTTGCCGAAAATGTCGGCTACCCGCTGCGTCTGCGCCGCATGGCAAAAGCGGAGATTGGGGCGAAAGTCGATGATTCTCTGGAGACGGTTCAGCTTGGCGGATATGGGGACCGGCGGATAGATCAGCTGTCAGGCGGTCAGAAGCAGCGCGTCGCACTTGCCAGGGCAATTGTTTTTGAACCCCGCATACTGCTTATGGACGAGCCTCTTTCCGCCCTTGACAAGAAGCTTCGCGACCGGATGCAGATTGAACTTCGGCATCTGCATGAAAAACTGGGCATGACCACTGTCTATGTGACCCATGACCAGCGCGAGGCTCTTACGATGTCAGACAGAATAGCGGTAATCAATCACGGTAGGATAATGCAGCTTGCAACGCCCCAGAAGCTCTATGACAATCCGGAAAACAGATTTGTGGCCGACTTCATCGGGGAGTCCACGTTTTTGAAAGTGGCGCGCGACGGTTCTGGACTTGAGGCCGCCGGAGTGAAAATCGGCTCGTCAAAACCCTCTCCCGATTCCGGTTCGCTGCTGCTTATGATGCGGCCGGAGCGGATTCGAATACTTGAAGGCCCGGTTGCAGAGCGGGTAAACGAGTTTCCCGCAATTGTGAGTGATCTTGTTTATCAGGGAGAAAGCTATTTGCTCTACGCCAGGCTTGGAGACGGAACGGAACTGGCAGTGCGGGGCGCCACGCGTTCCGATGCATTTTCCCGGCTGCCGAAACCGGGGGAAAAGGTTCGTCTAGGACTTGATTACGCGGACACGCTGATTTTTTCGGACGCGGAGGCATAGGTTTCATGGCCGCAAACGGCATGAACGCCACAGGTCTTCTGAGAGACGAATGGATGGAGCGCATGCGTCTGTTCGGCTTGAGTTCTCCGGCACTGCTTCTTGTTCTTGCAATACTGGTAATACCAGTGGGCTGGCTGTTCTACGTGTCCTTTGTTGGTGCGGACGGAACGTTTTCAATGGAAAACTATGAACGGATGATCAGGCGCAAATCATATGCCCGCATCTTCAGGACAACATTCGAGGTCAGTCTTCTCACGACGGGGCTTTGCATCATAATCGGCTACCCTCTGGCATATTTTATTTCGCAGTTGCCTGCAAGACTTGCGAATCTGTGCATGATAACGGTATTGCTTCCATTTTGGACTTCGCTTCTTGTGCGAACTTATGCATGGCTTGTTCTGTTGCAAAAGCGGGGACTGGTGAATGACTGGGCGATAACTCTTGGCCTTTGGGAAGAACCACTTAAAATTGTGCACAACATGACCGGCACGCTAATCGGAATGGTGCATATAATGCTGCCTTTTCTAATTTTACCGGTTTACGGCGCAATGAAGGCGATTGACCGTGATTATTTGAAGGCGGCCGCAAATCTTGGCGCCGGTCCGACCAGGGCGTTTTGGACGGTGTTCTTTCCACTGTCGATGCCCGGACTGATTGCCGGCTCGTTAATGGTGTTTGTTCTGTGCCTTGGATTTTTCGTTACACCTGCCGTTCTTGGGGGCGGCAAGGTAATCCTTGTTTCGATGAAGATAGTTTCAAATATAGAGCTGTTTGTAAATTGGGGCGCGGCAAGCGCGCTTGGCGTTGTGCTGCTTGCATTGACCGTAATCACGCTATGGATTGCGTCCCGCTTTTTGAGACTGGAGCAGATGACAGGCGGAGGGCGCTGATGATTGGATGGCTCTCCGCTTCAGCTTCGGAAACCCAAATTACGCATGGACAGCGGATCTGGCTATACCTGCTTGCGGTGGTGGTCATGCTGCTTCTTGTAGCTCCAACGCTAATTGTCATTCCAATGTCATTCTCCGATTCTCAATATCTCGAGTTCCCGCCCGAGAACTGGTCGCTGCGCTGGTACCGCTTTTATTTTTCTTCAAACGAATGGATGCTTGCAACGCGCACTTCATTTGCGGCGGCCTTCCTCACCATGATTGTTGCCACGCCAATTGGAGTGATGGCTGCATACGGGCTGCACGCCTCAAAACTGCCCTACATGCGGCTGGCTTTTGTCATGCTCATTACACCAATGATGGTGCCGGTGGTTCTCGTCGCGATTGGAGCGTTCTATGCATATGTAAAACTTAAAATTCTCTACACGATGACCGGTCTTGTTCTGGCGCATTCAATACTCGCCATTCCACTGGTGCTTATTGTTACCGGCGCGGCGCTGAAGAGCTATGACATGAATCAGGAGAATGCCGCCAGGTCGTTGGGCGCTTCGAGGTTCAGGGCGTTCATGACAATAACTTTGCCGCAGATACGGTTTGCCGTGATTTCCAGCGCATTGCTGTCCTTTTTGGCTTCATTTGATGAAGTTGTAATAGCAATGTTTATTTCAGGAGGCGACAACCCCACGCTGACAAGAAACATGTTCAATGCTTTAAGGGACCAGATTGACCCGACCATCGCATCAATATCAACCCTCATGATTCTGCTGACCACTTTGCTGATGGCTCTTGCGCAGATATTCGGTCGGGGCAGTTCAAATCGCTGACATGCCGCGGTTTGATTTTATTGTTGTCGGGTCGGGATCATCCGGCTCGGTGCTTGCCGAGCGCCTTTCCCGAGATGGTCGCTTTAAAGTTCTGCTGCTTGAAGCGGGCGGCAGGGGTCGTCATCCATGGCTGAGGATTCCAATTGGCTACGGGAAGGTGTTTCACGACGAGCGTTTCACCTGGAAATACGTCACGGAGGCGGAACCGAATCTTGCCGGACGCAGAATTTACTGGCCTCGGGGAAAGACGCTTGGAGGATCTTCGGCAACCAACGCCATGGTTTGGGTGCGCGGACATTCAGCTGATTACGATGAATGGAGCGAAAGCGCGCCCGGCTGGGGCTGGTCTGATTTGGAGCCGCTGTTTCGCAGAATCGAGAACTGGAAGGGCGCGCCGAATGCGAGACGCGGAACAGGGGGGCCGGTTTCCGTCGGCGATGTTTCAAGGCTGGTTCACCCGCTTACTCGGGCATATGCGAGAGCCGCAAGACAAAGGGGCATTGAATTTAACGCTGACTACAATTCCGGCGATATGGGGGGCGTTTCATACTATCAGATTACAGTTGACAGGGGATTGCGCGTCTCGTCTGCCGATGCCTATCTCGGAAAGGCCTCAAAGCGCAAAAATCTAATGATTGAAACGGGTTCAATGGCACTTTGTGTAACATTCAGCGGAAATCGGGCGACAGGTGTCAAATATTTCCGGGGTGGAGAGACAAAGCAGGCATTTGCATGTGGAGAGATTGTTTTGTGCTGCGGCGCAATCAACACACCGCAACTTCTTCAACTCTCGGGCATTGGTCCCGGCGAGTTGTTGAAAAACATGCAGATAGAAATCATCCACGATTCTCCGCAAGTTGGCCGAAATCTAATGGATCATCTTGGTTTGGATCTGCTTTTTGCGGCATCGCGACCCAGCCTCAATCAGGTTTTGCGGCCATTTGCCGGCAAATTGGCGAAAGGACTGCAATACGCCATTGCCCGCAAGGGACCGCTTGCGATGAGTCTGAACCAGGGTGGAGGTTTTTTACATCTTGGCAAACGCGACGGTCCACCTGATTTGCAATTGTATTTCTCGCCTCTAAGCTATTCGACGGCCCCAGACGGAGAGAGGCCTTTACTTGCCCCGGATCCGTTTCCCGCTTATCGCCTCGGATACAGCCAGTGCAAGCCCGCTAGTCGAGGATATCTCGAAGTATGTTCAAAAGATCCTTTTACGCCGCCACTGATGTATCCGAATTATCTGTCATCTGAAGAGGATGTCCGGATCATGATTGAGGGAACCCGTCTTGCAAGAATAATAGCCTCGGCGCCGGCATTGAGGGATGTTACAAGCCATGAGATTGAACCCGGAGAGAGTTGCCGAGACGATACTGACGTTGTTTCCAATATTCGGGAGCAATGCTCTACCGTTTTCCATCAATGCGGCACTTGCCGAATGGGCAGTGACCCGGCAAATTCAGTGGTGGACCCCATGTTGAAAGTTCGTGGCGTCAGAGGACTGCGCATTGCCGACGCCTCGATATTTCCGACAATTCCCTCCGGGAACACGAACGCTCCCGCAATCCTGGTTGGAGAAAAAGCTTCTGACATTATTCTGAAAGATGCGCAATCGGGTGGAATGTAATGAAACTGGAGAAAATTGAAAGTTTTTCCAATCAACATGTCGGATTTGTCCGAATAACATTGGAAGATGGCACCTTTGGATGGGGGCAGGTCTCCACTTACAATTCCGACATCACATGCAAGGTATTGCATCGACAGGTGGCGCCCTGGGTGTTGGGTTGCGATATGAACCATCTGGATGATCTGCTTGATATTGTTGCCGAGCGCGAGCACAAATTTCCCGGTTCCTACCTTCGTCGCGCAATGGGCGGGCTTGATACGGCTGTCTGGGACATGCTTGGAAGAAAAGCGGGCCTGCCCGTGACTGCTCTCATTGGTGGATCGGCGGGAAAAATTCGCGCTTACGCGAGTTCCATGAAAAGAGACATAACGCCATCAGAGGAAGTGGGCCGGCTTGCGCGATTGCGCGACCGACTGGGTTTCGACGCATTCAAGGTTCGCGCGGGTTCTGAAGTTGGCCGAAACAAGGACGAATGGCCGGGCAGAACCGAGGAGTTGATAGGGGCTATGCGCAAGGGAATGGATGATTCGATAGACCTGCTCATAGACGCCAACAGCTGCTATTCGCCGGAGCGGGCAATTGAAGTCGGAAGAATGCTGGAGGACAACGGATTTTGCCACTTTGAAGAGCCATGTCCGTATTGGGAACTTGAACAGACGCGTGAAGTGAAGGAGGTTTTGGCTATTGATGTGACAGGCGGAGAGCAGGACTGCGACCTGACTGTCTGGCGCAGAATGATTGATATGAAAGTTGTGGACATATTGCAGCCCGACATACTTTACATAGGTGGAATCAGCCGAGCAATGCGGGTTTGCAAAATGGCGCGCAAAGCCGGCATGCCTGTAACCCCACACTGCGCAAATCTGTCAATGGTAACGCTTTTTACCATGCATCTCCTTCGGGCTTTGCCAAATGCGGGTAAATATCTGGAATTTTCGATTGAGGGGGCCGATTATTACCCATGGCAAATCGGGTTGTTTTCAAACGACCCGTATAAAATAGAAGACGGTCATGCAGCGGTTGAAGATGTTCCCGGGTGGGGAGTGGTGATTTCGCCGGAATGGCTGGCAAAGTCTGAATATCAGGTTAGCGAGACGGAATGATCAGTGTCAATTCAATAATCTTGCCGGCAAAAGTTTTTGATCAAAAACAGATGTTGACGCGTCTCGCTGAAGACCGTGTGATGACTTCGCATCCCCGGTGGTTTGGCCCGCGAGGCGCGGGGTCTCTTTAAAGACTTCTGCTTTTTTTGGGAATGCGGACATTTATCTACGTCGACGGGTTAAATCTTTGGAGCCTCTTGCAAAATTATGAGGGAATGTCATGGGAAAAGCGGCTTTTCGCATGTGAGATGCAGGCAGTGGAAAGGCAAATTCAAGGGTCTGAGG
>JAPOTF010000120.1 GCA_026709325.1 Roseovarius sp.
CATGCGCGCCTGAAACCCGCAAAACGCCATGTCGACTGAAAAAAAGGCTCAAATGCCGCTAGCGGGAATTGCTGCAGGTGCGATGAGATTGCTTGCAAGATTGCCGGCGATATGGGAAAGTCGTTGTCCAAAACATGCTGTCAAAATATGCTTGCAGGGTTCCCGGCCCTCTGCTAAACCATCGCCGAATTTCAACGTGCTTCGGCAGAACCGCGTCGTTTGGGCGTCATGCGGAACCGGGGCCTGTTTTGTCGAAAGGGTGAAAGTGTCCGAGCCTGCTTCGATTTCCTCCGGTATAGCGGAGCGCTATGCAACCGCGATTTTCGAGCTGTCCAGGGATGGTGATTCTCTTGAAAGCCTTGAGCGCAATCTTTTAGATCTTGATCGGGCTCTTGCGGACAGCGCCGATCTCAGGGAATTGATCGCCAGTCCGGTGATTGCCCGCGACGATCAAAGAAATGCGATATCGGCGGTGGCCCGCAAAATGGGTCTTGTCGCCGAGCTGGCCAATGGACTGGCTCTGATGGCGGAAAAACGCAGATTGTTTGTGTTGCCGCATTTGCTGTCGCGTCTTCAGGACATGATTGCCGATTGCAAGGGCGAGCTTGCCGCAGAGGTCACCAGCGCCGCCACGCTCACAGGCGAACAGAAAAACAGACTTGCCGAAACGCTCAAGGGGCGAATGGGCAAGGACATCAAACTAAACGCCACCGTCGATGAAAGCCTCATCGGCGGTCTTATCGTGAAGGTGGGGTCGAAGATGATCGACACTTCGATCCGTTCACGCCTCAATTCACTACAGATTGCAATGAAAGAGGTCGGATAGATGGGTATCCAAGCTGCTGAAATTTCTGCGATACTAAAGGAGCAGATAAGGAATTTTGGTCAAGAGGCGGAAGTCGCCGAGGTCGGCCGGGTGCTTTCGGTCGGTGACGGGATTGCCCGTGTTCACGGTCTGGACAACGTTCAGGCGGGCGAGTTGGTCGAATTTCCAGGCAAGATCATGGGCATGGCCCTAAACCTCGAAGTGGACAATGTCGGCGTGGTCATATTTGGATCCGACAGGGACATCAAGGAAGGGGATACGGTAAAACGGACAAAGTCCATCGTCGATGTGCCGATTGGAGACGGTCTGCTCGGCCGCGTGGTGGATGCGCTGGGCAATCCGCTTGACGGCAAGGGGCCGATAGCAAATGCAAGCCGAGGTCTTGCGGATGTAAAGGCCCCGGGCATCATTCCGCGCAAATCCGTTCATGAACCAATGGCAACCGGCCTGAAATCCGTGGATGCCATGATTCCAATTGGTCGAGGACAGAGGGAGCTTATCATTGGCGACCGGCAAACAGGCAAAACGGCCATTGCGCTGGACACGATTCTGAACCAGAAATCCTACAATGACGCCGCGGGTGACGACGAAAGCAAAAAACTCTATTGCGTATACGTTGCCGTCGGCCAAAAGCGCTCTACCGTGGCGCAACTTGTAAAGAAGCTAGAGGAAAACGGCGCGCTGGAATATTCCATTGTGGTTGCGGCAACCGCATCGGACCCCGCGCCGATGCAGTTTCTGGCCCCATATTCGGCCACGGCGATGGCGGAGCATTTCCGCGACAACGGTCGCCATGCCCTGATTATATACGACGATCTTTCCAAACAGGCCGTTGCATATCGCCAAATGTCTCTTTTGCTGCGCCGCCCTCCGGGACGCGAAGCCTATCCAGGCGACGTGTTCTATCTCCATTCCCGCCTTTTGGAGCGTTCGGCCAAACTCAACGAGGACAATGGCGCGGGCTCCCTTACGGCACTTCCGATTATCGAAACGCAGGGCGGCGATGTTTCCGCGTTCATTCCCACAAACGTCATATCGATAACCGACGGGCAGATATTTCTGGAGACGGAACTATTCTATCAGGGCATCCGACCCGCGGTAAACACGGGACTTTCGGTTTCGCGCGTTGGATCGTCCGCGCAGACGAAAGCCATGAAATCCGTCGCCGGCCCCGTTAAGCTGTCTCTGGCCCAATATCGCGAGATGGCCGCGTTTGCCCAGTTTGGGTCCGACCTCGACACCGCCACCCAGGCTCTCCTGAACAGGGGCGCGCGGCTGACCGAACTGATGAAGCAACCGCAATATTCTCCGCTGACGAATGCCGAGATTGTCTGCATGATCTATGCCGGAACAAAGGGCTATCTTGATCCAATTGACTTAAGTCAGGTTGGCCGGTTTGAGGAAGGCCTTCTGAATCATTTGCGAGGCAAGTGTCGGGATCTGCTTGACTACATCACCGGGGAAGATCCGAAAATCTCCGGAGAGGCCGAGCAGAGAGTCAGGAAGGCGCTTGACGAGTACGCGGCGGATTTCGCGTAAGGGGAACGAGGCGGTGCCAAGCTTAAAGGATCTCAGAAACAGGATCGAGTCGGTTAAATCGACCCGCAAGATCACCAGGGCCATGCAAATGGTGGCGGCCGCAAAGTTGCGGCGCGCGCAGGATGCGGCCGAGCAAGGCAGACCATATGCCGAAAAATTCAATCATCTGCTGGGGAATCTGGCGCTCCAGGCCGGTGTCGGCGAAAGCGCTCCGGCGCTGCTGCGGGGAACCGGCAACGATCAAACGCATCTGCTTGTGGTCATGACGGCCGAAAGAGGGCTTTGCGGGGGGTTCAACAGCAACATATCGAAATTGGCCCGTGCCGAGGCCGTCGCGCTTCTGGCCGAGGGGAAAACCGTGAAAATCATCACTGTTGGCAAAAAGGGTCGCGATGTTCTCAAGCGCGATTTAAGCGACCATTTCATCGATCACGTTGACTTAAGCGGGATGCGCAATATCGGGTACGGCGATGCGCGGGCCGTTGCGGAAAATGTTCTCGGGCGATTTGAAGATGGCGAGTTTGATGTGGCAAAGATTTTCTACTCGCATTTCAAGAATGTCGTCACGCAGGTGCCGACCATGCGGCAAATCATTCCCGCTGATGTCAGTGGCGGCGAATCCTCGGAGGCTGGAGCGGAGTTTTACGATTACGAGCCTGATGAGGATGTGATACTTCGCGAGTTGCTGCCTCGAGGCGTTGCAACGGCGATATTCAGCGGAATGCTGGAAAATGGCGCTTCAGAGCAGGGCGCGCGCATGTCGGCAATGGACAATGCCACGCGCAATGCCGGCGAGATGATCGACAAGCTGACCATTGAATTCAACCGGTCGCGCCAGGCCGTGATCACCAACGAACTGATTGAGATCATTTCCGGCGCCGAGGCTCTTTAATGGCTGAAGAGAATTCAGGCTGCCGGGTGCGCATCGGGATCGAAACAGTGGCAAAGCCACCGCCGGGCTGGCGGTGGATTGCGGTGGAAAGTTAAATCTGGGCCAGCGCCCTTTGAAATCGGAGACGAAACATGGCTAACGCAAAAGGCACTATTACACAGGTCATTGGTGCTGTGGTGGATGTGCAGTTTGAGGATCATCTGCCGGAGATTCTGAATGCGCTAGAGACGGACAACAATGGAAAGCGTCTTGTTCTTGAAGTTGCGCAGCACCTGGGGGAAAACACTGTCAGATGCATTGCAATGGACAGTTCGGAAGGGCTGGTTCGCGGGCAGGAGGTAACCGACCTTGACGGCCCAATCACCGTCCCGGTAGGCAACGCGACGCTCGGCAGAATTCTAAATGTCATTGGTGAACCCGTGGATGAGGGCGGTCCGGTAGGCAATGCCGAGATGCGCGCCATTCACCAGCCGGCGCCGGAGTTTGAGGAACAATCGACAGAATCCGAAGTGCTTGTCACCGGCATCAAGGTGGTTGATCTTCTTGCTCCGTATGCCAAGGGCGGCAAAATCGGGCTCTTTGGCGGCGCAGGTGTTGGCAAGACGGTTCTCATTATGGAACTGATCAACAACATCGCAAAGGTCCATTCCGGTTTTTCGGTGTTTGCCGGTGTCGGGGAGAGAACCCGCGAGGGAAACGATTTGTATCATGAGATGATCGAATCGGATGTCATCAAGCCGGACAATCTGTCGGAAAGCCAGGTTGCGCTGGTTTATGGCCAGATGAACGAGCCTCCGGGCGCGCGGATGCGTGTGGCCCTGACCGGTTTGACTTTGGCGGAGCAGTTCCGCGACCAGTCGGGTACAGATGTTCTGTTTTTTGTTGACAACATTTTCCGGTTTACGCAGGCGGGTTCCGAATGTTCGGCCCTGCTTGGACGGATTCCATCGGCGGTTGGATATCAGCCCACGCTTGCAACCGACATGGGAGCAATGCAGGAACGCATCACCTCCACAAAGGCTGGCTCAATCACATCGGTTCAGGCTGTGTACGTGCCTGCGGACGATCTTACCGATCCGGCTCCCGCAACCTCGTTTGCCCACCTTGATGCCACAACCGTTCTCTCTCGGGCAATATCGGAACTGGGCATATATCCGGCAGTTGATCCGCTTGATTCCACCTCGCGCCTTATGGATCCGGCAATTGTCGGTGAAGAGCACTATCTCGTGGCGCGCGATGTTCAGGGAATATTGCAAAGATACAAATCGCTTCAGGACATCATTGCCATTCTGGGGATGGATGAACTAAGCGAGGAGGACAAGCTCACGGTTGCCCGCGCGCGGAAAATCCAGAGATTCCTTTCTCAACCCTTTGACGTGGCGCAGGTCTTTACCGGTTCACCGGGGGTGCAGGTGCCGCTTGAGGAAACGATTTCCTCCTTCAAGGCAGTTGTGGCCGGGGAATATGATCACCTTCCGGAAGGCGCTTTTTACATGGTGGGCGGGATTGACGAAGTCATTGCCAAAGCCGAGAGGATGGCTGCCGAGGCCGCATAGTACCGCACTGACGTCCGAAACGGAAAACTCTCTCTGAAGAGGAGGCCGCGATGGCTGATAAAATGCAATTTGACCTGGTCAGCCCGGAGCGGGGACTGGCCTCCATGGAGGCAAAAGAGGTTCAGTTGCCAGGTGCCGAAGGCGACATGACCGCTTTGCCGGATCATGCGCCGCTTGTTACAACATTGCGACCGGGCGTTCTTCGGGTTTCAGACGGCCAGAGTGACCGGGAGTTTGTAGTTACCGGCGGTTTTGCCGAAATAACCGCCGAATCAATCTCCGTTCTCGCCGAGCAGGCAATGCCAAAAGATGATGTAAACGGGGATGTCTTTGCCAACATGGTTGATGTTGCCAATGAGAAACTGGCGAAGGCTCAAGCGCAGTCGGCAAATCATCCGGCCTCGGTTGACGATGCCGCAAAGTATCTTGACGATATAATTGCCATGGGTGGCGAGATCGGACTTTCAGCAAACCGATAAAAACACCCATTGTCATCTGGGAAATTACACAAGCGCGGTTCAAGCTTATGTTGCCTGCACCATCTTTGTCGCTGGCGCGTGTTTTTTCATGTCGCCGATAATCTGCGCCCGCATGTAATGTGGACTTGGAATTCGCTACCCTTTGGCTGCACTTGCAAACCTTGGAAGTCGTTATATTCCCGTTATTCAATCCGGGATTAATTGACTGGAAAACGGGTCAAAACAGCAGTTGCCCTTCATAAATGGGCTCCAATGTGCTGGTTTCAAAAAGCGATGAAACCGAGGTGCCGTTCCAAATGTTCAAGATCGCCTGCGAGAAGATGGGCGCGGTGGGAAGAACGCGGATGTTTTTGGCGTCGGCGACGTGTTTGGTTGGCGTAATCGTGTCGGTTAGCACAAGCGACTTCATCGCCGAATTTGAAATCCTGTCCACGGCGGGGCCGGACATTACGCCATGGGTAATGTACGAGTGAACCTCTTCCGCGCCGTGACCAATCAACAGTTCCGACGCCTTGCACAAAGTCCCGGCGGTATCGCAAATATCGTCAACGATAATGCATTTTTTCCCCTTTACATCGCCGATTACGGTCATTTCCGCAACTTCCCCCGGAAGACCCCGCCGCTTGTCGACAATTGAAAGAGGCGCATTGATGCGTCGCGCCAGTTCTCTGGCCCTTGAAACTCCTCCGACATCCGGGGAGACGATCATGACCTCTTCCGACGGGTTCTTGAAATGCGTCAATATGTCAAGGGCGAAGATTGGCGCCGCATAGAGGTTGTCTACGGGAATATCAAAAAATCCCTGGATTTGGGCCGAGTGCAGATCCATGGTAAGAACGCGCTCAATTCCGGTTCCAACGATCATGTTTGCAACCAGTTTTGCGGATATGGGAGTCCTGGCCTTTGTCCGCCTGTCCTGGCGCGCATATCCAAAATAGGGGATTACGGCCGTAATTCGCCTGGCGGATGACCGGCGCAGCGTGTCCGCAATGATCAGCAGTTCCATGAGGTTGTCGTTGGCGGGATTTGAGGTGGACTGTATGATGAACATGTCCTCTCCCCGCACGTTTTCAAACACCTCCACGAAAATTTCCTGATCATTGAAGCGTTCTATTCTTGCGTCAACGAGCCCGACGGGAACACCTCGATACATTGACATTCGTCTTGCTGCGGCTTTTGCAAGAGGCATGCTTGAATTGCCGGATATGAGCTTCGGTTCCTGGACTGCTGGCATATGGAAATCTCTCCCTGGCTCTTATGCACGAATGCTAATAAATGGATGAACGGATGAATTCAACATGCTGATAAATCCGGCGTCGGCGGATTTGCGGCGATGCCGTTGTTTCCGCTTGATCGACATGACCAAAATGGCAATTTGACGATGCGACCGTGAACGGTGCAAGGCCTTTCCGTACCGGATGGAGGCAATGAGTAAAACAAGTTGGCTTCCTTCAAGGCCCAGCGATTCCCGTGCAATTCAAAATCATCCTGATGCCAAAGGCATTCATTTCCTTTGGAATTGAATGATTGGGTACAGGTTCAATATCATTATAAAAGGCATGTTCAAACCTGATCATGTTGCCATTGGAGTGGCTGATATTCTTAACCTCCCCTGCATGGGCAAGTTGGTTTTCCCTTCACTAATTCATGAACGGGCATGGATGCCTGTTCAATTCCAATTTGTCCAGATCGGCTTGGATATCATAAGAGAACCTGCCAATCAATGCTCCTGAAATACGGGGTGGTTCAAGAAGGTTTATAGTATATGGAAGCTTGATATCCATCTTTCAAATCGCAATCAGTGACATTCAGGCCATACATTTCATTATATCCTTTCAATTCATTGATATTGCCCCCAGCCGATCAGAATTCAACTTGCCGGGAAGAGGACAAGGCATTATGCAGGTGATTGAAAGAACGGGAAGGTTCATGCGGGAAAATATTGATGATATTTTGAAAAAGGTTATTCAGGAACAGTTGTCGCCAGCCAGGATTGTCGATGTGCATTCGGAAGAGGCCGAAGATCATGATGGTGATCCGATCATGCGTATCAGGGTGGTCTATGAAGCTGAGAAAAACCGATTGGATCCCAAAAAGATTGCTTCCCTGGTCCGTCAATTGCGGGAGCCACTCAATTCCCTGCCATCAGTGGAAAGGTTTCCCATATTGTCCTTCATGATCCCTGAAGAAGTCGAAGATGCTGCCACGTGATCTTGTTGCCACTGCCCGCCGGACAGTTGGAAGGGGGAAAGGCAAGCCGCGGCAATCGGACATCAAAAGGGCCTTGAGCACCGCTTATCATGTCATGTTCCACGCCCTCTGCCGGAATTGTGCAGAGTGCTTTATCGGCAAGAATAGACCAGCTAGAAACCAGGATGCCTGGCAACAGGCTTACCGGGCTGTAGAACATGGCGAGGCCAGGAAACGGTGAGCCGCATGGAAATCAGGAATTTTCCGGAAGCCATCCAGAGTTTTGCCAACTCATTCGTGATTCTCCAGAAAAACGCCATATGGCGGATTATGATCCCCTGTCCAGGTTTGCCCGGCATGAGGTCCTGACGGCAATTGATCTTGCCGAAGACATGATCAGGGAATTGCAGGCTTTCAATATCAAGGACAAGAGGGCCTTTTCAGTGTGGATTACCATGAAGAATCGGGCCAATTGAGACAGGTTCCCGACCTTCCACTCTTGTGATATTGTACATCCATGGCAGGCAGTCAAGCGGGAATCAAGTCAAATATGAGCTGCATAATTGACAAATCCGCTTTGGACCCCCTTTTCCCTACCCAAAAGCATCCAGAAAAATTATGGGAAGAGCCGAGGTAATTGCCGCCTTTGGTTTCCTTGAAGAAACCCTTCTCAAGGCAATTACTGTACACTGAAAAAAGGCTTTCGAACCATATGCTGTTTTCTTGGAAAGGAGAAATTTAACAGGGAAATTATGGAAACCGCTTCCGACACATTGGGCAAACTGATAGGAAAGAGCCTCTTGCAATATTATGTGGGAATGTCATGGGAAATGTGGCTTTTCGCATGTGAGATGCAGGCAGTGGAAAGGCAAATTCAAGGGTCTGAGGCCGGTTTTCGCGATTTTTCATGCGGTTCCCCCGATTTCAGGCAATTCGGGCCCTTTTTCGGGCCGATTCGCCGGATTCCGGACATGCGTCACCGGCGCCCGGTGTCCGGGCACCAGAAAAACGGTCGAAAGGGGAAGGAGGCGCCCCGCGACCGCCGCATGGCCGCCATGCTTCCGCGCGCTTCCGCGGATGTGGTCTGACGGGACGGGGTTCGGGCCCGGCCGCACTGGATCCGCAACACGCTGTTGCGGGGAACCGGAAGGGAAACGGGTCCCGCCTCTTGAGAGGCGGCCCGTCGGCGAGCGTCCCCCGACCGCTCCGACCGGGACGCGGTCCCCAAAGATGTCGACGGGCCTACTTGCCTCCGAACCGCCGCGGTCGGGCGCGCCTGCAAGATGGACGCCTGGGGACCGAATTGAACCGGGCGTCATGCGGGCGGCCGGTTTCAGGACACCACCGGAACTAAATGATTATGACACCCCCACCCTCTAAAAACGCGCTCACAACGCTT
>JAPOTF010000099.1 GCA_026709325.1 Roseovarius sp.
GGCCCACCAACGGCGGGCGCCGCGCATGACGATTCTCACCGTGTCGCGCCCAAGCTGCAGGTCGGTGACCCGGGTGAATGTCGCCGTCTTTCCCCCTTGGCGGGTTCCACGCGTTCGGGCATGCTCACCTTGAGATCGAAGTTCCCGTCGTCGGGCGGCAGATTGCAGAACAAGGGTAAAAAATCTGGCGGCAATTACTGGTAAAAGTGCAAATATTAGGATGGATGAAAAGGTGGTTTGAAAAATTTCCATCTCACAAAATATGATAAAAACAATAATTTAAAAGAAAAATTGGTGCGGGTGAAGGGACTTGAACCCCCACGCCCAAAGGCGCCAGAACCTAAATCTGGTGCGTCTACCATTTCCGCCACACCCGCATTCGAAAGTTGAATACCAAATGCAAACAAAAGATGCGAGAGAGAAAGTGGCAAGCGAGTGATGCCATTTCGCAATTCATGCCCGGTTCGCGAAAAAGATGCAAAAACAGATTAGTCAGCATAAGCCGTTTGCTCATAACCCATTGGCTTTCGAATCCAATAATACACTGATTGCAAATGAAATTCAGTGGCCAGATGCCATATCAACTGGAAATCTTCAATCGCTCTGCGACTGTTCCAAAGCGTATAGCACCTTGGGCAGTTCCTCTGGCAGATCCTCTGAAATGAGACCTGGCCCGAAGGATATTGCGCATTCAACGTGAAGCCATGCGGCGAACTGGGCAGCCTGCATCGCGTTCGCTCCTTGCGCGATTAGTCCGGAAATCATCCCTGCAAGAACATCTCCGGACCCCGCTGTGGCAAGCCATGGCGCCTTCCGCGCATAGCGGGCGGATGACAAACCGCATTCTCCATCCGGCGAAGCAATTACAGTGTCCGCTCCCTTGTACAATACCACGCATCCGGCCTTTTTTGCGGCTTGCCGCGTTGCATCAAACTTTGAATAGCATGGACCTCTGCAGGGTGGTCGCGCAAGTTTCTCCGACTCTTCAACAAATAGCCTTCCAAACTCTCCGGCATGTGGAGTCAGCACGCATTTGTCATGCAGCATTTCAAAAAGCCGTTCTTTCTGCTGCGAATAGGCGGTGAGCGCATCCGCATCCAGCACCACCGACGGTTTGTGAACCGCCGACAAGGCAACCGGCATCAGTTCGCGCGCCCTTTCAATGCCGAGGCCGGGCCCAAGACAAATCACATTGAATCGGGCATCCATCAGCAAACTGGCTAAACCCTCGGAATCGTCAACTCGCTTCAGCATTATGGATGTGACCTGACATGCCGCCTCACAATGCGCATTTGAATGCACCCCCAGAGTCACAAGACCGGCTCCAGTTCTCAGCGCGCCCCGTGCAGCCAGCCTTGCGGCGCCTGTTTGACCCTTGCCACCCGACAAGACCAAAACATGGCCATGAGAATATTTATGGTCATTGGCTTCATTTTCCCGGGATATTCCTCGTGACCAAACTCCACGCTTCCTGTTGCCGGGAAATTGAAATTGATCGTTGGGGTCCACAAGGCTTATCTTTTTTTGCGTTTTGAAGCCGCAATCGGAAAGCGATTTCAGACTTGCATCTTCGCAAAGATCGTTTCCAAGAAGCCTGTGCCGCCATTTTTCCAGACCAATATCCACGACGGCAAGTTTTCCGCACAGCAATGGCCCCCACTCCAGAAAATGGCCCGCTTTTGGGCTGTCGAATGCCACCGTGAGATCCGCAAACGGAATGTCCGCAAGATTTTTGGATCCCAGAATTCGCCCACTGTCCATGCACATGCCCGACGGGGCATCTATCGAGACAATTTTAACACCGAAGTCTTTCCGATTTTTGAGGAACGCAATATGTTCCAGGGCATCCCTGGCATCGCTTTTTAGCGGGCGTGCCAGGCCTGAACCAAAAAGAGCGTCAACATAGAGATCAAACGCGCCGGCTTTAAATTTTCCGACTTCAAATTCCTCAACCGATCCTATCTCACTCCATAAATCATGATTAACCTTGGCGTCTTTAGGAAGCGCATCCGAGGCGCCATACAGAAAAACCCTTACCGCCCACCCCTTGCCCTCCAGAATCCTTGCGACCACAAATCCGTCACCGCCATTGTTTCCAGGACCGCAAAGAACCGCGGCCCGCCAGGATTGCGATTCCGATTGCGGCCACTTTTCAATCAGCGCCGACACCACTCCTCGCCCGGCCTTTTCCATCAGTTCAATCCCCGAGACTTCGCCCGATTCGATCGCCAATTGCTCAATGGACCGCATTTGTTTCGATGTAAGCAGCCCTGTCATTTTATCGATCGATTTCCATTATGCACATTTATTGGGCATTTTGCGCATATTGTATGCATTTTTCCGTTCCCCTGACATGCGAGAGGCATTTTCATTCATATCCAATTGTTCCCGAACATAAAATATCGTTCGTATTCAACACGAACAACCACCATATGGGGTAAAGCCATGAAAAAAATAGAGGCGATTATCAAGCCATTTAAGCTTGATGAAGTAAAAGAGGCATTACAAGATATTGGTGTACAAGGCCTTTCCGTTATTGAAGTAAAGGGTTTTGGACGCCAGAAGGGTCATACCGAGCTGTACAGAGGTGCGGAATATGTGGTTGACTTCCTGCCAAAAGTTAGAATTGATCTCGTATTGGACGATGATCAGATCGATGCGGCGGTTGACGCAATTATTCAGGCTGTAAAGACAGACGAAATAGGTGCGGGTAAAATCTTTATAAGCCCGATTGAACAGTCCATAAGAATTCGCACCGGCGAGACCGGTTCTGATGCACTGTAAGCCAGAAAAATCGAAGGAAAAAGAGAATGAGTTCAGAAGACCTTATGAAGACAATTGAAACCGAGGATGTCGCATATGTAGACATTCGCTTCACGGATCCGCGAGGAAAGCTCCAGCACGTCACGGTTTTGTCGGAACAAGTGGATGAAGATTTTATTGAAGAAGGTTTCATGTTCGATGGCTCGTCTATTGCCGGATGGAAATCAATCGAAGCCTCGGACATGAAACTGATGCCGGATGTGGGCAGCGCATATATCGATCCGTTTTACGCGCAAAAAACGCTCTGTCTGCATTGCTCTGTCGTGGAGCCCGACACGGGCGAACCATATGAGCGCGATCCTCGGGGAACGGCTGAGAAAGCCGAAGCCTATCTTAAGTCTTCTGGTGTAGGTGATGTATCCTATTTTGGTCCTGAAGCGGAATTTTTTCTGTTTGACGACGTTAGATTCTCAAATACAATCAATAAGGTGTCCTATGAACTGGACGCGCTGGACGCGTCCTGGAACACGGACACGGAATACGAGTGGGGCAACAAGGGGCACCGTCCGGGTGTAAAGGGTGGCTATTTCCCTGTTAATCCCACCGACGATGCCCAGGATATCCGTTCGGAAATGTTGTCGACAATGAAGGAAATCGGGATGAAGGTCGACAAGCACCATCACGAAGTGGCTTCATGTCAGCATGAACTGGGACTGATATTCGGCTCGCTTACGAAGCAAGCCGATGAATTGCAGAAATACAAGTATGTAATTCACAATGTCGCTCAATCATGGGGTAAAACAGCCACATTTATGCCTAAACCGATTGCAGGCGACAACGGCACAGGCATGCACGTGAACATGTCAATCTGGAAAGACGGAAACCCGCTTTTCTCCGGAGACAAATATGCCGATCTGTCTCAGCAGGCGCTTTACTACATCGGTGGCATTTTAAAACACGCCAAGACGCTAAATGCATTTACCAATCCTGCCACAAACAGCTACAAGCGCCTGATCCCGGGATTTGAGGCGCCTGTGCTTCGTGCATATTCGGCCCGCAACCGCTCCGGCTGCGTTCGCATTCCATGGACGGAAAGCCCGAAGGCAAAGCGCGTGGAAGCCCGATTCCCCGATCCCGCGGCAAATCCGTATTTGTGTTTCGCGTCGCTTCTCATGGCAGGGATTGATGGAATAAAAAACAAGATCGATCCTGGTGAAGCGATGGACAAGAACCTCTACGACCTGCCAGCTGAAGAGTTGAAAGACATTCCAACAGTCTGCGGTTCACTGCGTGAAGCGATTGACTCCCTGATTGCGGACCACGACTTCCTCATTGCAGGCGATGTGTTCACCAAAGATCAGATCAACGGGTACATTGAACTTAAAATGGAGGAAATGGAGATGTATGAGCATACACCGCATCCTGTCGAGTTCCAAATGTATTACAGCTGCTAAGTCAAGCTGCAGAAACAATGGAATGGCGCTCCTGAAGGAGCGCCATATGTTTTTGCAGCGTCAAAATTTCCTAATCCGGATTTCCTAGCACATATGTATGTATCGAGAAAATGCAGGCCCGTGTTTTTGGCATGCGAAGAATGCATTGCCGTTCCGATCTGAGATATTTCTTTCCCTCTTTGCGCTCAATATTTTCCCGTGTTCTGCCTTTTGGCTGAAAAAGGCCCGCATCGGAGTAATGCAGCAAATTGAACCGCCAGATTGGCTTGTCAACGCGCACCCCGTCAAACAGTCGCTGCACACGTCGGGCAATACCCTCATCATATTCGGGCACGGGGTTGTGTATAACGCTCAAGGACCGGTTCATTTTCTCCTCAAGGCTCCAACTCGCGGGAAAACATAGCACAGCTCCGGTAAGAACATGTTCTTTTCCCCGTTTTTCAATCAGACAGAAATCCTCTTGCACAAGACGGCCAACCGTACCCAGTGGATCTTCCCGGCGGATTTTGACCGCAATTCCATCCGGTCTCGCCACATGGTTATCGCCAATTTTGTAATCCGCTCCATATTTTGCCAGCCACTCAAGGACAAATTGCAAAAGTTCTTCCGCCGCATCTTCACCGTCAGGCAATAGCTTGAGAACCGAGGCTCTCTTTGCATCAAGCAAGCGATTTCTTTCTGCCATTTGCAGGGTAAAAACCTCATCAACAATCAGCCAGTCCTCAATGGAAAGCGGGCAAATGCCCGGCAACGATTTGGGAGTTGGCATATAGGGCATTGCATGCTGAAGAATTTCCATTGCCAAGCTTGTCTCCATTCATCCAGCTATATATTTTCATCTAATCGCGACGGCTTTAACGAACAGTCAATGTTATGCGTTCCCGTATTTTCCAAAAAGAAGCAGTGCCTTAACGTCTTTTCGTTTTCTTCTTTGCAAGAGCATCCAACGGAGTCTTTATCTCCTCGTAGAGCTTCAACAGATGCTCCATGCGTTCGTGTTCGGACTTAAAGCCTTTTGGCCTGTAGAGCCGGTCAACCGCGCGATCAAGTGAGCGGTGAGCCTTCATCAAATTCGGAGGCATTAAATCGGGATCATATAAAGCGGATAAATTTGCATCCGCATGTTTTGCTCTCGCCTCAAGTACTGCCTGGGCGTAAACTTCCAGACCTGATAGCTTGGCTCTGTTGGGAGGCAAGGGGAATGTATTATATACCAAACCTATTGAATACCTGTAGCTGCTTGCCAGTCTCCCTCCTATATAACGCAACCACGTCATGTGAATTGCCGATGTCAGAAGTGCAAAATCAGCGAGCGTGGCATTCTCCAATACTTTAACGAGATTGCTTGGTACAATCGGTGGCTCCAGCCACCCTATTGGAACGTATTGACGCCGTTCAGAGTTCACCTCGGGTATAACAAGGAACGGAGTCTTGGGAATCACGTTGACATGGTATAGCGATGGTGTTTTCGCCAAAATTCTGGTTTGCTCGCTATTGCTGGCATTGCGATATGCGCGAACCTTTGCAATTCGCTGTCGGACCTGAGGCAAATTAGCAAGATGGTCCGGCGATGCATCATGCAATGCCAGAATCCATCTTTTTTCACCTTGCAGGAATTCGCGCGTTCCCGCAAACGGTCTAAGCAAATCTTCCGCATCAGGTTCATTTTCAAGAAATTCTCTACGCTGACTCTCGTTAAATATATAATTCCCGCCATCAATTGGCTTGGAACCAATTATCAACTTGGCCAGTCCATTAATCGCACTGCTTTCCCTCTTAACCACTAGACCCGGGTTGGCCATGCCCCCTGCATCAAACAAATACGGTGAGATCGCGGCATATTGACCTTCTTCCGGGTCGCCACTGATCTTCGGATATGTAAACAGTCTTCTTTTTGCGCACACTGACTCCCTTCTGTCCAATCCTATAATAACGACATGAACACTGGCTGGGCCCCGGGCGTCTGATCCCCAGAGGAAGGTTCGATGGGCGAACGAAATCTCCAGTTTATATCGTTCAAAAAGCACCGGCCACAACTGCGCAACCTGTTCGCCCTGTGTGATCGAGTTTGTCGCGACAAAACCAATCCGGGCATTGCCTTCATTTACATACTCGCCAGCCTTTATAAGCCATGCGGCAACATAGTCCAGCGTTCCCCCAATTCTGCAAAGCGCCGCTATCTTGCGGACCTGTGCCCGTTGCTCCACCGTTTGATATTTTGCTCCGGCAAAAGGGGGATTTCCCAAAATGAACGAGCAATTGTGCGGTGGCAGCAGATCGGACCAGTCCGTTTCAAGCGCATCGGCATGCATGATGTGTGGCGAGTTCTCAAGTGGGATGCGCACAAATGTCTGTCCAAACTCCAGGCTTAGCCGATTGTTCATGATGTGATCCATCATCCAGAGCGCGGCTTCCGCAATGCGCGCCGGAAACTCGCCAATTTCAATTCCATAAAACTGGTTCACATCAACCACAGATTGCCATTTTACATCCAGTGCCTTCTGGCCCGCGGCGGCGTTTGCATCCAGTATCTCGCGGATCACCTCTATTTCAAGCAGTCGCAGTTCCCTGTAGGCAATAATGAGAAAGTTGCCGCAACCGCATGCAGGGTCGAAAAACGTCAAACTGCCAAGTTTGGAATGAAACTTTCGCAGTTCCGAGAGACGACGCGTGTCGCGACGCTTGCGCAATCTCTCGAATTGGGAGCGAAGATCATCCATGAAAAGCGGTTCAATCACTTTAAGAATGTTCTTTTCAGTGGTGTAGTGCGCACCCATGGTTCGACGCTCCCTGGAATCCATAACCGACTGAAAAAGCGCACCAAAAATCGCGGGAGAGATATTCGACCAGTCAAATCGGCAGGCGTTCAGCAATGCGTCGCGCATCGCCTTGTCAAACGAAAAGAATCTCAGATTACCTCTAAAAAGATCGCCATTGATATACGGAAAACGATCTAAATCCTCATCAAGCGTTGTGGGGCGTTTATCCTCGGGCGTATTAAGAACCTCAAACAAGATCGCAAGCCATTGCCCCATATCCGCGCCGTCCTCACTGGTGCGGGTCTCAATCAAGTCCAGAAAAACGTCACGCCTTTCAAAAACCCCGGTGTCATCGGCAAACATGCAAAAAACAATCCGCATCAGAAAACGTTCCAAGTCGCGGCCATAATGACCAGACGCCGCAAGTTTATCATGCAACCGTCCCATTAGCTCGGCAGCTTTGATGTTAACCGGATCCTGCTCGCGAAATTTTTTCTTTTGCATTCCAAGGACAAAGCCGAAACGCTCGACATTTGCGGAAAATTCCTCAAGTAAAAAAGTTACGCATTCCCTCTCTTCAAGGTCATGAAGTTCAAATGTCTTAAAATCGCTCACCATTATAAAACTGGGACGTTCATATTCGGGCAAGGCGTCAAAGTACTCTCCCGCCTGATCATATGCCTTGCTCAGGTCTCGACCCGCACTCTTCTGTTCGACCATCAGCACTCCTGGCCAAAACAGGTCTATAAAGCCCGTACTGTTGTCCAGTTTTGAAACATGCACCTCGTATCGCGCTACCGTCTTGCGCGCCACTCCGAACACTTCAAAAAAATCATTGTAAAAACTTTGCGTCTCGCTTTTTTCACGAGACGCATCCTTCCATTTTTTGGCGAAGGACGATGCCCGAGCACGAACCTCATTCCACGACAAACGCATTAGGCACCACCTTCACAAGAGCAATATGACAATGATTTTATTAATATTTTTCTTGCCGTCTGCTCCAGAAACTTAAGTTCACCGCACATGCATCTCAACCTTAATTCCCAAAAAAGCATATTGTAAACATTTCCCGCTACATTGCATTGTATGCAATATCGATTCTCGGACAGGTTCTCAAATCATGCGGGAAGTTTCAATGGACCCGTCAGGATATTGTCTCACTCCAGAGATTTGATTTATTCATTTAACTCCGCTTTCGAAGCTTCCGGTGACCCTGCCTCCCTGACTTGACGATGTCTTCCGGCTTTGCCGCTCCACCGGAACAGATGGGCGCCATTGGCGTTGCCTCGCTTGATATGGCTCTCGGTCATGGCGACGCATGCGTAAAGCGAATCGAAAACCGCTCACCCAAGCGGCCGGGGCGCGACCTGCACCTGTGGGACAGGCTGCGGGAACTGGCCAAAACATTCGAGTTCCAGGGCCGGGAGATGCTACCGGGCTCTTTCCAGTGAATTCAAATTCGCCATTGTCCGCTATGGGCCATAAACGCGGCAGTGCACCCAGCGCACCATCCAACCCAATCCACCATCAACCTTCGCCAAACCTCGGCAAACCGAACCGGATGCTGCCGCCCGGCCATCCGCGCCTTGAATCATCCCAAATAGCAAAATCGGCAGGCAAACAGAAAATCTATTGGCGGGAATTCACTAAAATTGCCATTTTCATATACTCGATAGGTATATGGAATAAGCAATTCCAATGTTGCATTATTATTGCAGCCGCATCAATCCCTTG
>JAPOTF010000067.1 GCA_026709325.1 Roseovarius sp.
TCGATCATCAAGGCTCGCCTTGCGAAGGGCGATTTTCGGCATCGTCGCGCGGCCGTCTTCAATAAAATGGTTGACTCCCGTTTTTTAATTTCGCTTAATGAAATTCGCTGGCTTTTGCGCTGTTGAAAATTGCGTTCAAAGTCCATGTGGGGTGGATAAAATCCGAGGTATATGATGACTTGGTTTATGACAACCGCTTCAGTGGTTGTGTTGGCAATTCTGATAATCCTGTTCCTAAACAGATATTATCGCAAGGCGACGCGGGAAGTGGCTCTGGTGCGAACCGGCGCCGGCGGACAGCGGGTTGTAACGGAGGGCGGGTGCATATCGCTGCCGTTTCTGCACAAGATCAGCGAGGTGAACATGAAAACCTCGCGACTGGAAATCGAACGGCTTGGACCCAGGTCAATCATTACCTCGGATCGTTTGCGCGTGGACGTGGGGGCGGAGTTCTATGTGCGCGTGGACCCCTCGCAACAGGGGGTTTCAACCGCGGCTCAGGCCCTGGCGGGCAAATCGTTTCGTTCCGGAGATCTCGCGGAAACCCTGGAAGGCAAGCTTGTCGACGCGATGCTGTCGGTTGCCGCAGGCTACACAATGGACGGTTTGCAGGACAACCGCAGCAAATACAGTTCCGAGGTGAGCGAGGTGCTTGCCCCGAATCTCCAGCAAAACGGGCTTCTGCTGGAAAGTGTCTCTATAACCCGGCTGGATCAAACCCCGTTTCACGCTCTGGATGAAAACAACGCATTCAACGCGCTTGGCATGAGACGGCTTAGCGAGATAATAGCCGTTAACAAGAAAGAGCGCGCCGCCATTGAAGCGGATGCCGATGTCGCGGTCCGCCAGAGCCAGCTTGACGCCACAAAACGCAGACTCACAATTGAACAGGAAGAGGAGGAGGCGACAATCGCCCAGCAGCGCTCTGTAGAGTCGGCGCGCGCAACCAGCATGGCCGATGTGGCCGAGGAACAGGCCAAGGCGGAAAAGCGGCGGGAGTCGGCGCGCATTGAGCGTGAAAGGGAAGTGCGGATGAATGAAATCAGCCGCGACCGCGAACTGAATCGGCAAAAACTTGAAAGCGAACTGAACATTGAAAGCGTCAGACACGACAATGCCGTGGCGCTGGCGTCCAAGAAAATCGAAGAGGCCCGGGCCGAGGTTCACGCCAACGAGGCAAAGGCGGAGGAAGTCGGCGCCCGCGAGAAAATACAAACCGCGCGCGAGGCCGCGGTCGCCGAACGTGAAAGACAGTTGGCGCTTATCCGCGCCAGGGAGCAGTCAGAAGTCGATGACATCCGCATTGCATCTGAAGCCGCCACGGTAACCTCGATGGCCAGCGCCGAGGCGGCGGCAAAATCGGAGCGGGCCGAGGCGTCCAAAAACGAGCTTCTCTCCAAAGCCGAGGGCACGGCGGCTCTCGTGGCGGCAGAGAATGCGCAAAGTGCCGATCTGATGCGACTCAAACTGGATGAAGCCCGTCTTCGCACCTTGCCGGATGTGGTTGAAAAACTCATGAAGCCAACCGAGAAAATAGAGTCCATCCGGGTAAACCACATAACCGGTATCGGCCAGGGCGAAAGATCTGGTGGAGATCAGGTTGGCGGCAATGGCGTAAATCAGGTGGTTGATGGAGTGCTGGGCCTTGCCTTGCAGCTTCCGGCCGTAAAAAAACTGGGTGAGGAAATTGGCCTCAATATATCAGATGGCGTAAAGGGAGTGACCGAACCGCTAAACGGCGGTTCAAATCCGGACGGCAAGAAAAGCTGACGCTGGAAGTCGGCACGACAATTTAAAGGAGAAAAAAATGACTATCAACAGACGGAAATTCCTGGCGGCAGGTGCAACGGCGGCGTTGGCCGCTCCATTTTACGCCCGCCTGGGTCTGGCGGATGATCCGATCAAGTTTGTATCGATACTGGATCAAACCGGGGGGCTGGACATTTATGGGCGACCAATGGTGGAAACCACAAAGATGGCGATTGACGAGATGAATGCGGCGGGCGGTCTGCTGGGGCGCCAGATTGACCTGAAGGTCTATGATCCGCAGTCGTCAATTCAGTTCTACACGCAATATGCAACGCAGGCGGCCGCCGGCGACAGGGCGGACACGGTGCATGCGGGCATCACCTCGGCGAGCCGGGAAGCCATACGGCCAACGCTGTTCCGCTACGAGACCCTGTATTTTTACAATGTGCAGTATGAAGGCGGGGTTTGCGACATCAACAATTTCTGCACGGGATCGACACCGGCCCAGACGGTTGAAAAGCTGGTTCCCTATTGCATGGGCAAATGGGGCAAAAAGGTATACATTATCGCCGCTGACTACAATTACGGACAGATTACCGCCCAGTGGGTGCAGAAATATGTGCGCGACAATGGTGGCGAGGCTGTTGAAACGGAGTTCTTTCCGCTTGATGTGACCAATTTCGGGCCAACCATCAAAAAGATACAGGCGGCCAGGCCGGACATGGTCATGTCCGCTCTGGTTGGAGGCGCGCACGTGTCCTTCTACAGGCAGTATGCGGCAGCCGGAATGAACGCGAGCGTCCCGATCGCGTCAACCACTTTCGGAGTTGGAAACGAGCACAGGCTCATTTCCGCTGAAGAGGGCAATGGCATTATTTGCGCATATTCCTATTTCGAGGAGATACCAAGTGAGGCAAACATGTCGTTCGTCAAGCGCTTCAAGGATCGTCTAGGTGACGACGCGCCCGGTCTCAACGAGCTTGCGGCAAGATCCTATGAAGGCGCATACCTCTGGGCGGAAGGCGTCAAGGCCGCCGGATCCGTGGACAGAATGCAGGTAATAGACGCGCTTAGAACCGGTATCGGCTATGACGGACCTTCAGGTCGGGTTCAGATAGAGCCGAAAACCAACCATGCCGTGCAAAATGTCTATCTGGCCGAACTGCAGAACCAGTCGTTCAACATAATCGAGACATATGAAAATCAGCCCCCAAGCGACACGTTGCTTGTATGTGATCTCGTGGCGGATCCGACCCAGTCGACCTTCAAGTTCGAAAACGGGCTCAAGGCGGCCGGGATAGACATTTAAAAGACCATGGCCCGCGTGCGCGGGCCATGCCGAACTATTTCCGCAAGGATCCTCCATGGACCTGACCCTGTCGCTTATTCTGCAGATTTTTTACGTGATTGCGAACCTGGCGCTCATCAGCCTCGGCCTGGCAATCATTTTTGGAATGATGCGGGTTATCAACCTGGCCCATGGAGAGTTCCTGATGCTGGGCGGATACACCGTGGTGGTCGCGACGAATAACGGAGTTAATCTCTGGTTCGCCATGCTTGTGCTCGCGCCCGTTGTGGTGGGCGCAATCGGGGTTGTTGTGGAGCGTCTGCTTATAAGGTGGCTTTATGGAAGAATGATAGACACCTTGCTGGCCACATGGGGATTGTCCCTGTTCTTTATAGGAATCATAACAACCATATTCGGCGCATCGACATCCACGACAATATCGCCGCCGCTTGGAGTCGTCTCCATAGGAGAATACACATCGTCCGGCTACGAGATGCTGCTAATTGGCATCACCGCGGGGCTTCTGGTTGCGGTCTATCTGGTGCTCAAATACACGGCGCTCGGACTTGTTGCCCGAGGTACAATGCAAAATCCGGACATGGCCGCGGCTCTGGGAGTTTCCACCTCGCGAATTTACATGATCACATTCGGACTTGGCGCCGCAATATCGGGATTTGCCGGAGGTCTGCTTGCTCCGGTCACGGGTGTATTGCCAACCATAGGGGCAATTTACATCGCAAAGGCGTTCATCACCGTCATCTCCGGCGGGGCGTCAATACTTGCGGGAACGGCATCCGCCTCAATCCTGCTCGGCGGGATTAACGGGGTCGTGACATTTCTTACGGGTCCCACATTGGGCGAGGTCGCTCTGCTTGCCGCGGCGATCATCCTTTTGCGGTTCATGCCAACGGGAATAACCGGCCGGCTCTTCAGGAAGAGCCAATGAACGGAATGTTCGGGCAGTTCAGAGGAACTCTTTTCGCCGCGTTGCTGGCTCTGATCTTTACCATTGCGGCACCGTCAATTCTGGAGTTCTTCACGATCATCACCCTAACGCAAGTGATTGGCCTTTCAATACTTGCGCTCAGCCTTGCGCTGATCTGGGGATATGGCGGTATACTCTGCTTCGGGCAAACGGCGTTTTTCGGACTGGGGGCGTATTCATATGCGATCGCGGCCGTTAACATCGGCGGATCCACTGGAGCAATGTTCATTGCGGTTGCCGTGGCGGCGGCCTTTGCGGCCGTTCTTGGCTATTTCGCCTTCTACGGAAAGATTTCGGATGTCTATCTTGCAGTGATAACCTTAACGGTCTCGCTGATAATGTACTCGCTCATTCGCCGAACTTCCGGACCGGAATACAAGATTGGCGATGCGCTTCTGGGAGGATTCAATGGAACCGGCGCCCCGCCGCTGAACGTGCCTGGCAATGCGGGCGCCGTTTTGTTTCCGGAACACACCTTTTACGTGGCCATGGTCGCATTGATACTGCTTTACGTGTTTTGCGGCTGGCTCGTTAACACGCATTTCGGCAGGGTGTGCGTGTCGATTAGGGAAAACGAAATTCGCGCCGAATTGCTGGGATACGACACGCGTGCCTATAAACTGGGAATTTTCACCGTTGGCGCCGCCGTTGCCGCGATCGGAGGAATATTTTTCTGCATCGGCGTAACCAGGGTCACGCCCGACGTTTTCAGCCTGGGTCAGGCTTCACTGACGATAATCTGGGTTATCGTGGGCGGGCGCGGCACGCTGGCGGGGCCGGTTCTTGCCGCATTTGGCCTCTACTACCTTACCGCCTCGCTTGGAACGCAACAGGTTGTCAATACCAGTCTCGTATTGGGAATTATACTGATTGCGTTTGTGCTTCTTGCGCCCAGGGGCGTCGTTCCGGGCATTGAAAAGCTGGCAACCGCCCGCCGCGCCGGGAGGCGCAACCGGGCGAAGGAGCGCAGAATGCGTCTCCGCAAGCCCCGTGGCGGAATCTCGGAGGACAGGCATGAGACGGGGTGAAGTCGTTCTTGAAACCAGAAGCCTGTCAATGCATTTCGGCGGTGTCCGGGCGGTTGACCGGGTTGATTTCCAGTTGTGGGAGAACGAGCTGAGATGTCTCATCGGACCCAACGGCGCCGGCAAATCCACTTTCTTCAAATGTCTCACGGGCCAGCTTGTTCCCACCATCGGCGATGTGGTCATACGCGACATTCATGTGGCGGGACGCGAGCCCCATGAGGTGGCGGGCCTTGGCGTGGGCATCAAGACGCAGGTGCCGAACGTGTTTGACGGTTTGACGACTCGGGAGAACATATGGCTGTCCTGCCGGCGCTGGCATGGAGCAAGGCGAACAGACGCCCTAACGTCCGAAACCATAGAGCGCCTTCAACTCGGTGAATTTCGGTCAAGACAGGTTGGAAGCCTTTCCCATGGCCAGCGGCAATGGGTGGAGCTGGGAATGGTGGTTGCCGCGCAGCCATGGCTTGTGCTCCTTGACGAACCGGCGGCGGGCATGACGCACGAGGAGACGGATCGCACGGCCGAACTCATCCGCGAAATAAATGAAGACGCGGCAATGATCGTGGTGGAGCACGACATGAATTTCATTCGGAGGATATCAAAAAAAGTCACTCTTTTTCATGAAGGCCGCATACTTATGGAGGGCACTATGGACGCGATCTCGAAAGATCGGCGCGCCCGGGACGTGTATCTGGGGCATCGGGCATGACGCCGCTTCTTGAAATACGCGGTCTCTGCTCGGGCTACGGCCGGGTTCCCGTGCTGCACGGCATTGATTTCAACGTTGAAGATGGTGAAATCCTTGGAGTGCTGGGTCATAACGGCATGGGAAAGTCAACGCTTATGAAGACGCTTATGGGACTGGTTCCGGCAACCGCGGGCGCGGTCACATACGCGGGCGTGGACGTGACGGGCATGCGTCCGGGTGAACGCGCCCGGCTTGGACTTGGGTATGTTCCGCAGGGCCGCGGCATTTTTCCAAATCTTTCCGTACTGGACAACCTGCGCATGGGAGTTGCGTCTCATGGCCTTGACGAGGAGGATGCCATCAGAAACATCCTCGTGGAATTTCCGAGAATTGAACGTCTGCTTGATCGCCATGGCGGCGCCCTGTCCGGTGGCGAACAGCAGCTTCTGGCCATTGCAAGATGTCTGATTTCGGAACCCGACCTTGTTCTTCTTGATGAACCAACGGAAGGCATTCAGCCGTCAATTATTGACGAGATCGTCGAATTGCTCCAAAATCTCAACAGACGCCAGGGTGTTGCCATTGTGCTCGTCGAACAGAGTCTCGATTTCATTACCGAACTCAGCGACCGGGTGATGCTGATGCAAAAGGGTCTCATAACCGGTGAAATCAAGGGATCGGAGGCCGCAAATCCCGAACTCGTAAAGGAATTCACCGGTTTTGGCGGTGGCGCCGCGACAGGCGGGGTTTTCGTCGACAAGGCCAAACCAGAGGCGAAAAGGACTCCTGCCGCCGAAAAGCCGGCAAGGCGGGAAAATCAGGTGCCGGATTCGCCGGCGCCGCTCAATGAGAGGATATCATATATGACTGTAAAACGTCCCACTCTCTCCCAATTGAAGGAAATTGTCGCCGAGCTTGGAATGCACATGTCCGATGAAAGGGCGCGGGAGTTTCTGGATAACATGCGGGGATCTCTGGATGCCTATGACATTGTGGATTCAATGCCCGACTATCTTCCGCCAGTGCTCTATCCCCGAACGGCGGGATACCGTCCAGGCGACGAGGAGAATCCGCTGAACGCATGGTATGTGAAAACGGATATTCGCGGAGCGCCCCGCGGGCCGCTTCAGGGCAAAACGGTTGCTCTGAAAGACAATGTATGCCTCGCCGGCGTGCCAATGATGAACGGGTCTTCTGTGCTGAAAGGCTATACGCCGGATGTCGATGCAACCATAGTCACCAGATTGCTGGATGCCGGCGCGACAATAACGGGCAAGGCGCATTGCGAGTACTACTGCTTTTCGGGCGGATCGCACACCAATGCCACCGGACCCGTCCACAATCCGCACAGGCGAGGATATTCCGCCGGAGGATCTTCGTCGGGATCGGCCGCTCTTGTTGCCAACGGGGATGTGGACATGGCCATTGGCGGCGATCAGGGCGGTTCCATCAGAATGCCCGCCAGCTACTGCGGAATTTACGGGATGAAGCCAACTCACGGGCTTGTTCCCTACACCGGCGTCATGCCCATCGAGTCGACAATTGATCATGCCGGTCCCATGACCGCGACCGTTTCCGACAATGCCCTGATGCTTGAGGTGATGGCGGGAGAGGACGGTCTTGATCCAAGGCAGTATGGGGTGGAGGCCGACAGATATTCGCATGCCGTAAACCGCGGGGTTTCGGGAATGAGGATAGGCATCGTAAAGGAAGGGTTCGGGCATCCGGAGAGCGAACCCGATGTTGACGCCAAGGTGCGCGCGGGCGCAAACCTGTTCTCCGAGATGGGAGCGACGGTGGACGAGATATCCGTCCCGTGGCATTTGAAGGGTTTGCCAATCTGGACCCCCATCGCCTCGGAAGGCGCGACCAATCAGATGATGCACGGAAATGGAATGGGTACCGGATGGGAGGGCATGTATACAACGTCGCTTCTCGATTTTCACTCCCAGTGGCGCAGCAGAGCGGATGAATTAAGCGAAACTCTCAAGATCACGATGTTTGTTGGACAATATTTTCTCAAATACCATCGTGGACACTACTACGCAAAGGCCCAGAATCTGGCGCGCCAGCTTCGCGAGGAGTACAACAAGGTTTTGGCTTCATATGATCTGCTGATAATGCCGACCACGGCAATGAAGGCAACGCCGATACCTGAAAATTCGGATGATCTGGCCCTGTGGTGCCAGAGAGCCTTCGAGATGTTGAGAAACACCGCGCCGTTTGACGTTACGGGGCACCCCGCCATGTCAATTCCATGCGGCATGTCCGACGGGCTTCCGGTGGGACTGATGCTGGTGGGCAAGAGATACGGGGAAAGCGAAATCTACAGAGCGGCTGGAGCGTTTGAGGCCGCGGGAGACTGGAGATCGATGTGACAACCGGAGTCGCGCCGGTTGACGGGCTGTCTCATGTGAGCGGGCCCACCGATCGTCCGCTTTTGAACGCCACGGTTCCCGACTTTCTGAAGGAGGCGGCGCGGCGCCACGGGGAACGACCAGCGGCCGCGTTCCTTCAGCATGACGTCAGATGGACCTACGGCCAGCTGCTTGAGGAGTCGGACAGACTTGCGGCGGGATTGCTGTCGATTGGTCTCTACAAGGGGGATAGAATAGGCATATGGGCCCCAAATCGCCCGGAATGGCTGCTTGCCCAGTTCGCGACGGCGCGCGTCGGATTGATACTGGTGAATGTAAACCCGGCCTATCGCACGGGCGAACTGGAATACGCGCTTAATAAGGTCGGAGCCAAGGCTCTGATATTGTCCACTCAATTCAAATCCTCGGCCTACATGAAAATGCTTTGCGAACTGGCTCCCGAGATGTCGCGCTGCGCTCCAGGGAAATTGAATGCAAAACGACTTCCCGCATTGAGAACCGTCATCCAGATCTCCCGGGAACCAGTTCCCGGGGCGTTCTCCTTTGACGAGGTCATGAAGCGCTGCGGAGGCGGAGCAATAAGCAGGCTTGATGCCCTCGGCAAGGGCCTGAGCCCGCATGATCCGATTAACATCCAGTTTACATCGGGCACCACCGGCTCTCCCAAAGGGGCAACGCTTACGCATCACAACATAATCAACAACGCGATCTCATGTGCCAGGGCAATGGAATTGAGGCCGGGAGAATCACTTTGCATACCCGTTCCGCTGTATCACTGCTTTGGAATGGTTATGGGGAATCTCTCCGCGGTTGCATATGGCGTCAAAATGGTGTTTCCATCTGAGGGCTTTGACGCCGGGGAGACTCTTGACGCGCTTGAAAGGGAAAGCTGCTCGGCAATGCACGGCGTGCCCACCATGTTTGCCGCGGTGCTTGACCACCCCGACTTTAATCGTCGATCTCTCAAGACCATGCGCACCGGGATTATGGCGGGATCGCCGTGCCCGGAACCATTAATGCGCCGCGTGATCGAAGAGATGGGCTGCAGGGAAATCACCATTGCCTACGGGATGACGGAAACAAGTCCGGTGTCTTTTCAGTCAGGCGTCAGCGAACCCTTGAACGTTCGCGTTTCAACTGTCGGCAGAATTCAGCCTCATTGCGAAGTCAAGGTTGTGGACGATGATGGAAAAACCGTTCCCGTCGGTCAGCCCGGCCAGTTGCTCGCAAGGGGGTATCTTGTCATGAAAGGCTATTGGGGAGATCCGGAGCGAACGGGGGAATCCATTCAAAACGGCTGGATGCATACCGGGGACATGGCCATAATCGATGCGCGGGGCTATTGCCGGATTGTCGGCAGGATCAAGGACATGCTTATTCGGGGCGGCGAGAATGTCTATCCGGCCGAGATCGAGGAATTTCTGCTCTCGCATCCCGATATAGCCGAAGTTCAGGCCTTTGGAGTGCCCGACAAAAAATATGGCGAGGAAGTCGCCGTATGGATCATTCCGCGCAATCCGGGCCGATTGAGCGAGCGGGATGTAAAGGATTACTGCCAGGGCAAAATAGCTCATTACAAAATCCCGCGCCATATTCGGTTTGTTGGGGAAATGCCGCTTACGGCTACCGGAAAAGCGCAAAAATTCAAAATGCGCGACGCAACCATTAGGGAACTGGGACTTCAGGGGGACATGTCGTGAAAACCATTACCGCCATAATAAGATGCAAATCCGGAGCAGAAGATGTAATGAAGCGGGGGCTGCTGGATGTTGCTGCGAATGTACAGAAAAACGAGCCCGGCACCATAGGATTTTACATTTCTCAGGACGAGAGGGATCCATGTCTGTTCACCACGTATGAGAGGTTTTCCGATCAGGCCGCCATGGATGCGCACAACAATTCCGAAACGGTGGAGAAGTTTTTCTTTATCGCCAGGCCAATACTCGATGGAGATGTCGTTTTGCAGATTTGCAACGAGATTTACGCAAAATAAGGCCGCTTTAAGCAACAGGAGGCTTCAACATAATCGCAGAACCCGTCTATTGCGGACGTGTGCAAACGTCGTGTTTCAATCAACCGAACGCGTTGTTCTTCAAACATCATGCAATGCGTGAAGGGCCCGGGGTTCTCTACTGGCGCTATTCGCCGTTTTTCAAGGCCGCTTCACGCAACTGAGATATGGTGGCGCGGGGCGTGATGGCTTCCGCGGCGATGTTCAAGTCGAGAACCGAGCCCGTTTTTGACCCGCGGGCGTTTTTGAAGGCCTCCTCGAACTGTTCCGTGTTTTCGACGCGCTCGGCATGGAAGCCATAGGCTCTGGCAAGAGAAACGAAATCGGGATTGACCATGGATGTTCCAAATACCCTGGCCGGATAGTTTCGTTCCTGATGGGCGCGGATGGTTCCGTATGTGCCATTGTTCAAAATCAGGATTATCGGTTGCGCGCTTGCCTGCTGAGCCGTGGCGAGTTCCTGGCAGGTCATCTGAAAATCGCCATCTCCCGAGAAGCAGACAACCGTGCTCTCCGGCTTTGCCACCTTCGCCGCAATCGCGGCCGGAACCCCGTAACCCATGGCTCCGGATTGGGGGGCAAGCAATCTGGCCTTGGGACCGAATATGAAATGCCTGTTTGGCCAGACCGTGAAATTTCCCGCGCCATTTGTCAGTATAACATCATCGGGCAGGGTTTTGCGCAGGTGGGCGGAGACCTTTCCCATGTCCACGGGAGAGGGAAGGTCCGGCAAAATGAACTCGTCGAGGTAGGCATTGCGTCCATTGGCGCGCCAGTCGTCCCAGGTTCCGGTTACAGGGCCGGCCTCGCTCAGGGATTCGGCGAAAGCGCATGGATCCGCGTGAATGCCCAGTTCGGGAAGGTAAACCTTGCCGATCTCCCGGTCCGAGGCGTGAACGTGAATTAGCCGCTGCCTTGGTTCAGGCACGTTTAGAAGAGTGTAGCCGTCGGTTGAATTTTCCCCGAACCGATTGCCCAGGGCAAGTATGGCATCGGCATTGGCGACAAGTGATTTTACCGAGGGAATCATGCCCACTCCCGCCTCGCCGCAGAAAACGGATGAATGGTTGTCAAACTGGTCCTGGTAGCGAAAAACGGAAACCACCGGGATGTTTGAGGCTTCCGCAAATTTTTGCAGCGCCCTGCTCGCAGACGCCGTCCACAGGCATCCTCCATATATTATGAGCGGGCGCCTGGCATCAGACAGTATCCCGCGGGCCTTTCCCATGGCGTTGGCTGATGGCGATGGAGCGGAAAGACCGATCTTTCCCTTAATGGGCATTGCGGATGCATTCTCGGCGAGAACGTCCTCCGGAAGCGCGACAACAACCGGTCCCGGACGTCCCGACAGCGCGGTTGTCCATGCGCGCGCAATGATTTCGGGGATGCGGCTTGAACCGTTGACTTCGACAACCCATTTGGCAACTTGCCCAAATACCGATTTATAGTCCAGTTCCTGGAATGCCTCGCGCTCTTTCATGTCGGTGCCGACCTGTCCCACAAACAATATCATGGGAGAACTGTCCTGCATTGCCGTATGGACTCCGATCATTGCATTTGCGGCGCCTGGTCCGCGCGTGACAAAACAGATGCCCGGCATGCCGGTCAGTTTTCCATAGGCCGCGGCCATGTATGCGGCGCCGCCTTCCTGTCTGCAAATGATGTAGTCGAGTTTTCCCTCGAAATCGTGCAGGGCGTCAAGAACTGCAAGATAGCTCTCTCCGGGCACGCCGAAGCTTTTTGAGACGCCCAGTCTGGCTAGGCACTCCACCAGAAGTCGTCCACCATTTCGCGTCATGGCATCGCTCCCTTGCCGGGCATTTTGGTTTCCTTGAAGACACTTGTCTGCAAGAACGCGGGTCAGGTTCCCGATAATGGCGAAAATATGTCGGCCCGCAAGTCATCAAATGGGGGAATTCCACGGCAAGACCGATTTTTCCGGCTTTCAAATTGAGCGCGGAGACTATCCAATCCGGCGCGCTTGCGATAAAAAAGTCAAATTGCCAAAGCGTTCCGCCGTCAGGCGGCGTTCAAGCCATATGTGCATTTGCCCGATAAAATCAGGGAAAGTTACACGCAGCTTGCCGGTTTGGCCAAAAAAGACGCCATGCACCGGCACGTTCCATTTGCGTTAAATGCCTTTTGCTCTATGGACTTATCGGGGAAATTAATCCGGATCAATTGATTTTATCTTGCTGACATCGCATGGAGCCACTCGAAGAATGTTTGTCGTTCCGGGAACATTAAAGGGAACGCCCGCGGTAACGACAATCTGGTCGGGCGCTTCGGCGTAGCCCTGTTCCACGGCCACGGTCACGGCATTCACCACCGCTTGCTTGAACCTTGTCAGCGTGTCGGTTATTTCGCAATGCACCCCCCAGCTCAGAGAAAGCCTTCCGGCGGTTTTTCGAAGGCTTGTCAGGGCGATTATTGGCACATGGGGACGCTCCCTCGCCGTTAGCAGGGCCGTTGTGCCGGATTGCGTGAAACAGCAGATCGCCTTGATATCAGTGGCCTCCGCAATTTCTCGCGCCGCGGCAACTATCCCATCAGCGACTGTGGCGCGACTAACGACGCGAGACGCCTCAAGCATTTCGGTGTATGTGGTGTCATGCTCGACCTCGCGCGCAACATTGTCCATTGTGGTAACCGCCTCCACGGGATAGTTGCCGGCCGCGGATTCCGCGGACAGCATGACGGCGTCCGCTCCTTCATAGATTGCGGCCGCAACGTCGCTGACTTCGGCGCGTGTCGGCATCGGGCTTTCGATCATGCTTTCAAGCATCTGTGTCGCGACAATCACGGGCTTTGCGGCCGCGCGGCATTTTCCAATCAGACGTTTCTGGATTGGAGGAACATTCTGCACGGGAAGTTCAATGCCCAAATCGCCGCGCGCAATCATAATGCCGTCGGAGGCGGCAAGTATTTCATCAAAAGATTCGACTGCCGCGGGCTTTTCGATTTTTGACATTATTGCCGCTCTGCCATTGCAAAGGTCTCGAGCCTCCTCGACATCGGCGGCCCTCTGCACAAAACTTAAAGCCAGCCAGTCAATTCCAAGTTTGCACGCAAAATCAAGATCCTCCCGGTCTTTTGCGGACAAGGCCGCGAGAGGCAGAACAACATCTGGAACGTTTACGCCCTTGCGATCGGATATGGTTCCTCCCGCGGCAACCTTGCATGTGGCAAAATCGGGACCGCATTCCAATACATTCAATTGAATTTTCCCATCGTTGACGAGCAGGTTCGTATTGGTTTCAAGCGCCGCGAAAATTTCGGGATGCGGCAGGAAAGTCCGGGTTTTGTCACCCGGCCTGTCATCCAGGTCAAATCTAAATGATGCGCCGATTTCGAGTTCCTCCCCGCCATTGGCAAATGTCCCTATGCGCAATTTTGGCCCCTGAAGGTCTGCAAGGATGCCGATTGTGCCACCTGTTTCCCTCTCGATTCTCCGAATTGTCGCATGAATGTCCGAGATGCTTTCATGGCTGCCATGGCTCATGTTCAACCGGAAGACGTCGGCTCCGGATTCATGAAGGTTTTTTATTGCTTCATAGTTGCCGGAGGCCGGTCCGAGGGTGGCTACGATTTTTACATTGCGATGGCGTCTCATGATGTCTATTCCTGTCTTGATTCGGGTTTGCGTTGCAATCGGCAATCCAGACGCTGGGTTCATTCCGGATGGATTCCGCTTGCTTGCTGGAATGCGATCGCCGGCAAGTCCAAAAAGGAACGCGCACTGAAATACTATAGCCGCATTATGGCAAATGATACCTCAAAAACCGATATCGCCATGACTTATTGCCCGTTTCTTGCCGTTGGCGCCGAAAGGCCGTCACGCTGGCTTGTAACCTGCGATCACGCAACCAATCTGGTTCCCGAATTTGTGAGCGGGGGATCTCTGGGACTCGGTCGCGACGACATGGAGCGTCATATCGCATATGATCCCGGGGCGTCCGGAGTGGCGGCGGAAATCGCCCGATTGCTTGACGCGCCATGCATATGTTCAAACTTCTCGCGTCTCGTGATTGATCCGAACCGCTCCCCCGATGATCCGACGCTGATCATGAAAATAAGCGACCGGACAATCATACCGGGAAACAGACATGTTGACGCAAGCGAAAAGGAGATGAGACTCGATCTCTGCTATTGGCCATATCACAGGCGTTTGGCCGAAATGGCTTCGCGACAGGACAATACGATTATTGTGTCAATCCATTCCTTTACAAAACAGTACCGGGGAAGACGCAGACGGCCCTGGGACATTGGGATTTTATACTCCGCGGACAACCGGCTGGCGCTCCCCCTTCTTGAGCGGCTGAGGCTGGAAGGCGACATTTGCGTTGGCGAAAACGAACCATATGCCGGCGGGTTTCACGGCGACGCAATCGAGAGACACGCGATTGCCTGCAAGCGGGCCGGCGTTCTAATTGAAATACGAAATGATCTCATTGCTTCGGCCGGGCGGCAAATTGACTGGGGCCGGAGACTTGCTCCGATGCTGGTTCAGTCGGCGGAAGATTCCGGCATTTGAAGTGAACATCCGACATGCTGAAAGCATCGCGCCGGTTTTGAATTTGCACGAAAGGGTTGACGAGCGCATGTTGCCGGTCATGCGGAAACAATATTGATCACTGAAGACTTCCGCATCCAGTCGTCGAGACTGGACATGATGGCGGGGTTTGAGCCGCAATGTCCGTAGTGGCCGAAGTGTTGAAAAAAATGAAAATTGCCGGTCAGGGTCTTGCCGCGGGAAACGCCGCAAGGATATTGTGAACGGGCAATCGATTGGGCAATCGGCTTTCAGACCTTCAAAAATCAAGGTAAAATGAACATTGCCGTGAAGGAGAAAACAATGGACGACATGACGCGAACCAGGCTTGAAGCAGCGGCCTTCCGCGCGCTCCGCAAACATCTAATGGAAAAACGCCCCGATGTGCAGAACATCGACCTGATGAATCTCGCCGGCTTCTGCCGAAACTGTCTTTCCAGATGGTATCAGGAAGCGGCAAACGAGCGGGGTATGGAAATGGGAAAGGAAGAGGCGCGCGAAATCTTCTATGGAATGACAATGGACGAGTGGAAAGCCAGACACCAGACGAAGGCGTCGCCCGAAAAGCAATCGGCGTTCGCAAAGTCGTTTGCGGCCAATGTGGAAACTTGAGGGAAGGAGCAGGGCGGATCCGGTGGTGGTGCCTAAATTGCGGCTTTAAGGCTTTCCTCAATGTAAATCTCGCGCAGTCTCGTGGCGATGGGGCCGGATTTTCCATCGCCGATCATGGCGCCGTCTATTTCCACCACGGGAATTACAAACGTGCTTGCGGAAGTGACGAAAGCCTCGTCGGCGTTTTTTGCCTCCTCAATGGTAAATTTACGTTCATCAACCTGCATTTGAACCTCTTTGGCAAAGCGCAGAACGGCCGCCCGCGTTATGCCGTGAAGAATTTCGTTTGAGAGCAGACGGGTGACAATCCTTCCGTCCTTCACAATAAACGCGTTGTTTGAAGTGCCTTCGGTTACAAATCCGTCTTCAATGAACCAGGCGTCATCGCAACCGGCGTTCTTTGCCATCATCTTGCACATTGACGGGTAGAGCAGCTGCGTTGTCTTTATATCGCGGCGTCCCCATCGAACATCTTCAGTGGAGATGATCTTGAACCCGCGTCTGGCCGCGGGATTGTCCGACAAACCCGGCTTGGATTGCGTGAACAGCACAAGCGTCGGTCGTGCCGCTTCGGGATCCGGATATAGAAAATCCCGGTCGCCATCGTTGCCGCGGCTGACCTGAAGATAAACGAGTCCCTCATCGATCCGGTTAATGCTCACCAGTTCCCTATGTATATCGAGCAATTCGTCAAACGCGTCCGGCTTCGGCATGCCCAGCTCCAGCAGCGAACGTTCAAGGCGTCGGATATGGCCTTCAAAATCAATCAGCTTGCCGCCAAGCACGCTTGTAACCTCATAGACGCCGTCCGCCATAAGGAACGCTCTATCGAAAATTGAGATTTTCGCCTCTGTTTCAGGGAGATATTCCCCGTTTAGATATACAGTTCGCATTTTCAGCCCCAAAGTTTTTGTTCGGGAGGATGTACGCCCGACTTGTCATATGCAAGTGCTACTGCCCTGTCTTCCGCCAAAAGCAGCGGTCCGTCAAGATCGGCCACTTCGGCGTCCTGGGCAAGCAGGGTTGCCGGCGCCATCGCCAGAGATGATCCCAGCATGCATCCGACCATGATCCGATAGCCCTCGGCCATGGCGGCCTTTTTCAGTTCGAGCGCTTCGGTTAGCCCGCCCGTTTTGTCCAGCTTTATGTTAACCATGTCGTATTTCCCCTTGAGCTTTGGCAGGCTCGTTCGGTCGTGGCAGCTTTCATCCGCGCAGACGGGTATCGGCAGTTCCATGTCCAGCAGGGCGTCATCATTGTCTGAAGGAAGAGGCTGCTCGACAAGCGCAACTCCCAGTTCAGCCAATTTAGGGGCAACTGCCGAGAAAAGCCCGGGAGTCCAGCCCTCGTTGGCGTCGACGATGATCTTTGAATCCGGAGCGCCGGCGCGCACCGCTTCCAGTCTTGGAATGTCGTCGGCTTTGCCAAGCTTGATTTTAAGCAGCGGGCGACTGGAGTTTTTCGCGGCTTGCTCGCGCATGGCTTCCGGCTGGTCGAGCGATAGCGTGTAGGCCGTTGCCGCGGGAACCGGCTTTGGCAGTCCCGCGATTTCCCAGGCGCGATTTCCCGCCTTCTTCGATTCCAGATCCCAAAGCGCGCAATCCAGCGCGTTGCGCGCCGCACCGGCCGGAAGCAGCGTCTGCAAATCCGTTCGGCTTGTTGGCGGCTTGACGCTTTTGATGATCCTGGCGACAGACTCCAAAGACTCCCCATAGCGCGCATATGGCACGCATTCGCCCCAGCCGACGGCGCCCTCGTCGGCAACCCGGACTGTCAGAACATTCGCTTCGCTGCGAGAGCCCCGGGAAATGGTAAATGCCCTTTGAAGCCTGAAACTGTCGCGAGTCACAGATATTTCCATGGTTACAGCCCCTTGAGATTGCACGCTGTCGGTCGTTCGGCTCTCCGTCACGGAGTTACATGGCGGCCAGTGAATCCGCAAGTTTTCCCGCGCCAAAACGGTATGGATCGGTTGCCGGCAAGTTCAATTCGTCTTCAACCGATGATATGTAGGCTTTCGCCTCGTCATCGGACATGTGCTGCGTGTTTACGGAAACCCCCGTTGCGACGCAGGCCGGATTTGCCACTTGCGCCAGTGGCAGGGCGGTGTCGCGCAATTCCGCAAGACCCGGCGGGACATAATGCGGCAGACCCCGCATGTGGGAGCGTGTTGGTTCGTGGCAAAGTATCAGCGCATCTGGCCGACCTCCATGGATGAGCGCCATTGTGACTCCGGAATACGACACGTGAAAGAGGCTGCCCTGACCCTCGATCAGATCCCAGTGATCAGGGTCGTTGTCAGGCGTCAGATATTCAATCGATCCGGCCATGAAATCCGCAATTACCGCGTCAAGCGGCACTCCATGTCCGGTAATGAGAATTCCGGTCTGCCCCGTGGCCCTGAAAGTCGCCTTCATTCCACGCCCGCGCATTTCGCGCTCCATTGCCATGGCCGTGTACATTTTGCCGACAGAGCAATCCGTGCCTACCGCGAGGCAGCGCTTTCCGGTGCGTTTTTTGCCGTTTGCAATTGGGTAGGCCGCAGCCGCGACGCGAACGTCATGGAGACTGCAGCCGTGCGTTTGCGCCGCCGCAACAAGGTCGTCCTCATGGCGAAGCAAATTGTGCAGCCCGCTTGCAAGATCGAAGCCCATTTCCAGAGCCTCGACGAGAACGGTCTTCCAGGCCTGGCTGATTACACCGCCGCGGTTTGCCACGCCTATGACAAGCGTTCTCGCACCCTTCTCCCGAGCTTCCGAGAGAGACATGTCCTTCAATCCAAGGTCGGCGTTGCAATCTGGCAGCCGCAGTTGCCCAACGGCGGATTCAGGCCGCCAGTCCCGAATGCCAACGGCCACTTTTGCGGCCAGCATGTCGGGCGCATCACCCAGAAAAAGCAGATACGGCGGTTCGATCATCGGACGTCTCCTCGAACAATTGTCAACCCGGTGATTTTTTCACTTGCTGCATGCGATTAATTCTTGATTTTAGCATATATTGGACAATTTATCGAATGAATTTGCAATCTGTTCCAGAATTTTCGAAGATAATTTATAAATCGGATGCCTATTGTGAAAAATGCGGTTGCCGTATCTGGCAGGACGGGGCATGATTGCCAAAGACGCCGCATTCAAACTCGACGCGCAAATCCATCGTGATCACCATGATCCGGAAAATCATTTGCACTGAAGCACATGTTGCGAAGCGGGGCTTTAAGCCGGTCACCTGTCGGCCTCTTCGGATTCGGGCTGGCGTGACACCTGGCCATTTATGATTGCTCGCAAACCTTCATGAAACGTCATGCCTATACGTGGTGTCTGACGATTGCGTAGCGACAATCCGGACGGCAATTTAACGACGGCTTGGCGAACGGTTGAAGATTGTGCTACGCAGTTCCCCTGACAATGATTGCGAACCCTCAGATTTCCTCGTCTGAGCCACCCATGAAAGGACAACATGCATGAGTTTTCGTCTGCAGCCCGCCAGTCCCTCGCGACCAAATCGGTGCCAGCTTTTCGGCCCGGCTTCCAATACGCGTCTTTTCGAGAAAATGGCGGCGTCGAATGCCGATGTGATTAATCTTGATCTTGAGGATTCGGTTGCCCCCAGCGACAAGGAAAGCGCCCGCGCGAACAGCATAGAGGCGATCAACGACATTGAGTGGGGCGGCAAGTATCTAAGCGTCAGGATAAACGGGCTTGACACGCCATTCTGGTATCGCGATGTGGTGGATCTTCTTGAACGGGCTGGTGACAGACTTGATCAGATCATGATTCCAAAGGTCGGGTGCGCCGCGGATATCTATGCGGTGGATGCGCTGGTCACCTCGATCGAGCAGGCCCGCAGCCGCAAGAGGAAGATCACTTTTGAAGCGATTGTCGAATCCGCCGCGGGCATTAGCCATGTGCATGAAATCGCGTCTGCCAGTCCCCGCATGCAGGCCCTGAGCCTTGGGGCGGCCGATTTCGCGGCGTCCATGGGCATGGCGACCACCGGCATAGGCGGAACGCAGGAAAACTACTACATGCTGCATGGCGGCCAAAGCTATTGGCCCGACCCGTGGCACTGGGCAACGGCAAATATTGTCGCCGCCTGCAGAACGCATGGCCTGCTGCCCGTTGACGGCCCGTTTGGGGATTTTTCGGACGACGAGGGTTTCCGCGCGCAGGCGCATCGCGCGGCCACGCTTGGCATGGTCGGGAAATGGGCCATTCATCCGAAGCAGATCGCGCTTGCAAACGAGGTGTTCACCCCTTCCGCCGAAGCGGTTTGCGAAGCCCGTGAAATTCTCCAGGCAATGGAAGAGGCCAAGGCGCGTGGAGAGGGCGCGGCAACTTACAAGGGGCGTCTTGTGGATATGGCGTCAATCAAACAGGCCGAGGTTATTGTTCATCAGGATGAAATGATCGGCCAAAATCGGCGGTGATGAATTTTGGACAGCGCCGTCCGATGCGCAATCAAAACATCGAAACCGGCTTTTTTGCTTGCCATGCCGTTCCAGGCGGTATATCGAGTCCCTTTAAAGTGCGCGGCCGGCCATAAAGGCATGCCGAGCTGCGCGCGAACACCGAATCGAACAAGGAGACGGAAATGCCTAAAATGAAGACAAAGTCGAGTTGCAAGAAGCGTTTCAAGATGACCGCTGGCGGAAAGGTCAAGACCGCGCAGGCCGGAAAACGCCATGGGATGATCAAACGCACAAACAAATTTATCCGAAATGCACGGGGCACATCAACGCTCTGCCCGGCAGATGCCAAAATCATCAAATCGATGATGCCATATTCTCGCTAGGAAGGAACGAACAGATGTCACGCGTAACAGGCGGAAAAGTAACCCATGCCCGCCACAAGAAGGTCATCAAGGCCGCCAAGGGGTATTACGGGCGCAGGAAAAACACCTTCAAGGTCGCGCGCCAGGCGGTTGACAAGGCCAATCAATATGCAACGCGCGACCGCAAGAACCGCAAGCGCAACTTTCGCGCGCTGTGGATACAGCGGATAAACGCCGCGGTTCGCTCGAATGATGAAACTCTGAATTATTCTCGCTTTATAAACGGATTAAGTCTGGCCGGCATCGAGTTGGACCGCAAGATGCTTGCCGAACTGGCCGTGTATGATCCCGAGGCGTTTGGGGTCATCGTCGAACAGGCAAAATCCGCATTGCGTAAATAGGAACGGCAATTCATGCCGTTCCGTGATTTGCGCGATCTGCAGGATGACCGCGATTTGAAATATCCTTTTCGGATTTGCCGTGGCGGATCACCGGCCGTTGCACGCCCAGGCTTGAACAATTCCGGTGCGGCATTTCCTTTTTGCCAATCGAGGAGCCATGAACCACAGGGAATTTGCGGCGTCACTGCCGCGTGACGAACTTGCAAGACTCAACGAGACGAACGATGCGGCGGGATTGAGACATCTTGCGGGCCATGCGGGCATTATAATCGTCTCTGGACTGTGGATCGGCATGGGACTGCCGCTTTGGCAGATAATGCTGGTTCCGCATGGCGTGTTCATTTGCTTTCTGTTTACGCTGGAGCACGAGGCCACGCACAAGACGCCATTTGCCTCTGCCTGGATAAATGAATGGGCCGGGAGAATGTGCGGATTTGCAATTTTTCTTCCATTCGAGTGGTTCCGCTATTTTCATCTTGCGCATCACAGGTGGACAAATATACCGGGCAAGGACCCCGAACTTGCCGACGGTTCAAGACCCGAAACCGTTGCCGCCTACATCTTGTATGTATCCGGCCTGCCATATTGGCTGGGCATGGCAAAGCGGACGTTTTTCAATGCCATCGGAAGAGATCTAGGGGAATTCGTTCCGAACCGGGCCCGAAGAAGAGTGGTGATTGAGTCGCGGATCATGCTTACATGCTATGTTCTCGCCGGAATCAGCCTGCTGGCCACCGATCTGCTTTTTTGGATATGGATTTTGCCATGTCTGCTGGGGCAACCGCTTCTTCGCCTTTATCTGCTGGCCGAGCACGGTCATTGCGCACTGGTTGCCAATATGCTTGAAAATACGCGCACAACCTACACAAACGGCATCATACGCCGTCTGGCATGGAACATGCCCTATCATGTGGAGCATCACACGCTTCCGCAGGTTCCATTTCACAAGCTCCCCGAGCTCAATTTCCATATGACCGGATGGCATAGGGTTACCTCCGATGGTTATGTGAATGCGACGCGGGAATATGCGCGGAAGCTGGATTTATAGCGGGATGTTTCCCAATGACATCGTAAATAATGCGATGAAGGGACATGTTCAAACCCTATTTGTTTGAATGTCCGCAATAATGGGCATATCTTGAAGAGTGCGGTTTTTTGGAATTTCGCGGAGCCATGCAATCCCTTTTTGAATGCTTCCGTCTTGCAAATGACAGGCCATATGGTAGCAAGCTTCAGAAAAGCGAAAGGCATTGAAATGGATGATGTCAGAGAGAGATATTTATCGGCTATTGCCAGTGCGGAGAACGAGTCCGCGCTTGAGGAAATACGGCTGAAAGCCATTGGCAAAAAGGGGGAAATATCACTCAAGATGCGCGAGCTTGGGAAAATGACTCACGACGAGCGCAAAAAAACGGGACCTGAACTCAATGCGCTGAAGGATGAGATAAACCGCGCTCTGTCGGCCAGAAAAGCCGCATTGGAGGATGAGGCGCTGAATGAGCGCCTGAGAACGGAATGGTTTGACGTGACCATGCCTGCAAGGCACAGGCGTCAGGGAACAATCCATCCGGTAAGCCAGGTAACGGAGGAAGTCACCGCCATTTTCGCCGACATGGGATTTTCCGTGGCCGAGGGGCCGCAAATTGAGAGTGACTGGCACAATTTCGATGCATTGAACATACCCGGGCATCATCCGGCCCGTGCGGAGATGGATACGTTCTATATTCATCGCGACTGTGCGGACAATCGTCCGCCGGATGTTCTCAGGACGCATACGTCTCCCGTTCAAATCAGATCAATGCAAAGTCACGGGGCTCCGGTGAGACTGATTGCTCCGGGACGCGTTTATCGCGCGGACTATGATCAAACGCATACTCCAATGTTCCATCAGGTCGAGGGTTTGGCAATTGACGCAGATATATCAATGGCAAATCTGAAGTGGTGCCTTGAAGAGTTTGTAAAGGCGTTTTTTGAGGTCGATGGGGTTGAATTGCGTTTCAGGGCGTCGCATTTCCCGTTTACGGAACCGTCTGCGGAGGTGGACATAAGATGCTCCTGGAAAGGCGGAACGCTGAAAGTGGGAGAGGGAGACGATTGGCTGGAAATACTGGGATCCGGCATGGTCCATCCAAAGGTTTTGCAGGCGGGTAGCATTGATCCGGAAAAATGGCAGGGTTTTGCCTTTGGCATGGGCATCGACAGGATCGCAATGCTGAAATACGGGATACCCGATTTGCGCTCGTTTTTCGATTCCGATTTGCGATGGCTGCGGCATTACGGTTTTGCAAGCCTTGATGTTCCCACACTGCATGGCGGGATCAGCAGATAAATCCGGAGGGGTGGTGCATGATTGCCATAATCTTTGAAGTGACACTGAAAGACGGACAGGCGGATCCATATCTTGACATGGCGTCCAGAATGCGGCCTCTCGCCGAAAGCGTTGACGGTTTCATAAGCGTGGAGAGATTCAAAAGCCTTGCCGACCCGGACAAGCTGTTGTCGATAAGCTACTGGAGAGACGAGGCCGCAGTGGAGCGCTGGCGCAAACTGGAAGAGCATAGGCAGGCGCAAAAAATCGGGCGCAACCGAATGTTCGCGGATTACAGACTGCGCGTGGTTGGGGTTTTGCGCGATTACGGGATGCATGATCGGGATCAGGCGCCTGAAGACAGCCGCGCGGTTCATGGGTCATGACCCCGAAAAAGATTGCCTGTGGACATTATGAATCGGCAATGCGAGAATTTACATGACTGGGATCATTACCGGGTGGAAACATGAAAGACGACAATTTCCTGCGTGAAATGAACGCTCGCCATCTTTGGCATCCAATGGGGCATCCGGGCGACGCCCGCGGCAATCCGCCAAAGATTATCAGAAAGGCGGAGGGAGTCAATATCACGGACATTGACGGAAATGACGTGATTGATGCGGTTGGGGGACTGTGGTGCGTAAACCTCGGATATTCAAACGACGCGGTCAAACGGGCGATTTCCGATCAGTTGGCGGATCTGCCATATTACTCCGCATTCGCCGGCACCACAAACCCGTCCGCCATTGAGGCATCGTACGCGGCCATGGAATTTTTCGCCGAGGACGGAATGGAGCGGATATTCTTTACCTCGGGCGGATCTGACAGCGTGGACACGGCGCTTCGAATGGCGAGGCAGCATCACCGATTAAAAGGCGAACCCGCCCGCACCAAGTTTCTGTCGCTTAAAAAGGGATATCACGGCACGCACTGGGGCGGTGCGAGCGTGAATGGAAACAACCGCTTTAGAATCGCATACGAGCCATTGCTTTCAGGCTGCCATCATCTGCCAAGTCCCTATACCTACAGGAATCCATTTGATGAAACCGACCCGGTAAAGCTGGCAGATAAAATAGTGGCCGCCGCGGTGGATGAAATCGAGTTTCAAGACCCTGGAACCATTGCCGCGTTCATTATGGAGCCCATACAGGGTGCGGGCGGCGTGATAGTTCCGGATGCGAGCTTTATGCGAAAGATGCGCGAGGTCTGCAGCCGTTTTGGAATTCTGATGATCTCGGACGAGGTGATCTGCGGCTTTGGACGAACCGGCGACTGGACGGGCGCCAGGCACTGGGGCGTAAAGCCCGACATGATGACAATCGCCAAGGGGATCACCAGCGGATACTATCCCGTGGGGGGAGTGCTGCTTTCCGGCGAAGTGGCGGAAGTTTTCGAGACTGCCGGGGCGGATGGGTCGCTTTGGACGGGCGTCACATATTCGGCGCATCCCGTCGGGGCCGCCGCGGCCGTTGCGTGCATTCGGGAAACGCTTCGTTTACGCATAAAAGACAATGCCGCCAGTAGAGGCGCCCAACTGCATGAGGGCGTGAAGCGTCTGGCCGAGAAGCACGATGTAATCGGCGATGTTCGAGGTGGTCACGGGCTGATGACCGGCATTGAACTGGTAGGCGACAGATCAGGGAAAACGCCTTTGGATGCCGAAACGGTGAAAAAGGTGCATCAGGCGGTTTACGATGCCGGAGCAATGGTGCGGATAGGCGCCAACAACATACTGATGTCACCGCCTCTTACAATTACCAAAGAGGAAACGGACCGCATTATAGCGGCATTGGATTTCGGATTTGGCGAGGCGTAGAGCCTGCCAAATGGTTCTTTTGGCCTTCACGTCGTCGAGGGGACCGGTCCTGGAGCCCCGGTTCACGTGATTCCCGACAGGGAGTCTTGGCGCGACTCCGCCGAGGTTCATAAATGGCTCAAGGGCCATTTCGACCGAGCGTTCCGTTCTCGCGAGGATTGCGTTGGGGAGACAGAGCCAGATCGGGCACCGCGGCGCCAATGCCGCCCGGCCGTTTTGGTGGAGCGGGAATCCTGAAGACCTCGCGGAAGCCGCCGGAAGTTTCAGGAAACGAAATCAAATGAATAAATTGAAACTTCAATGGTTTGGATTCAGTCGCGCCGGGCGTGTTTGCTCAAGCCCCATCTGTGAAGCGGGAACGAGAACCCGGTTGCAAATGGAGCCAATGGCAAGCATCCAAAATGGCAAACATATAGCCGGAATCTCATATGAACAGGTTCGATTGATCCGCCCTATTGCGATGCAAACCTGCACGGGAAAACAGCGCGGTCAACGTATATGGAGAGCTATTCGCGAATTTAAATTCATTAAAAAACAGCTGGATGCCGTTTGCGCGAACGCATTTGGCCGGAATTGGGGATTTAAAACCATACGCGGCTGTCAAGTGCGCATCCTGACCGGATGACAAGTAATTTTGGCAAGTTACAGGCGCGACGTTAAGGCCAATATGTCCGAATCCCATTATATCGCCGGAGTTTAATCTGGCAATTTCATCCAAGCCGAATGGTCAGGGCCTGGAGCCTGAAACCTCTGATCTAAAAGCTGTATTTGAAGGTAACTGTTATGTGGTTGTCCTCGGAAATCTGCATGGCTGGCGTGTCATCGGGATCCACTTCAAGAAATTTGAATGCCGTAACGTTCAATTGAACGGAATCCGAGACGCGTCGATTGAATTCGAGGCGCGCATTAGTGGTGCTGTAGTCGAGATCCTGAAGAAACGCCAATGTCAGATCGGTGTCTTCCACATCATTGAATGCATAGCGTGCGGCAAGAAACAAGTCATTCTGAAATATGTGACTGGAGTGCTTTCTGCGATCATCCTGACTCCATTCGGCAAAAAATGTAATATCCGCGCCTGATCCAAAAATGCCATAGAGGGAATATTCGCCCCCCACAACAAACGCCCGGTCCTCGCGGGAGGAACAACCCTTCCCCAAAAATCCTGTACGTCTTATAACTTCAGCCTTGCCAATGAAAGCGTCCAGCACCAGTTGCATGTCCAGGCCCACCTGGCGGATCTGATTGTATTTTTGAACAAGGGCAGAAGGTTGAGCACCCGTACCCATAGTATCACCATCCGTATCCATAGTATCACCATCCGTATCCATTTCTTCCCCGGAAATCAAACTACAGGTAAAGGACTTCGGGACAACAGTTGGATGGGTTTTATAAGAGGGGATCAAATCCGGCTCTCGACTCGTGCCGTCAAAAATGCTGACGCCGAAATCCACCGGACCGACACTGTGCCCGTATCTTGCGGCAAAATCCACATGCCGGCGACCCGATGAATGCTCATATAGAACGGCTTCGGAATTTCTTGCCACCGGTAATTTCGATCGAAATCTCCCGCCAACGCCCGGATAGATTCTTGGACGATGATATGGCAGTATAAACAGGTCAAGCGCCCCCCAGTTTCCCGATAGAGTTCCCCGCACCATCGGCTGTCCAAGTTTGGATTGCCCTTCATGGTCATCCTGCAGATCGGTCTGATTGATTATGTTGACGGGATTGGTTGACTCTGCTGCTCCCCAGAATATCTGATCAACGCCCACCCGAAGCTCCAAATCCAGTTCTCCCACGGTCCCATGCTTGTAATAATATGCCTCTCTAAGATCGGCGCGCGTTCCGAGACTGTCTGATTTGTCGAGGCGAAAATGAGGGGTGATTGCAAATCCGTTGTCGTTTGGTCCATCACCATAAAGCGTTGCCTGAAACTTTACGCTGAGGTCTCGGTTCGACTGCCTCGGATAGGCGCCGGAATCGATAAAAACACGCCCGGTTGTTTCGATCGACCCCTGGTATCCAATATCCCATTCGGCAAATGGCTGGGCGGGAGAGACGGTGGGATAAAGAAACGCCAGCAGCATGAAATTCAATGCAATTTTTGCGCAAATATTCATAATGTCGCTCTCTTCGGTGGAAATCGGCTTCCAGTCCGCAATGTAAACTCCCATATGCGACATCGGAAAAGCGTTGTTGCCACTTTTGTCTTTTAGTGCCTTCAACCGAAGTTTCGGCAGTGAGATCATTGATGTCGCGGATTCTATATATGACTGGCGCAAATCGCAATCCAAGTTTTATTGGATGCGGCAATTCCCGACGATGGATTTATTGCGTGTTTGCAGATCAGTTTGGCTGTTTGTCATTGTCCGGGCGCTTTGGTTGCGCGCGGCTGATGGACCGGCAATGGCATTTCTCTGGGCTGGCAGGTTTTCCCCATTCGCGTTACGGGTCCGTTTTCTAGCCATTTTCGGGTCGGCGCAGTTTCCTTGACGAATTGGGTCAACACGGCCACCTACCCAAGGCATGTTACAGGTGAACCACTCCGTTCGGCGTGGAGCGCGCAACCACGACTTCCCGAGTCAAAGCCCTCAAGTCAACAGCCTTTCCCGGCAGGCGCTTCACGCATGCCCGGATCGTGAATATGTTCTCGTTTGGCCGGTTCCGTCAGCCATCCACCAGAAGATTTGCGCTCCGTTTGGCAACGCCGCCATGGAGCACATGCTCGCGTGTCGCGCCATGACTGTTCCCGATGGCGCGGCACTTGGCGGCATCGGGCCAATATCCGCCTGCGATGCCAGGAGACCGACGCGCGGATCCGGGCTTGCAGTCGCCGGACAAAGAGGGTTTTCGGGTCAGCGCGATATACGCCGTTTTTGCCGCTGGGGTTGAAACTGGAAATACGATAGCCATGGTATAAATTAGGGGAATGCAATGATTTGGAAATGATGTGATCGTAGCGCTGGGGTTGCGGTGAAAGGAGGCGTTTTTATCTGTGGCTAAAATTCAAATCCCATGCTAAGTGTTGACCATCATTATTGAGATGCGATTATCGGGCTGTGTTTACGATAGTCGGTCAACTGCAATAACTGACACGAGGAGTATATTAATGCGTATTGGGCTTCCTTCAGTTGCAATGATCATATCAGGACTTCTGTTTGTGGCGTATTTTACAATGCAGGGACCATTTGGTGCCGCGGTTCTGGCCGAAACAGCCGAGGAGGCCGGAGTTCGAATAACCACCAAACATCGTGATAGTGAAAGGGGTTTTGTAAATTACGAAGCCAGCCTGACCATGGTGTTGAAAAACAAGCGGGGACAAAAAAGCAATCGGGAGATGCGCTTTAAAGTGATCGAGGTGGATGGAGAGGGGAACCGAAGCCTGTTTGTTTTTGATCGACCTCAGGATGTCAAGGGTACGGCCTTCATGGTGCACTCGCACAGAACCAAACCGGACGATCAATGGCTCTATCTGCCCGCGCTCAAGCGCGTCAAGCGCATTAGCTCCGCAAATCAGTCGGGATCATTCGTGGGAAGCGAGTTCTCCTATGAGGATTTGGGTTCGCTTGAGGTCGAAAAATACAGGCACAAATACCTGCGTGACGAGAGTTGCGGCAATACCAGCTGCCATGTTGTCGAAATGACTCCAAAAAACAAAAAATCCGGATATTCCCGACAGCTTATCTGGTTTGACAAAAAGCTTTTTCGGATAATGCAGGTGCAGTATTTCGACAAAAAAAATGAACACCTGAAGACAATGGTGCAGGAAAACCACAAAAAATACACTGGCAACCAGTGGAGAGCCAGCAAGGTTACAATGCAAAACCATTTGACTGGAAAGAGTACCGTGCTGAATTGGTCGGATTTCAAATTTGGAACCGATCTCGACCTTAAGGACTTCACCAAAAATGCGCTTAAACGGGTTCGTTAGGATTTGGCATAATGCCACACCGGTTTGAGAGTTGGGGAACCTGCGGGAATGCTTCCGTAATTCATGAGCGCGTTTGCGTTGGGCGATTTGCTCTTGAACATTGAACCGCTCATGAAGTTCTCGGAAAATGCCCAAGCGGCAAATAAATTTGCCCAAAGAGTTCGGTGGTGAACTTGGGGCGGGCCTCGCCGATACCGGACGCGGGGCAATGTCACTGAGTAACCTGGCCGGGAACCCGTGACGTCGAGGTGCGGGCCATCATCAATGATAAGCGAATGTTCGCTTTATTTCCGGTATTGCCATGTTGTGAAAACGCATGTTTCAGCCTGTATGTTCAGTGGATGTTCTTTCGGCCGATGAGTGTCCAAAGCCGTCAGGCGGGCGGATTATGCCGCTTCTCCGCAACCACGAAACCCAGTTTCCCGCCGGGTTTCATTGATGGAATGGGGTTTCAAAGTGCGGTTTCCGGTAAAACCTTTAAGAGCTTGACCGAAAAGTCATGCCTGCAAACTACATAAGGCATCCAAATCCGCGCATGTTGCCTCATGAGATCAATATATGGCATTACGAGTCAAGCTCTAAGATGAAGTGCCTATTCGTAAAAAGAAGCAAATTCACGGCAATTTGCAGTTTCATCCAAATGACTCCAATACATCTGCGCGTACCAGGTGCCAAAGGACCATGGCCAAAACGTCTGTGCTCGTCGCGAGGAGGCAGGTGGCGATCCATATCAAACTAAAACGGATCGGAGAACGCATCTTTCATGTGATGCGTTACGGTTTGCGCCAGATAGATCGGTGGTCCCAATGGAAGTTCATAACCCTCAGTGGCGTGGGAATTTTTCACATGTCCAAGTGACGTCGGTGCAATCTGCAAACACGCGATAAATCCGTTGGCGGGAATTGCTTTTTTTAATGCGGGTTATTGACTTTTTGAGAATCATTCGCATATTTGTTTGCGAATCGTTATCAAATGCAGTTGCCATGCCCATTACATTTAACCGTCGTGAATTTATCGGATATGCGTTGGTGACGCAGGTGCTCGGACCCGCGTCCGCGAAAGCCGCAACAGTGCCATTGAAAGCGGTTGCAACGACAGGGATGATTGCAGACGCCATTGGCAGGGTTGGCGGTGGTCTGGTCGAGGTCAAGTCCCTGATGGGGCCGGGCGTGGATCCGCATTCCTATCGTCAGACGCGCAGCGACATTGTTTCAATGACAAGGGCGGACATGGTGTTCTGGCACGGCCTCAATCTTGAGGCGCAAATGGAAGAGTTCCTTGTCAGGTTGTCTCGGCGCGGCGGCGTCATTGCCGTTGCCGAGACCTTGCCAGGGGAATTGCTGATCGGCCATCCCGACTATCAGGGGAGATACGATCCGCATGTCTGGATGGTTCCGGACTTGTGGAAGAATGTAGTGCGCACGGTGGAAGACGCGCTGAAATTGCGGATGCCGGGCCATGCGACCGAAATCGCGGAAAATTCAAACCTGTATATCGGGGAAATCGATCGCCTGGGAAGCTATGTCAGATCCATCCTTGACACGGTTCCGAAAACAAGGCGGGTGCTGCTGACCGCTCACGACGCGTTCGGATATTTTGGCAGGGCCTACGGCTTTGACGTCGTTGGAATACAGGGCATCTCCACCGAGTCCGAAGTTGGCCTGAACAGAATGCGAATGCTGGTTGAAATGATTGTGGAGCGGGATGTCAAGGCGGTTTTTGTGGAGACCTCGGTATCGGACAGAAACGTTCGCGCATTGATCGAGGGCGCCGCGGCAAGGGGGCATGAAGTGAAACTGGGCGGTGAACTTTATTCCGACGCCATGGGCAAAAGCGGCACGTATGAAGGTACATACATGGGCATGATCGACCACAACGCGACAACGATCGCCGGTTCTCTTGGCGGAGTGGTTCCGCCTCATGGCATGAATGGCATGCTTGCGGCGGCGTTCTAAAATGGTTTTGGGTGTTGCGACGCGCAACGGACGGCATGTGTCGGAGGATGCTTCGGGGCACAGTCCGTTGGCGATAAGGGGATTGACCGTGTCATATGGCGAAAAGCCCGTGGTTTTTTCCATGGACGCGACATTCGAATCCGGCGCAATGACCGCGATCATCGGCCCCAATGGCGCGGGCAAGTCGACATTGCTTAAAGCGGCGCTGGGAATACTTGCTCCTCTTTCGGGAAAGGTCACGTGCTTTGGGAAACCGCTTTCCAGGCAGCTTGAAAAGATAGCCTACGTTCCGCAGCGCGCCGGCATCGACTGGGACTTTCCGGCACCGGTGAGGGACGTTGTGATGATGGGCCTGTACAGAAACCTGGGTCTGATGGGAAGAATTGGAGCGATTCACCATGAAAAAGTGATGAGCTGCCTTGCGCGGGTTGGAATGGACGGTTTTGCCGACCGTCAGATAGGCAGGCTTTCCGGCGGTCAGCAGCAGCGGGTTTTCATTGCCCGCGCCCTTGCGCAATGCGCCGACCTTTTTCTTCTGGACGAACCCTTCGCAGGTGTTGACGTCGCCACGGAAAAGGCAATTGTAAAGATATTGAAGGAACTCAGATCAAATGGAAAAACCGTTGTGGCAGTTCACCACGATCTTTCCACGGTGCCTGAATATTTTGACAATGTGCTGCTAATGAACACCACGCGCATAGCCGAAGGGGCCGCCGGCGAGACGTTTACCCAATCAAATTTGCTCAAGGCCTATGGCGGCGCGCTGGCCAGGGTTCAGATTTCCGCGGCGGTGTAAAAGGGTATGCTGATTGAGGCGCTGACGCTTCAACTTGGCTACAATGCCACACTGGTGGCGGCCGGAGCAGCCTTGCTTGGCATGGCTTGCGGGGCAACCGGCACTTTCCTGTATCTTGGCAATCGCGCTCTGATAAGCGATGCCATCAGCCACTCAAGTCTTCCCGGTCTGGCGCTGGCGTTTATTGCAATGGCATGGCTGGGAATGGATGGCAGATCACTGCCCGTCCTTCTTGTGGGATCGGCATTGTCGGCATTTGCCGGATTGCATGTCATAAACTGGCTTTCCGCGAAAACGCGGCTGGCCGAGGACGCTGCAATTGGCGCTGTGCTGTCGGTGTTTTTTGGCCTTGGAATTGTTCTTTTAACAGTCATTCAGTCAATGGAGGCAGGTCGTCAGGCGGGATTGGAGGACTTTCTCCTGGGTTCAACCGCGGGCATGCTTTGGAATGACGCCATAACGATTGCGGTTGGCGGGGCGCTGGTTCTGCTGTTTCTAACGGTGTTTGCAAGGCCAATGGCAATGGTGGCTTTCGATCCGGAATTTGCGGCCGTTTCCGGAATAGACACCCGGCAAACCGTGATGATCACAATGGGCCTGGCGCTTGGGGTCACTGTTGTCGGCATTAAGGTGGCAGGATTGATTCTCATTGTGGCGCTTGTGACCATACCTGCGGTGGCGGCCAGATTTTGGACGTCAAGGGTAAGATACATGGTTGTGGTTGCCGGGGCCATCGGTGCCGCATGCGGCTATCTCGGTGCCGCGATATCGGCAACGGTACCTGATTTGCCGACGGGCCCGATTATAGTGATGGTGGCGTTTGCCGCTTTTCTGATTACAATGCTTGTTGCTCCGGGAAGAGGCGTTCTGGCCGTCATTTTAAGACACAGAAGATTTCAAAATCGCGTTCATGTCAGGCAGGGCCTGCTGGCGCTTGCACAGGGACAACCGATTTACGAGCGCCTGACGATACGTCTGCTGCGAAGACGGGGACTGGTGCGCGCCGACGGGGTGGCCACTGAAAAAGGCAGGGCAAAAGCGGCCATTGCGCTTCTTGACGAAAGGCGATGGCAGATTCTTCGCTCCGATCCGGCGCATGAGGTTGCCGCCTCGAGCTATAACGGGCTTACTCCTTTGGAGTCCGTTCTGACCCTGGATCAGATTGCCGAAATCGACAAGGCGCTGCGACTTGAGGCGGTCAAATGAACGGCGCCGAATTTATTTCCCTGTCACTGCCACCAATATTGATTGGCTCCTTTGCCGCAATAGCCTGCGCGCTGCCTGGCAATTTTCTCCTTTTGCGGCGACAGGCGCTTATAAGCGACGCCATCAGCCATGTTGTTTTGCCCGGTATTGTGGTCGCGTTCATTGCAACTGGAACGATATCCACCTGGCCGATAATGGCAGGTGCGGCAATTGCCGCATTCATCTCCATAGCGCTCATTGACGCCATACGCAGAATGGGTGGGATTGAATCGGGAGCGGCGATGGGTGTCGTGTTCAGCGCAATGTTCGCTTTTGGAGTGCTATTGCTTGAAATGACGAATACTTCCTCCATCCATCTCGATGTGGAGCACGCGCTCTATGGTAATCTGGAAAGTCTTGTCTGGTTTGAGGGGCAAAGCTGGGCTTCTCTACTTAGTTTCAAGGCTCTTGCGGGCTTGCCACCGGAACTGCCGAGGATGGCGATCATATTGCTGATTATAGCCTTGCTGACGCGTTTGTTTTGGAGGCCCTTGAAAATATCCACGTTTGACGACGGTTTTGCCAGAACGCTGGGACTTCCGACCGGCATAATTGGACTGTCCCTGATGGGTGTGGCAACGATTTCAGCGGTTGGAGCGTTTGACGCGGTTGGATCGATCATCGTAATTTCCATGTTTATCTGCCCGCCATCGGCAGCTCGCATGATGACCAACCGGCTGGAGATGCAGATTGCCTGGTCGGTGGCGTTCGCGATTATATCGGCAGTACTTGGGTATGTGCTGGCCGGTTATGGCCCTCTTTGGCTGGGATTGGACAATGCGGTAAGTGCGGCCGGGATGATTGCGACGGTATCCGGACTGATACTCGCAATGACGGCCATTGCCGGTCCCTGCCGCAAGAGAGCCGGAGTTCCCGCCCTTTCATCTGGATAAAGGACAATTCCGGCTTATGCCGGCAGTTTCAATATCCGAGCAGTTCGGCCAGGGCGGCAAGACCTCTGGCTTCGCACAGTTCCGGATCGTGGCTCATAAAGGGAACGCCCTGAGCGGCCAGGGCGGCGGAATATCCGCCATCTCCCAGCACGGCAACCTGCCGGCCCAGCCAGTATGCTCTTGCGGCCGCGAGTTCGGCTCCCATGAGATGACCTGTGATCGCCCGATAATTTTGGTTTGTCTGCGCAATGCGAAGATGGGACGCCAGACGTTCCGGCCGGCTGAGAGTTTCGGAAATCGCGTCAAGGTTCGGATTGTCGGATCCCTCAAGCAAAATCCGGAGACGCAACGTGAGAAAACTCATGCTGCTGACAACTTCATCGGCGCTGATATGCAGCCAGTGCGTTAGATTTTCGCCTGAAATGCAGATTACACCATCCCAATCCGGGTTTTCTCTCGTGAAGCCGGCGACGCGAAGGCGTGTCCATCCCCCAATAAAATCCGGCGGGTTTTCCTGCTTGAACCCTGGAAGACCACCTTGCGCGACATTCAGAACAGGTGAAGGCAGCGGATCGGGAGGGTCACCGCCGATAGGCGCGCATTTGTACGTTTCGCGCCGGATATTTGAATCGCGCCCGGCATTGACCATCTTTGCTCCATCCATCAGGATTGCGCGGTTTTCGCCAGTTGCGATCCATCTGGTCGTCACCGCCCGAGTCCACTCAGCAGGTTGGCGACATCATAGCCTGCAGCCGCGGTCCGGCCTATTATCTCGTCATGCGCGAGCTTGCCGGACTGATTAACGCTCCAAAGCATTGCGCAACGCGTGCCGCTTCGGCAATAGGCCAATATCGGTTTGGGCAATTCATCCATGGCGGCGGCGAAATCACTCAATACTTCCTCTGTAATGATGCCGGATGCAAGCGGAACTGAACGCGATTCCAGCCCTTGCGCCGCTGCGGCCTCTGCAATGTTCCGATATTCGCATTGGCCGTATTGCTCTCCATCTGGGCGGTTGCACAGAATCGACCTGTATCCCGCCTTTGCAATCTCGCTGACGCTGCCAACGCTGATTTGCGGCGAGACGGCAAAATCCCGCGTCAATATACGGATGTCCATGTTTTGCGTTCCTTTTTCGGGGCCATTCAATCTGGACCAAAACGCGCAATGATTGCAATGCCGGGCATTGACAATAATGCAATCAGGGCCAAAAAGTGCCCATGATGCATATTTGAGAAGGCTGAGCGATGAGCGGAGCATGGGAATTCTGGATTGACCGGGGAGGCACCTTTACCGACATTGTCGCGTTGAACCCGAAAGGGCGGGTGCAGGTGCACAAGCTTTTATCGGACAATCCAGAACGCTACAAGGATGCCGCAGTCCAGGGCATACGGGAACTTATGGCGGTATCCGGACGATTCGGGGAAAATTCGATTCGCGCCGTTAAGATGGGCACTACCGTGGCCACCAACGCGCTTCTTGAGCGCAAGGGAGAGCGTGTTCTTCTTCTCATTACGCGCGGATACGGCGATCTGCTCAGAATCGGATATCAGACACGGCCGCGGCTTTTTGATCTGCACATAAAACGTCAGGAAATGCTTTACGAAGAGGTTTCCGAACTTGACGAGCGACTGGATGCGAATGGTGATGTGTTGCTTCCACTTGACGAGGAGGCCGCGCGTTCGACCTTGCAGGACGCTCACTACAAAGGCATCCGGGCCGTGGCGATTGCCGGGCTTCATGCATACCTCAATCCGGTTCATGAACTTCGCGCCGCGGAAATAGCCGCCGAAACGGGTTTCACGCAGATTTCCGTCAGTCATCGGGCGAGCATGCTGGCCAAACTTGTTGGTCGCGGCGATACGACCGTTGTCGACGCCTATCTTTCGCCAATACTGCGCAACTACGTTGACCAGGTGGCAGGTGAACTTGATCTTGGAAGAGCATGCAGGTCTTTGCTGTTCATGCAGTCAAGTGGCGGTCTGACAGATGCGCAACTGTTTCAAGGCAAGGACGCGATTCTGTCCGGTCCGGCGGGGGGCATTGTCGGTATGGCCAAGACAGGTGTTGCGGCGGGACACAAATATCTTATTGGATTTGACATGGGCGGAACATCGACTGACGTGAGTCATTTTGCCGGATCCTATGAACGCAGTTTCGAAACCGAGGTTGCCGGTGTTCGCATGCGCGCGCCAATGATGGACATCCACACCGTGGCGGCGGGTGGCGGTTCGATATGCAAGTTTGAGGATGGCCGGTTTCAGGTTGGCCCGGAAAGCGCAGGCGCCAATCCCGGTCCGGCCTGCTACCGGCGAGGTGGACCGCTTACCGTGACCGACTGCAATGTGCTGCTTGGCAAGATCAGCCCGACATATTTCCCGCACGTGTTCGGACCTGATGGAAACCAGTCGATTGACAGGGAGACGGTTCGCGAGAAGTTTGCAGCCATGTCCGCCGAGATTGGCAAAATATCGGGAGGCGAGTGCCTGTCACCCGAAGACATGGCGGAAGGTTTTTTGCGAATTGCCGTTGACAACATGGCGAATGCCATCAAGAAGATATCGGTTCAGCGCGGTCATGATGTCACGCGATACACGCTTCAATGCTTTGGTGGAGCAGGCGGACAGCATGCCTGCCTTGTTGCAGACGCTCTTGGTATGTCCAAAGTGCTCGTTCACCCTCATGCGGGCGTTCTTTCGGCCTATGGCATGGGCCTCGCGGAGGTGGCGGCGATGCGAGAGGCGCAGTTGGACATGCCTCTATCAAAGCTGGAGGAACCATGTCCGGCACTTGAGAAAATTGCTGGTGAAGCAAGGGAGGAGGTTGTTGAGCAAGGTCTTTCCGATATTGCCATCAAGCCAAAGGCGCACCTGCATTACGAGGGATCGCACCAGTCTCTGGAAGTGCCGTTTGGGAGTGCCGCGGAGATGCGGGCGGAGTTTGAAACCGCTCATCGGAAACGATTTGGCTTTATCAGCCCGGAGCGCGATATATATATCGAGATGATCAGTGTGGAGGCGGTTGCCAAAACCGGCCATGTCCCTGTCGCTTCCCTGCCAGGGGGCCGGGGCGTTCCACTTGCCAGTACAAGAATCCGTCTGGGCGGAAAATGGCGTGATGTACCTTTTTACAAGCGCGAAGATCTGAATCCCGCAAAGCGAGTCTCGGGCCCTGCCGTCATTGCCGAGGACACCGGAACCAATATGGTTGAACCGGGCTGGGAGGCATCAGTTGACCCTATGGGAAATCTGCTTGTCGAGCGTGTGGAGGCAAACCGGCGCGGGCATGCCGCGGGAACGCGGGCGGATCCCGTGCTTCTGGAAGTGTTCAACAATCTTTTCATGTCGGTTGCGGATGAGATGGGCATTACTCTCGCCAACACGTCATGGTCCGTGAATATCAAGGAGAGGCTGGATTTTTCCTGCGCAATATTCGACGAGCGAGGCGATTTGGTCGCCAACGCGCCTCATGTGCCCGTGCATCTTGGTTCAATGTCCGACTCGATAAAGACTGTCATGCGATTAAATCCCGGTGCGAAGGCAGGTGACGCCTATGTGCTCAATTCGCCGTATAACGGAGGCACGCACCTCCCGGACGTGACAGTTGTAACGCCGGTATTTGTCGATGACCAACCGGTGTTTTGGCTTGGGTCTCGCGGTCATCATGCCGACATAGGAGGCCGGACACCCGGCAGCGCGCCACCCGACAGCGCGCATATTGATGATGAGGGAGTCCATATCGACAATGTGAAGCTGGTTGACCGGGGCAATCTTCTAGAGAGGGAAGCGGAGAAAATTCTCGGTTCGGGAAAATACCCCTGTCGCAACATAAGCCAGAACATGGCCGATCTGAAAGCCCAGATTGCGGCAAACGAAACCGGAAGGCGGGAGCTTCTCCGCGTCGTGGATCAATATGGTCTTGATGTGGTTCAGGCCTATATGGGGCACGTGCAGAACAATGCCGAGGAAAGTGTTCGCCTGGTGATCGATCGGCTCAACGACGGGCAATTCACCTATCCAATGGATCATGGCGCGATCATCAAGGTGAGGGTTTCGGTAAATCGGTCCAACAGATCGGCCAGGATAGATTTTTCCGGGACTTCGGTCCAGCATGCGGGGAACTACAATGCGCCAAAGTCGATTTCCAGAGCGGTTGTTCTCTATGTGTTTCGCACAATGGTGGGCGCGGACATACCCCTAAACGAGGGATGTCTCAAGCCAATTGAGATTATTGTGCCGGAAGGCTCCATGCTTGATCCGAAATACCCGGCGGCGGTGATTTCCGGAAACACCGAAGTGAGTCAGGCGGCCTGCAACGCCCTGTATGGCGCGTTGGGCGTGATTGCCGGATCGCAGGCGACAATGAACAACTTCATCTGGGGCAACGACAGGTTTCAGAATTACGAGACAATAGCCGGCGGCACTGGCGCGGGCCCGGGCTTTAAAGGATGCGATGCCGTTCAAAGCCATATGACCAACACGCGCATGACCGATCCTGAAATATTGGAAAAGCGGTTTCCCGTGAGACTGGAGTATTTCGGCATCCGGCCAAATTCCGGAGGATTGGGGATGTATCGTGGCGGGCATGGAGTCAAACGGCTTTTGCGATTTCTTGAACCGGTTACGGTTACCACCTTGAGCAATCACCGGATTATTCCGCCTTTTGGCGGTGATGGCGGCGAACCGGGCAGTGTTGGTCGCAACTGGGCGCTCATGCCGGATGGAAAAATCATTGAGATGGCCGGCAACGATGAAGTAGAACTGCCGTCTGGATCCGCGTTTGGCATGGAGACGCCGGGTGGTGGAGGCTGGGGCAGGGTCGACTGAATGTTTTACGGGCTTTGCGGAATAATGGTTCATTCAGGTTGCCGACCGTTCTTCATTTGTGGCCGAAAGACTTTTTAAAAATGGTTAAACTTGTCGGGCCCTAAAGCAGGAAAAATTAAATTGAAAAAGGACAAGGACGCGCTTGAGGATAGAACCCGCGAAGTTGAAAATCGTGAAATGGGAATAGAGAAAAACATCTGGAAAATTTTTCTCGATCGGTTGATTTAAACGCAAAAGAAATCAATCTGAAAAGGGATCAGGAGGTCATTGAAAGCGCGGCGAATTCTCTTGTCAGCGCAGGTGAAGCCATGGCGGACGGGATCTTGCCCGAACCAGTGCCGAACAAATGGAAAGCAGTGATCAAAAAAGGCCGGTGAAAAATGGCGTTGTCGGATGGATGAAATTGCAGAGTTTCCCGGGGGAATCCGGGACTTCATTCGTCAACGTGGTTTGGAAATCGCACAAAGCCGCGGGCGGGCATTTACTCCCGATCCCGTCATCGCACCCCCCGAATTGGATGATTATAACACCCCAAGCCTGTAAAAACGCTCACACAGCGCGTTCTTTTTCCGGAAGAGTATTTCCCCCGTCTTGACCCCGATTCGGCGCTCACAGCGCAAATGAGCGGGTCAAAGGGATTTTTCTTGCACAATCCATCACAGAAGTTTACCTCATGGACATGGGTGAAACACCCGATAATCAAGAATTGGATAAACGGCTGGCCGTCCTGGAGGAACGTATGAACACTATTCAAGCTAATCTTGACGCTACATTGAATGCTTTTCGAGTGGATGCCGTAAATGCTAAAGCAGATGCCGAAAAACGTGATAAAAACGCAACCCGCTGGGTTGTTGGATCAATTGGAATAGCAACCGCGCTTATTCTTGCCGGCCTTGGTATATCCGTTACCATTCTCGGGTTGTGGCTCGGCTAACGCCGAATCCGCTCTTCAACCCGTTTATTCGCAATGCCTATTCATTATCATCTTCATGTCTATTTCCATTGCCCGTCTGCTTGTGATAATCCCTGATCAGCAGTCGCCAGATTATGGCTGATGCCCATCCCAGCGGTCCGAAAAAAACTCCAAGGGCGAAACCAAGCCAGCCAGCTATTGCCGCTCCAACCCCTCCGCAGATGGCGACCCACAATGCAATCAATATGAAATAACCCATCATTCAAACCCCTTGCCGTAGTACCATGCGCTATCCATACCGAGTATGACCTCGGCAAGGTTTTCGTTTAAAATCTCGCAAAATGTAGACGGTTCAGGCAGTTTCAGTAGCATTGAACGGGGCCATATGCAATTTAGTTAATCAGACATGGCGGCATCTGCATGATAATTTAAGTTTTTCCATTGCCGCGGCTTGTTCATATTGCGGCTTTTTTGATTTGATGGCTTTGACATGTAAAAATCAAATTTCCATTTCCCATCAAAAGAGAAACAAACGCAATTCACTGGCAATGTGAAGATGAATTTTCATCGAGCATTGCGCGAACCGGTTGAAATGTGCGTCTGTGATGCGGAGTGACGCCTAGTTTTCTCAACGCCCGAGCATGAAATTTTGTACCATATCCCGAATTGGTCTCCCACCCATAGCCGGGATGTTTTGCGGCAAGATCCGCCATTATCCAATCGCGTCTGACCTTTGCCACGATGGATGCCGCGGAAATTGACAATGACAATGAATCTCCCTTGATTATTGCGCGGGCTCTAACGTTTAGATTCCCGGGTATGGCATTGCCGTCAATCAACGCGATGTCGACGGGCGTTTTCAATCCGTCAATAGCCCTTTCCATGGCAAGATGCGCTGCGCGCAAAATGTTTAAAGCTTCAATTTCATCCACAGTGGCATGTGCAACGGATACCTCGGCGGTTGCGCATATAATGTCATGAAGTTCACCGCGCATTTTTGCGGTAAGCCGTTTGGAATCATTAAGTCCCCGTGGCAGACATGACGGGTTAAGCACAATTGCGGCTGCGGTTACCGGCCCTGCCAATGGCCCGCGCCCCGCCTCATCAACACCTGCGATTCTGCGGGCGCCGTTTTTTATTTCAAATTGCTCCTCGCTGTAATCGGGTTTTCCGGCCATGACATCCATTATACGATATTCGGGAAAAATCAAAGCGGCCTGATGGTAAACCGTTCTTTGGCAATATGCGCGAATATTGTGGAATTTTATTCATAGCCGATCATGGGTGAAATGATGAAAATTACATGGTTAAAAGATGGGTCGGCATTTCGGATATTGCTCGATATAATGCCAACTGGAACATATCTTAACGCGGCAAGCCGTCGCCTGGAAAGGACGGATAAAGTGAACAGGCATATTGGAATGGGTTTTGCCTTTCCAGGGTCAATGGCGGGTGCATTAATCGCTGAATATCTTCCAGCGGCCATTACATGCCATCAAACAGCTCAAATGCCAAAGACGCTGATTCCCATATCGATTGCTTTAACCCGGATGCTGAAATGATTGATGTAGCGCGAACCTTCCACGGCAATGGTGCAATCCGCACCCGGGCGTTGCGAGAGGTAATTCCCCAAGGTGGCAAATTCGCTCATTGGAAAATTCTCGAGACCGGCGAAGGTTATGCCAAAAGCGATGTGAACAGGCCTGGCCGGGCGGTTCAATTGCCATTGGTGGAACGAGGACGGGAAGATAACCCGCATGTCACTCCAATATGCGGGGATTAAGCGGATGATTGTTAAACGCGCTCTTGTAACCGGGGCAAATCGCGGCATTGGGCTGGCGATAGCCAAAGGTCTGGTGGAGAGGGGATGCGATGTATTTATGGGTTGCCGCAACTTGGCCGCCGGTAAAAAAGCCGCCCTCAAGATTGGCGCCACGGCGCTGCAGCTTGACGTTGCCGATTCGAACAGCATCGCATGCGCGGTCAAAGAGGCCGGATCAGTTGACATACTGGTAAACAATGCGGGAATATTGGGTTCCGGAAACCTGCTGAATGACCCCGCGGATTTTAACGACTCCATGCAGGTCATGGTTTACGGCCCCTATCTGCTCATGCATTACCTTGTGCCGCACATGGTTGGGCAAGGATACGGAAGAATAGTCAACGTATCCTCGGGATGGGGCTCATTTTACGATGGCGTCGCCGGCCCGGGATCATATGGCGTGGCAAAGGCGGCATTGAACGCTCTCACTGTTGCGACAGCGCGCACATTGTCAGGCAATGTCAAGGTTAATGCCATGTGTCCCGGCTGGGTGCGTACGCGCATGGGTGGTCCGGGAGCCAGTCGTTCGCCCGAACAAGGTGCGGATACGGCTCTATGGCTTGCTTCTCTGGACAGGGATGGTCCCACGGGCCGCTTCTTCCGGGACCGCAAGATGATCAAGTGGTGATTGGCCCTATTGAAGAAAATCCATGCCCGGGGAACCAGGTCAAAAACAGTTCAAGTCGAATCTGACATCAGTGATGCACAGAGGTTGGCGATGCTCGGGCCATCGTTTGCCCAATTGCGGTAGATCGCGTTGCCCACGGGTCATTGGGTCTGTCGCGTTGGTGACGTTTGGGCTTCTTTCGCGGGGTTGGCCTGCAAAGAGTCTCGACAGGTTCGAGGATTTTTCTATGGGCGCAGTGTCGCAGGGAGCAGTCTGCCGCGAAGATGCCGGGAACGTACCTGCAAACAATGCGCCGCTGGATAGACCAATTTGAAACTGAAGGATTCAAACGCTTTCAGTGGAAGCCGGTTGCAAACCACGGCTGAATCCAAAGCCGCAACCGGGCCCGGCCAAGGCTTCGATGTCACGGGCGTCTCGATTTCAGGTCCGGAAACGGATTTGCCCAATTCAGGCGACGTTTGGGAATTTCGTGTCGCATTGCCATAACTCGACCCGATGGCAATTTCAGTTGCCGGGCCGTTTCATATGGGAACACGCGACACGCCATGCGTCCAGAATCGATACGACATCAGTATCGACGCGCAAAGAAGACCAACCACAAGCCCAAGCCATATGCCAACGCCGCCCCAGCCGATCCAGAAGCCAATGATGTAGCAGGAGGGGATTCCAACCAGCCAATATGAGACCACCGCATGCATCATTGGAACCTTGGTGTCCTGCAATCCTCTGAGAAGGCCAAGCGCGATAACTTGTCCGCCATCGACAAGCTGAAACAGTGCGGCCACCACCAGGAGCGATACCCCGATGGACATAATCTCGGAGCGATCGGGATCGTTTGCATCGAGAAACAGCCCCAGCAGCAGCTCCGGTGCGGTCAGGTAAATGCCTATGGTTAGCAGGGCGAAGATCGCCGACACTGCCATGGTCACCTTTGCGCCATCTCTCAGAGAAATTCCGTCGTTGCGCCCGGCGGCCTGTCCAACGCGCACTGTAGCCGCCTGGCTCAGCCCCAGATGCACCACGAATGTCATGGCCGCGAGTTGCGTCGCAATCCCGTGCGCGGCTAGAGACAGAGTGCCAACCCAGCCCATCATCAGAGCGGTGGCTGAAAACAGGCCGCTTTCCGCCAGATTGGTAAGACCGATCGGCCAGCCCAGTTGGAAGACCCTTCGAAACCCCTCGGAATCCAGTCGCCACAGGCGTGAGAAAAGAGCGTATTTCGGGGTGACAAGCATGCAGTAGGCCACCACAACGAAAAGGGTTGCGAACTGCACGATCACGGAAGCAGCAGCGGCACCCTTCAATCCAAGTTCAGGAGCCCCGAAATTGCCAAAAATCAGGGCGTAGTTAAGAAAACCGTTGAGTATCGCGGCAACGACTGTAATCCAAAACACCGCCTGTGTCCGCTCGAGCGCGGCAAGGTAGCTCTTCAGGACCATCACAACAAGTGATGCCACGAGGCCGATGGAAAGGATCGCAAGATAGGTTGACGCCAGTTCGGCAATCTTTGACTCTTGACCCAGCGCGATAAAAATGGGTTTCGACCAGATCAGGAACGGCATGACCGCAATCCCGTATAGCGTGGATATCCACATTCCCATTCTTGTCGCCCGCCGGACCTGTCTGCGGTTATGTGTCGCCACCGCGCTCGCAACCATTGGAAGCACTGCAAAGGCGAAGCCGGAACCCATGATGAACAGCACAAATGCAAAGGACCATCCCAACGTACCGGCGGCCAATGCCTCGACACTATATCTGCCGAGCATAATGTTGTCGGTAACGCCTATGGCGATCTGGGCCAGATGACTGCCTACCAGCGGCAGGCCAAGCGCCAGAAGCGTGGTGGCGTGGCCTGCATATGTCTGGCGACCGTCCATTTTGGCAGCATATGCCCTAAATGAAATTCTCACAACTTCATTATCCGCGTCTGGACGGTCCAAGGTAGGGGCATGGCAAGTGGCGGTATCTGAAGCCTAACAGTGGTGCTTGACCATGTGTGATCATCTCCGCCTTCTTGGTTGTCGAGATTGCCGGGGAGAATGGGCATATTATGCATTGTTTACGCTGATTGGTGTCGAGCTGGATGCATGAACATATTGCCCGATAATTGAAAACAGTCGCTCAAGACTGAACACCGCTAAATGAAAACGCAAAAATGGAGCCAAGCATGGGAATGGCGACCCCGGCAGGACTTGAACCTGCAACCTATCCCTTAGGAGGGGATTGCTCTATCCAGTTGAGCCACGGGGCCTTGATGGGCTATATGGAGAATTATTCCACTATTGCATAGTCTAAAATCAGTAGTTCCCGTCAGCTTCTGTTTTTCGCAAGCCATGCCTTCTTCCATGAAAAAACTGACATTAAATGATTTTTTTGCCGCACAGACGTAGGAATTCCTGCAAAACCAGACAAAAAGTCTGCGATTTTTTTCAAAAGCCCTCTTAACCCATTGAATAGTTTGATGAAAAAATTAGCGGGAATTACTGGTCTAAAATGATGGCAAAGACCGCTTGATCGCATGCGCATCAAAAAATGCGGCGCATTTGTGAGCGCATGCTTGCCCTGCTGGTTGCAGGGTATTAATTTAGGGAGAAGCGATAATTTTTGGATTTTGCTCCCGTGAACAACCGCGCACCCCATCAACCAACACTTGCCGAAGTCTCCGAAGTTGCAGGGGTTTCGGCCATGACTGCAAGTCGCGTGCTCAACAATAAAGAGGACGTTTCCGAAGCAACGCGACAGCGCGTGCTTGAAGCGGCAAAGGCCGTGGGCTACATGCCAAACAGAATTGCAGGCAGTCTGGCAAGTCAGCGCGTCAATCTGGTTGCGGTGATTGTTCCTTCCATTTCAAACATGGTGTTTCCGGAGGTGATGACCGGCATTACCGAGGTTTTGGACAAAACGGGTTTGCAGCCGGTGGTCGGAATAACCGGATACAAGCCCGGCAAAGAGGAAAAAGTCCTATATGAAATGCTGTCCTGGAGACCCTCTGGCGTGATTATCGCGGGGCTGGATCATACCGAGTCCTGCAATGACATGCTGCGAAGTTCAAACATGCCGATAGTGGAAATAATGGATGTCGATGGTGCCGCGGTCGATTCAGTTGTCGGCATATCGCACCGCCGCGCGGGAAGACAGATGGCCAAAGCCATTCTAAAGGCGGGATTTGAGCATATCGCGTTTCTGGGAACCCAATTGGCCCAGGATATTAGAGCCAGAAAACGCTTTGAGGGATTTACGGAAGTAATGGCCAAAGCCGGGATTGAAATAGAGGATAGGGAGTTTTATTCCGGCGGATCGACTTTGGTTAAAGGCCGCGAAATGACGAAGAAGGTGATGGAGCGCAGCCCGGAGCTTGATTTTATATACTATTCGAATGATCTCATCGGAGCGGGCGGTTTGCTGTATATCCTGAGCAAGGGCCTTAAAATCCCCTCTCAAATGGGAATGGCGGGTTTCAACAAGTTGAAAATGCTTGATGGTCTGCCGCTGGAACTCGCTTCAATGGACTCATGTCGCCACGAAATAGGTCGCAAAGCCGCCGAAATCATAGTGCGGCGTGTCGAAGCGGGGTCCGAAGGCGTATCCGAGCGCATCGTCCTTGATCCAAAAATCAGTTACGGAAGCACATTGCGTCGCAGGTGATGATCATACGTTCGGTGCCAGATTGCTGTTCAGGAGACTTTTTGCATTTTTGTCGAAAAGGCACATGCTGCCAATTTAACCAGGGAGGCGGGAATTCATGAAAGTCGGTTTTATCGGCCTTGGAAACGTCGGCCGCAAGCTAAGCGGATCATTGCTGCGTCACGGAGTGGACCTCGCGGTTCATGACCTCAATGGCGAACTGGTGGATATCCATGTGCAGCAGGGCGCCAAACGAGGCGAGGGCCCCCGACGCATGATGAAAGAATGCGACGTGGTCGTTACCTGCCTTCCGTCGCCGAAAGCATCGGATTCCGTGATGATGGAAATGCTGCCCGAAGTCACCGGAGATAAAATCTGGATGGAAATGTCCACTACGGACGAGGCGGAAGTCAAGAGACTTGGAGCCATGGTGATTGAGCGTGGAGGCGCGGCCGCGGACTGTCCGGTTTCGGGTGGGTGTCACAGGGCGGCAACCGGGAACATATCGATTTTTGCCGGTTGCGATCGACAGACATTTGAACGAATTCTGCCTTTTTTAACCCTTATGGGCAGGAGAATACTGCACACCGGGGAACTTGGCAGCGCTTCGGTTCTGAAGGTGGTGACAAATTTTCTGGCCACGGCGAATCTGATCACATGCTGCGAGGCCCTGGCAACATGCAAGGCCGCGGGAATGGATCTCGATACGGCCTATGAGGCGATCAAAATCAGTTCCGGCACGTCATTTGTCCACGAGACGGAAAGCCAGGTGATTCTGAATGGCAGCAGGGACATTTCCTTTACAATGGATCTTGTCAAAAAGGATATTGGACTTTTTCAGGATGTTGCCGACCGCGCGGGTGTTCCGCTTGAAATGAACCCGCTCATGATCGGGATTTTCCAGGATGGCATCGATAGATACGGCCCAAGAGAGTTTTCGCCAAATATCATCCGAAGGCTTGAGGAGAAAACCGGCCTTGATATTCGCGCTCCGGGCTTTCCCGCGGAAATGCTTGATGATGAACCCGAAGAACGGGGCTATGAGGTAAGACCTCGGGGGAGGCGCATGCCGGACTTAATGGCGTGATCCAGATTCTCGACAATGACGAATCCCCGGCAATGGCGACATTAAGCGGGAATTTCCCGTTTCAAGGCTTCACCGGGCAATATCGGCAAAAATTCTTCAGAATCTAAAGTTCCACGGGGATTTTGGTCTTTTCATTTGCGAAATCCCGTTTTACACCCCCTTGTCCGATATGCATTCGGACAACCATCTCCCGCAGGACCATGCTGGACGACATCCCGGCTTGAGCCCTCAACCTTTAGCAACAAGGAGAACCCGATGTCGATTACCGCTGAAGAAAAAACGAGAATCATGGGGGAATACGCCACCAGAGAAGGCGATACCGGTTCGCCGGAGGTGCAGGTTGCCATTCTCACTTCGCGAATTGCCACCCTAACCGAGCATTTCAAGATTCACAAAAAGGACAATCACGGCCGTCGCGGTCTCTTGAAACTCGTCGCGCAGAGGCGAAAGCTGCTTGACTATGTTAAAAGCAAGGATGAGACGCGATACAAAAATCTCATAAAGCGTCTGGGCATTCGCCGCTAGACCATCTGCCTCAAGATCGCGGCACTTGCTTGCGGGTACGCTTGAAAGAACGCATCTATAGACGGTGCGAAGCTTCTCGCCTTGTTTTTGAGATTGTTTGAACAGTTTTCGTTTCCTCGAACACTATTCCGACATTGGAATCCGACTTGATGAAATTGGATCGGTCGCAAAGGCTTTTTTGCAATTCGCCTCTCCCTTTTTCCCAACACGTAAAGATTGTTATGTAACAGTAAAAACAGTAAAAAACAACGGAATTATAAGTTATGGGCTTGACAGCCCCCGCCCGAATCCCTATATTAAGGTAAAGAGGGAGAATCACAATGGACTTGATAACCGTTTTTAACCGCTACCCGGATCAGGAAGCCTGCATAGAGCATCTGGAAAAGGTGCGCTGGAATGGAAAACCGCATTGCCCTCATTGCGGATGCACTCATGTCGCGCAAAAGCAGGACGGCGACCGCGTGGGACGCTGGAACTGTCATGGCTGCAAGTCAAGCTTTAATGTCCTTTCCGGTTCAATATTTGAAAAAACCCGCATTGAACTGCAAAAATGGTTTTTGGGAATAGCGATTATCATAAACGCCAAGAAGAGCGTTTCAAGCTGCCAACTGGCGCGCGATCTTGACCTTACTCAACCCACCGCCTTGCGCATGCAACGATGCATTCGCGCGGCAATGATGACTTCCGACAAGAGTTTCCTGCAAGGCATTGTGGAAGCCGATGAAACATATGTTGGCGGAAAGCCCCGCAAGGGCAACAACCGCGATAACGACAAGCCAGGAAAGCGCGGTCGCGGAACAAAAAAGGTTCCGGTTATAGGCGCAGTTGAGAGGGGGGGGGCTCGGTCTTTGCCCAGGTAGCCGAAAACCTGAATGAAAAAGGCATATCCGCATTCCTGAAAAACAATGTTGATCCGCAGGGAACGCTGCTAATTACCGATGAATATCGCGGCTACAACGCCGCAAAGAAAATATACCAGTCTGCAACGATAAACCACCAGAAAAGCTATGCGGACGGCGACACTCACACAAACACCATTGAAGGATTTTGGGCGCTTGTCAAGCGCGCCTGGTATGGTTCGCACCACCACTATTCAACGCGCTGGATGCCGCTCTACATTGCCGAATCTTGCTGGAAGTACAATCAGCGCAACAACGGGGACGCGTTCGGATCGTTTATGCGCGGGTGTTTCTCGTGAACCGCCTGTACTATGGCGATTGCCTGACAATCATGCAGGAAATGCCACTGGGAAGCGTGGATCTGATTTATCTCGATCCGCCTTTTAATTCCAATCGAGACTATAATGGAATTTACACGGATGAAACAGGCAGACCTTTGCCGGATCAGATTGAAGCTTTTTGCGACACATGGACGCTGAACGAGGAATCGGAAAGAGCCGCTAGGACAATGCCAGTTCTCATGCGTGAAGCTGGAGTCGACGATGAGATTGCCGAATTTTGGCGGCTTTGGATGAACGCCTTGCGCAAGACCAATCCGAAAGTGCTGGCATATTTGGTCTACATGACGCAGCGGCTTTTGCCCATGCGGGGACTTCTTAAGCCGACCGGATCGCTCTATCTCCATTGCGATCCTACGGCTTCCCATTACATCAAAATAATGATGGATGCCATTTTTGGACATGACCAATTCCAAAATGAGTTTATTTGGTATTATTCCGGGGGAGGTGCGTCAAAGAAAAGATGGGCGCGCAAGCATGATGTTATTCTGTTTTACTCCGCAGGAAAAAAATGGACGTTTAATGCTGATATTGTTCGTGTCCCCTATAAATGGCAGTCAGGCCAAAAGCGTGCCGACGGCTCCCCTAGAGACTATGAAAAAGGAAAGCTTGCTGATGATGTATGGCAACATCATTACCTCATGCCTTGGGCAAAAGAGCGAATGGGTTATGCAACTCAAAAACCGGTTGCGCTTCTGGAACGCATTATATCCGCCAGTTCCAATTTTGGTGACACGGTATTTGACCCGTTTTGCGGGTGCGCTACCACTATTGAGGCGGCACATAAACTGGGACGAAAATGGATTGGATGCGACATAGCCATTCACGCAATCAAGCGGGTTGCAAGCGTCCGACTTCGGGATCGTTTGGGGCTAAAGGAAGGTGTTGATTTTGAGATCGAGGGAGTGCCGCGCAATATGGAAGGTGCAAGGGATTTGTGGGAACGCGACAAATACCATTTTCAGAAATGGGCCGTGGAACAGGTTGACGGGTTTGTTACTGCAAAAAAGGGGAGCGATGGAGGCATTGACGGACGAATATATTTTGATCAGCCTGGCATGAAAGATCTGCAAAGCATGGTGGTCGAGGTCAAGGGAGGCACAAACGTCGGCATTGGCGTTGTGCGCGATCTGCGCGGCGTTCTTGAACGCGAAACGGCTCAAATGGCGGGCCTTATAGTCATGGATGATTTGGGAGAAAGAAAAACAAGGAACTTTGCCAAAGAGATGGCGATGGCTGGTGACTTGAACGTTATGGGCGTGGCCTATCCGCGAATGCAAATGCTGACAGCACGGGAAATTTTCGATGGCAAGCGGTTTTTAACGCCATCAGTGGCAAAAGCCCGAGGCCTGGCGCAACCCAGCTTGCCTCTGGGATGATTTGGCCCTATAAGCCCATAACTTATAATTCCGAAAAACAATAAAGTCATATAGTTATATTGAATGTTGGTTTGGCGTTACAATATTGCCCTATATTGACAGATGAGAGGCCTGCATGTCGAAGTATCCGAAAATGATGTTTTAGAGGTTTTGGAACGTGACAATCCATGGTGGGACAACAAGGCAGACAGATTTTTCGCCAACACTTTATACAGGCCAAGATATGTTCAAGATGAAAGCCGGCTGTTCTTCCTCAGCTGCAAGGCGGACACTCCTGTTGAGAGAGATCATTAGCCAAGATTCGTCAGACTGGCGTTAAAAAGGCGCTGGAGTGGCTGATGCGCCAGGGCGACCTTGGCGTGCAGAAAAAGCTGTTTGTTAAGTGGAAAAATGACTGATGGGCAGGGCGCAGGTGTGGAGTAATGCAAATCAGCCAGGATTGGCAGTCTGACGGAAAACCGCGATCAGACTGCCCAGCCTATGCGAGATTTTGTGTCGTTCCAAGCAATGCGGAATTATATATTTAACCAACCCGGGCGTTAATCAGGTATATGGTTGCCCAGGCAATCCTCAATACTGCACGCCAAGTGTAAGCGCGCCGTCGACGACCAGGTTCGTTCCCGAAACAAAACTTGCCGCAGGGCTGGCAAGAAAGATTGTCGCCTTGGCGACTTCCTCTGGAGTTCCCATCCGTCCCATGGGGTTGGCTGCGATCTGTTTCCTGAAGAATTCGGGATTGTTGCGCTTGGTTTTGCCCCAGACGCCATCTTCGAAGTAGATATTGCCGGGTGACACTGAATTGACGCGGATGCCTTCCGGTGCCAACGATCTTGCCAGACCCTTGCCGTAGTTAATGACCGCGGCTTTCATTGCGCCATAGGGTTTGGGACCACCTGGGACATGCAAAGCCGCGATGGATGAGATGAGAACGATAGAACCCGCGTCCGAGCGTTTCAAATGAGGCAGCGCCGACTCAACGCCATTGAAGGTTGCCATCATATCCACTTCGTAGCTTTCGCGCCACGCGGCTTCATCCGTTGACTGATTGAGCGCGCTGACGTTGGCGATGAATATGTCCAGCCCACCCAAAGATTTGGCGGATTGGTTGAGCCATACGGTTTGCGCGTCGCGATTGGTGGCATCAACGGGTGCACCCATCACTGTGACCTCGTTTTGCGAAAGTTCAGCCACGGCCGCCTCCACCGCCGCCTTGTTGCGCGCGCAGATTGATACATTACAGCCTTGGGCGACAAGGTGCTCTGCGATTGCGCGTCCGATCCCACGTGTGGCGCCAGTCACGGCGGCATTCATTCCTTTTAGGTTGAGATCCATCGCGGTGGCTCCTTTTTGTCTGGTCCATTCTCTTGGAACGGCGTCAAAGCGCAATCGATTGCATAGATGCCGCCGTTGATGAATTTGGTCTCGTCGCCGGCAAAGAAGGCGCCGAGCGCTGCGACTTCCGAATGTTCGCCATGCCGCCGGCCGGGATTGAAGCGATCACGGCAACGTGCGTCCTGGCGGCGTGTTGGGGGTCTGCATCTGCCTCAACGTCGGCCAGCCGTCTGACCGTCGCGTCACCGATACCCCCCCCGGTGGCAATCATGACTTTCCCCATGAGCCTGGCGCTCATGTCTTAACCTTCGAAACCGCCGAGCACGGTCTTGCCAATTGCAGAGCCTTCTTCTTGATGAGCAAGGGCTTCGCGCAAGCTGGCTTCGGACATCGCGCCGCAATGTTTGTTCACGGTGGCGAGCAGATCGCCGCTGTCCAGCATCTCGGACACACGGGTCAGCAGCTTGCCCTGGGCATCCATATCGTTGGCCCGGAACATCGAGCGTGCGAACATGAACTCCCAGCTGAAGCTGAGGGCTTTCAACTTCAGTGCCTGCCAGTTGATCTCGGAAGGATCGTCGATCATGCCGATATGGCCGCGCGGCTTTATCATATCGATGATGGCGTCCCAATGCCCTTCGGTACCGGTCAAGGCGGCGACGTATTTTGGCGCGATGCCGAGTGCCTTCATCTCTTCGTTCAATGGGTTGCGGTGGTTGACCACGTGGTCGGCGCCCATCTTCTTGGTCCAAGCCACGGTGTCGTCGCGTGAGGCGGTGGCGACGACAGTCAGGCCGGTTAGTTTCCTGGCAAACTGCATGAGGATCGAACCCACGCCACCGGCACCACCGATGATCAAGATGGCCTCGCCGTCGCCGTCGCCTTCTTTCAGGCCAAAGCTGTCGAACAGCAATTCCCAGGCCGTGATGCTGGTCAGTGGCATGCCAGCAGCATGGGCCATGCTCAATGACGATGGTTTGGGTCCAACCAGTCTTTCGTCCACCGCCTGAAACTCCGCATTGCTGCCAGGGCGGGTAAACTCTCCGGCGTAGAAGACCTCATCACCGGGTTTGAACATCGTCACCTCGGCACCGACCTCTTTCACGACACCTGCCGCGTCGAAGCCAAGGATGCGCGTTCCTTCCGGAGGACGGTTGGCGCGCACTTTCACATCAACGGGGTTCACCGATACGCCTTTCACCTCGACCAAAAGATCGCGGGGGTCCGGACTCGGCGTCTCTGCGTCAAACTCGACAACCGCATTCGGGTTCGAGATCGGGCCGCGTTGGCTGTAACCAAGTGCTTTCATGGGTGTCTCCGTGTGAATCGATTAGGTCATTGCCGTCAAATTACAGGCTAGCTTTGTTTTTGACAAGAACCTGCATTTTTGCAAGTAATGGAGACTGGGCAAAAAGAGGCGCACACCATGGCCAGAAAATACGATTGGAAAACCGGCTGCGACGTTGAGGCGACACTTAGCTTGATTGGCGGGCGTTGGAAACCGGTTCGGTGAATTGCGCCGCCTTGCCTCCAATGCAACCGAACGGATGATCACGCTTCAGTTGCGCGAACTTGAAGCTGACGGGATTGTCTCTCGCCACGTCTTTGCGGAGGTGCCGCTCCGCGTCGAATACGATTAACCGAAAAGGGCCGCAGCCTTTCCCCCATCATCGGGGCAATGCAGGAATGGGGCCGCTCGTTCAAAGAGGCTCGCATGGCGGAAGAGGAAATCGAGCTGGAGGCCAATCGCGGCTTAGGTGGCCATCAACAAAGCAGTCTTAACTCCCGCTCCCGTTCCGTGCGAATCACCTTGTCATGCAAATTGGAATGAGACGGGTCTCTTCGGAGACGGTTGCATGGTTCGTCGAGGCATGCAAGGGTGGCGTGACGACGTGGACCGCCGCCTCTGGGAGTCGATGGTCGAGACGCACCATCCGGCGGGCTGGCCGGGTTCCATCCCTCAAGGCGGCGGCCGCTGCCCGGAACCGAAAAGCTCTGGCCGGGGATCGCGTTCCCGTCAAACGCCGTCGTCGGCATGAGGGCCGTGGACGAATGGAACCGCAAGGCAAATGGAGCGAAAAGCGTGGATATAGGCGCGTTGGATTGATAGGTCCGGCGGACTAGCCAAACCCGAGCATTGAAACTAACTTGAAAGGCTACCCCGATGCTTCTCGCAAAAGAGGATCGTCAAATGGTCGCTTCGGCCTTTGATGACATTAGCTTTAACCTGTGCAAGCGCCGGGAAAATGTGCTGATGATGAGCGCAGACCTTGCACATTACTGCGACCTTTTCAAAGTTACGAGTGAACTTCCCGATCAGTATGTGGAAGTTGGAATGGCCGAGCAAAATCTCGTGGGCGTCGCCGCAGGTCTCGCCAAGGTCGGCTATGTGCCTGTCACGACCACCTTTGGCAGCTATGCGTCGCGTCGCTGCTTCGACCAGATGGTCATTTGCATGGGCACCAGTAAAAACACCGGGATATGTCTTGCCTTCACGCCGGGCATTGCCAGCCCTGCGCCGATCCATCATCAGGGCACAGAGGATCTCGGCATGCTCCGCGCTGTACCCAACGCGACCGTGATCGACGCGATGGATGTGACGGATTTTGCGCAAGCGCTCAATGTCGCCTGCGACACCCCTGGATTGGTCTACATGCGCGGCCATCGCGGGTCGACACCAAGATGGCTTGATCCCGATGACTTCATGTTCGAGATCGGAAAGACTTATCCTTTGCGCACGGGGACAGGTGTTGGAATCATTTCCTGCGGGCATGGATCGCAATGGGCGGTTGAGGCCTCTGATATCCTTGCGGACGATGGGTTTGATCACTCGCTGCTTCACGTCCCGACGATAAAGCCGGTGAATGAGCGCGAGATCGCGGATTACTGTTTCGCCCATGATCAGATCGTGACCATCGAGAACCATCAGATTTCCACGGGTCTGGGCGGGCTGGTCAGCGAGATTACAGGCAAGATCGGTCGTGCGCCACGCATAACGCGTATCGGTTTGCCCGACACCTGGGCGCCTGGCGGCTCAGTCGGGCATATCCGGCAGCACTTTGGCTTGGACGGGTCGACCTTGGCCAAGCGGATCAAGGAGGTGATGCAATGATCAGCAATTCAGGCAAACGCGTCAAAACCCTTGAGCTTTGGGCGGCCAAGATTCGGCGCAATGTTGTGGACATCTGCATGCAGCGTGGCGGCTATGCGGGGCAGGGGGTTGCCCTGGCCGATGTTGGGGCCTGCATCTTTTTTGACGAGATGCGCCCGGACGGAAACGGATGGTACCATGACCGCTTCATCAACTCCAACGGTCATGACACGATCATCAACTACGCGGCCATGGCGGAAATGGGCATTTATTCCATGGAAGAACTGCGCACGATGGGTGAGGACGGCTCTGCCATTGATCAGAGTCCGATTGAGGGAGCAAGGGGCTTCGAAATCACCTCCGGGTCACTTGGTACCGGGGTCAGCCAAGCGGCCGGTATCGCACTCGGGGAGCGCAAGAAGGGCAGTGACAAACGGGTGATCTGCCTTTTGTCGGATGGCGAGTTGCACGAAGGCAGCGTTTGGGAAGCCTTTATGTTTGCCGCTCACTACAAGTTGTCGAATTTCATCGTGGTCATCGACAACAATGACCTCGGGGCGACCGGCAAAACCTCCGACGTGATGGCGGTGGAACCGGTCAAGGCGAAAATGGAGGCCTTTGGTTTTGCCGCGCGTCAGATCAACGGCAATTCGATCCCCGAAATTCTGGACACCTTCGAGGACGCTCGAAACACCACGGACAAGCCCTATGCGATGATCGCAGATACGAAGATCTTCACCGGCATTGATGTCTACCAGGACGCGATCCCATTTGCGCATTTTGTAGGTGCGAACGGACGTTGGGACACGGGTTTCTTGGAATGGGAATCGGGTTGGAAAGAGATCACCGAGAGGATAAAGCGGTTGGAGGCGGAATTGGACGCGCCTGAGCAAGTCCTGGGTGACGCAAGGGCTGAATGAAGACACTGGTTACAGGCGCAACCGGTTTTATCGGCGCCTGCCCGATAAAGGAGTTGCTTGCGCAAGACCATAGTGTCGCTGCCGCGGATCTCGTCCCGGAACCATGTGTGGGATCGGGGCGATTGCCGAGGTCGTTTATCGCCGTGTTGATCTTTTGCGGGCTGATGAGATCGGCAAGCTCGTCGCTGACCCGGGCCCGACAACGCGATCCATCTTGCCGGGCTGCGGCTCCACCGGAACGGGCGGGCGTCCCTGGCGTTGCGGTGCTCGATG
>JAPOTF010000128.1 GCA_026709325.1 Roseovarius sp.
AAAAGCGGCAACGCCACCTCCGGAGATAAAATGATGAAAATCACCTGCCTTGGAACGGGCACCCCCGAATCTCACAAGCGCCGCGCGTCTTCCGGATATCTGGTGGAAGTTGGAGACGATCTTGTACTTCTTGATTGCGGCGGGGGCGTCGTATCCAGACTGATTGACGCTGGCCACATGCCCGGCGACATAACGCACCTGTTTTTTTCGCATCTGCATTCCGACCACATGATGGACTACGCCCGGCTTGTGCATGCGGCGTGGGACGAGAACAGCACTCCGGTTGAGGTTTTTGGACCTGCTCCCATCATCGGCATAACGGAAAAGCTGTTTGGAAGAGACGGCGTGTTTTCCACGGACCTTTTCGCAAGAACGGAATTCCCCGGCTCGCAGGAAATTTGGCGGGATCGCGGCGGAAGCCTTCCGCGTCCCTGGCCAAGTCCGGAAGTTGTCGAGGTCAAGACGGGATTCAGCTACAAGGGCAATGGCTGGCGGCTTACTTCGCGCACTGCACCGCATGCGCAACCCTATCTTGAATGCATGGCCTTTCGACTGGAGACTGAAAAGGCCAGTTTTGTTTATTCCGGTGATGCGGGTCTTTGCCCGGAGATTGAGGCATTGTGTCAAAATGCCGATCTGCTTCTGCACTGGTGCTATCGGTTGAGTCATGAAACCAAATATCCCACGGTAATGAAATTCTCGCCGCATGCCGGTGAAATTGCCGCCATGGCGGAACGCGCCAATGTAAAAAAACTGCTGCTGACCCATATTAGATCACACATGGACAGTGATGAGCATCACAATCAAATGATGTCCGAAGCCACATCGGCATATTCGCGGGATGTTGGAATTGCGGAGGATTTCATGCAAGTCATCCTGTAGCGGATTTTCTCGCCAATCACACTGTTACGCGCGCGAATCCATCATCAGGTCGCACTCGGCATCAAAACGCTCGATTTGTCCCGGATAAATCTCCAAGGCTTCATTGCCGCGTTTATCTCCCGATCGATTTCGTTTGCCACATGCGGTGATCACGACAAAGCTGGCGTGGCGTTCAACACTGCCATCCGCCTCGCGTTACACACCGACGGCAGTTGTATTCTCGGTGTAGCAAAGCGTTGGCTTGGCAAGGCAAATCTGCGGAAAACTCGCCCCATGGCACGTCACGGCCAAAGCCGCAATTCAATGTGCCGCGGGTTTCGAAGGAAATGACTCAAACGAGAACCAGGCGATGATTTAATTTACTGCGAAGTCAAATGCTTCCAGGCACCGTTTTCCACAACGCTGATATGTACGGCATCCGCACCCTGATGGTCGTCGGCGCTGTATGTCATGTGATTGCCAACCAGTTCGTCAAAATAGTTCAGGGACTCCATGCCTGCTATGAAGCTGTCATGCGTCAGATTGGAACCGGCGGCCTCGAGCGCCTTAACCAGCATGACTGCCGAGGAATATCCCAACATGGAAAATCCAACCGGTTCCTCGCCAGTGGCCTCTCTATACTCCTCGATGAAGGCGGCAACGGCCGGTTCCTCCGCTCGCGCCCAAAGGTCAAGCCATGAAGCGGCAACATAAAATCCTTCAGTAATTCCACCAGGCACCTGAGCGACAACTGTAAGGAATGCCGCCGATGTGCCAAGGAATTTCATGTCGGCAAGTCCCAGCTTACTGGCGGTGCCCAGGACAGTGATTGTCTGACTGACCCCAAGTGCCATGGTGACAATTTCGCAACCCTCTTCCTTTAGTTTGCTCAGCGATCCCACAAAATTGGTTTCATCCGGCTTGTGCGTGGTTTCCGCGATAAAAACAATTCCAGCCTCTTGAGCCCCGGCCTTCGAACCCTCCAGGATTTCCTTCCCGAACTCGTTGGGCAGATACATCGTGCAGACATTTTTCAATCCGAACTGATTTGCCAGATATTTCACGCCGGCGGCACTCTGGTCATGGTAGGTGGAAAATGATGTGAACTTGTTGCGAACCGGTTCCTGCAGCATCATCTTGGAAGCGGTCAAAGGCGCCACGTTTGGTATGCCCTTGGGATCCAGCAGCTTGAAACCGGCAAGGTTCATCGGGGTTCCAAGAGACTGCAACATGGCAAAGACCTTGTCGCGGTTGAGAAGCTTGTTGTAGCCCTGCATTGCGCGCGGCATCTGATAGCCGTTATCCTCAACCACATAGCGAATTTTGCGTCCATGCACGCCGCCTTCGGCATTAACGCGTTCAAACACAACGTTCGCGCCCTTGACGGCCGGAACGCCCACAGCCGCAAATATGCCGCTCAAGTCATTAACCGATCCTATGATAACTTCATCATCGGCTACCCCTTGAGTCTCGGCCCAACTCAATGTCGCCAAAACACTGATTGCAGTTGCCAGCCCCAGTTTTCTCATGACCTTGCTCATTTTTGCCTTCCTTTGCGGGTCGATCTGAAAATTCCAATTGTGAACAATCATTCATACATTGCTTCAATAAGATGTCCATGTTTCTTTTGGACAAAACTTCTCTTTAGCTTCATTGTGGCCGTCAATTCATCGTCTTCGGCGGTCAGCATCACCTCAATCAGGCGAAAATCCCTGATTTGCTCAACTCGTGCAAACTGCGCGTTTACCAAGGCGACCTCCTCGGCTATCAGCTTGATGATGTCCGGAGCGGCGCAAAGGGAGGCGAAGTTCGAGAATGGTATCTTTTTGTCCTGGGCGTATTTTTCAACATTCTCCCGATCAATCATAATCAAGGCGGCAAGATACTTTCGCCTGTCACCGACTATCACCGCATCGGAGATGTAGTGGCTGAACTTCAACCGGCTTTCAATCTCCACCGGAGTGATGTTCTTGCCTCCAGCGGTTATGATGACGTCCTTGAGTCGTCCGGTGACTGCAATAAATCCGTCATCGTCGATATGCCCCATGTCACCGGTGCAAAGCCACCCGTCGGATGTAAACGCTTCTGCGGTTTTTTCATTGTCTTGCCAATATCCCTGGAAAATGTTCAGTCCCCTTAGCTGGATTTCTCCAGCTTCGGAAATTCGGAGCTCATTTACATCCACGGTACGGCCTATTGTGCCGATCTTGTTGCTTTCAGGAGTGTTAATTGTCGCAAGACCGGAGGTTTCGGTCATCCCGTATCCCTCTATCAGCGGAACCCCAATCGCCCAGTACCATTTAAGCAGTTCGCCGGAAATCGGAGCGGCGCCGCTTGCCCCTCTTCGAACCCTGTCCATGCCAAGCATTCGCCGCATGTTTTTTAGCACCAGAGCGTCCCACAGCCAATACCATGCCGCCGTTCCAACCGGTACCGGCCTTCCGGCATGCAGATAATCGGCTCGCTTCATTCCCGCTTTGAGCGCAAAACCATATGCCCTGCGCCCCATAGGTGTCGCGTCTTGAACCAGAATTTGGACTTGCGAGTATATTTTCTCCCACACGCGCGGAACGGCGGTAAAGGTGGCGGGCGAGACCTCCTGAAGGTTTTCAAAAACCGTTTCGGGACTTTCGGCAAAATTCACCGTGCTCTTGCCCGCCAGTGGATAATAAACGGAAACGCCCCTTTCCAGAATATGACAGAGCGGAAGAAAGCAAAGCTGTTCATCGCTTGAAAGCACGGGCAGAGACCGCGCCGCCGCTTCAATTGAAGCCAGTATGTTTTCGTTGCTCAGCATGGCACCTTTTGGATCGCCGGTTGTGCCGGAAGTGTAGACAAGCAATGCCGTATCCCGGGGTTTTGCGAGCGCGATTTCGGCCTCAAACATGCCCGGGTTCTCCTCTTCGGCCTTTTTTCCAATCTTGTAAATCTCATCAATCATTATGCAGCGAGGATGATCGAAATCATGAAGGCCCTCATCTTCAAGGACGATGATCTTTAGCAATTTGGGCACTTCGTCCTCGATCTGAAGAAACTTGTCCAGATGCTCCTCGTCCTCCACAATCAGAAACCGGCTTGCGCTGTCATTTAGCAGATGTCGCAGCTGCACGGCGGAGTCCGTGGTGTAGATGCCAGAGGCAATCCCGCCGACGCATTGAATGCCAAGATCGAACCATGCCCATTCCTTGCGATCCTCGGACAATATCGATACAACATCACCGCGACTCAGTCCGAGTTTGCGCAGGGCAAGACCAATCCACATCGCATGCCGCCAGTAATCCAACCAGGAATAGGATTTCCAGATGCCGTATTTCTTTTCGCGGTGCGCCGTGCGGGCGCCAAGTTCCTCGCATCGCCTTTGAAACAGTTCGCACAATGTCACGCAACCGTCCACTTGAAGCGGCCGCCGACCCGCGGCCGCATTGTATCGAACGCCGTTTATTGTGATTTGCGGAAGAAGCGCGCAATCGTCCATTCAGCTACCTCCAGGTCTTTTTCCGCTTCCACCGACGGTTTTCGCGGGCGCCTTCGTCCTTCATGCCAAGATAGAAACTCCGTATGTCCTCGGAATTAAGTAAAACGTCGGCGGCATCGTCCATCACAATCCGCCCCAGCTCCAAAACATACCCGTGATGCGCCAGCGCCAGTGCCGCATGGGCATTCTGCTCAACCAGAATCATTGTCATGCCCCGTTCTTCATTAAGGCGCCCGAGGATCCCAAATATCTCCTTAACAAGTATCGGCGAAAGGCCCAGTGAAGGTTCGTCCAGCAGCATGATGAGTGGATTGGCCATCAGTCCGCGACCGATCGCAAGCATTTGCTGCTGTCCGCCAGACAGCGTTCCAGCTTCCTGCGCACGTCTTTCTCCAAGTGCCGGGAAATAGGAAAACACCATGTCGCGGTCTCGTTCAATCTGCATCTTGTCGACAAGCGTGTAAGCGCCAAGACTCAGATTCTCGTCCACGGTCAGCAGCGGAAACACCTCGCGCCCCTCCGGCACGTGAATTATGCCTTTGCGAACGACATTGTGCGGTTCCCATCCATGAATGTTCTCGCCATCAAATGCGATTGTTCCCTTCTCGGGATCCATGACACCGGAAACGGTTTTCAGCAAAGTTGTTTTTCCCGCCCCGTTCGCGCCAAGTATTGAAACAATCTGGCCCTCACCTACATCCAGAGAAACACCCCGGATTGCCATGATCGGCCCGTAGAAGGTCTCGATGTTGCGGATTTTCAGGATTGGTTCACTCATGAGGCCCTGCCCAGATAGGCGGCAACCACAGCCGGGTGCGCCTGCACCTCCGAAGGCGTCCCAAGCGCCAGCCTTGCGCCATCTGCCATTGCCAGAACCCGATCCGACACATTTGACACCAGGCCCATGTCATGCTCCACCATAAGAACCGTGATGCCCATCTGCCTCCTGATGTCTTCTATCCACCATCGCATATCCGTCGTTTCCTCAACGGAAAGACCGGATGCGGGTTCATCGAGCATTAGCAGTCTGGGAGATATCGCCAATGCGCGAGCCACCTCAACCACTTTTCTTACACCATAGGGCAGCCCCGATATCATTTTGTCCCGATAAGCCTGCAGATCCAGAAAATCCATGATTTCCTCGACTTCCTGACGGCACTTGATTTCCTGTCGACATGCGGCTCTGGTAAACAGCGCCTCTTGAAGCAGTCCCGTTTTGCGATGACGATGCCGCCCGACCAGCAAATTCTGCAATACCGTGGAATGCTCAAACAACTCGATATTCTGGAATGTGCGAGCCACGCCATGGGCCGCGACACCAGATGGCTTGACTTTCAGCAAATCATGGCCGTCATAACGGATTGATCCCGAAAGCGGATTGTAAAAGCGGGATATGAGGTTGAACACCGTGGACTTTCCAGCCCCGTTTGGCCCGACAATTGCAAACACCTCGCCTTCCTCAATCTCAAAAGACAAGTCGTTTACAGCGGTCAGGCCTCCGAATTTGAGCGTGACATTGGAAAATTCCAGCAGACTCATCTAAGACGCTCCGTCTTGAGATAGGATTTCCGGCGCTTAAACATGTCCTTTCTGCAAAATGGGCGAAGCTCAAGCCAGGTGCGGATTTTAAGCCACCGGCCATACATTCCCATGGGTTCAAACAAAATGAAGCCGATCAAGATCATGCCGAAGACGCCGGTTTCCAGACCTGGTATGGCGACCGCGCCTCCCTTGAACATGACCGCGACATATTCTTTCATGATTGACAGAAACTGCGGCAGAAAGCCGACCACAATCGCGCCAAGGAAAGCCCCGTGGATCGATCCCAGGCCGCCAATGACAATCATCAGCAGCAATTGAATCGAAATCAGGACATTGAAAGTTTCGTTGTTGAACGCTCCGGAATACATTCCCATCAAGGCTCCCGCCCAACCGGCAACCGTGCAGGAAAGAGCGAAAGAGACCGTTTTTGCCCGTGAAACGTCCACGCCCATAGCCTGCGCCGAAACCTCCGAATCCCGCACCGCAATGAAACTGCGCCCCAGTGGCGCCCGCAAAAGGTTGATGTAGCCCAATGTCACCATCACGGTCGCTCCCAGAACCAGCCAGAAAAATCGATCCGGGGTGGTCCATCTGCCAACCGTCAGGCCAAATATGCTCACATCCCCCAGGTATTTTCCTCCAACACCGCCCGTAAGCGGTTCGGCCAGCACTATAATATCATCCATCAGAACCGACAGCGCCAATGTAAATATCGCCAGATAGACGCCATGCAGACGCAAAGCCGGTATGGCGACCGACACTCCGGCGATGCCGGTCAGTATGCCGGCTGCCGGAAAAGCAATCGCAAAGGGCGCGCCCGCTTCAATCAGAACAGCATTGGTGTAGCATCCAAATGCCAGAAATGCCGCATGGCCAAGGCTGACCTGACCTGTATGGCCCGTCAGAAGCATCAGGCCCATGCCCGCCATTGCCCAAATCAGAACATTTGTCAATTCGCCAAGATAAAAATCGTCCATCCACCATGGCGCGGCGCACACCGCGACCAGTAAAACAAGGTATAGACTCAGCTGGTAGCCGTCTTTCCAGGGACGGATATCCTGCATGTAGCCCGTTTTAAAAACGACTCTCATCTTTCTAGACCTTTTTAGCTCGCACCTGACTGAACAAGCCGTTGGGACGGAAGATCAGAACAACCAGCAACAGAGCGTAGGGAACAACCTGACTGTAGCCCGCGGCAATGTATCGACTTGCAAACGGCTCTATCACGCCAACTATCAGCCCTCCCGCCAATGCACCTGGCAAACTGCCGAAACCGCCAATCACGGCTGCCGCAAACGCCTTGATTCCCATCAGTCCGGTTGATGGATCAACAGATCCCCTGACCGCAAACAGAATGCCCGCAATACCGGCGGCAACCCCTGCCAGCGCCCAGACATTCCCCTGCACGCGTTTTACGGGGATTCCCATGTAATAGGCCGCCAACTGATTTTGAGAAGCTCCCTGCATTGCCAGTCCCAGTCTGGTTCTTCTGAAAAACACGTAAAGGCACCATGTCAGCAGGAGAGTTACGACAATGACCGCGACATCCTCCATGCCGAGAACAAGTCCGCCAATCCGAACATCCCTTCCGGCAAAGGGGCTCTCAAGCGTATGGGGTTCATGACCCCAGATCAGTCCAGCGACGAAACGAATTACAAAGCCCATGGCTATTGTGAGGATCATAACCGCCACCTGACTTTCTCCAAACATGCGCCGGATGATCAGGCGATCAATGAGATAACCCAGCGCACCCATAATTCCCAGCGAGACGGGAAGCGCAATCCAAAATGGAAGCCCCATGTAATGCGTGTTTGCAAGGCCTATGGTTACAAAGGCGCCCAGCATCATTAAATCGCCCTGGGCGAAGTTTATCGCTTCAGTCGCCTTGTAGACAAGTACAAAGCCAAGCGCGATCAGCCCATACACGCATCCATTCGCCAGACCGCTGACCAGCAGCTGAGCGTTATCCAAGTTCACCTCCCGATTCCCGAAGATCGCATGTCTTTCTTTTTGCGGTGCCGCGCCAAATCCCTAAAATCCGCATGCTATGCTGTAATTATCACCTTTCCGTCAAGTCTGCCCATAGCTTCCGCAAGGTTTGAAACCACATCTTTCAACTTGAGTCTTGTGGAAACATCCGTTTTCCAGCGCCCGTCGGAAAAGCGCGCCTGCACCTCGCTTATAACCCGCATCTGCTCGTCGGGAGGCGTTTTCATCATCCATTTGGGCAACAAGAACCCCTCGATTCTCTTGCTCATGAAGATCAGCTGACCCACTTGCGTCAGTCTTGGCGCATCCGGATCGAGTTTTCCATAGCACACCCAGCGAGCGCCATTGGGCATGGCGCAAAACAGGTTCTCGGACAACTGATCAGCGACGGCGTCGAGAAAAACTCGCGGCTTCAATTCCGCACTGATCTTCGCAAATTTCTTCAGCAAGTCCGGATCATTGGCTGCCAGCGCCTTTTCCGCACCTATTTCCTCCAGAGTCCGTATCTTTTCCCCACGCCTGACCAAAGCGATGGGCTTTAGTCCAAGATCGCGACCAAGAGCGCACATCAATTTGCCCAACTGACTTGCAGCGGCGGAAACCACAAAGGAGTCTCCCGCCTCGCGAGCGATATCCACCATGGCCATGGCGGTTAGCGGATTGACAATCTGTGCCGCTCCGTCATCATCGCCTATCTCCGCTCGCAATGGAATGCACATC
>JAPOTF010000092.1 GCA_026709325.1 Roseovarius sp.
GTGACGTTGTGCCGGCATATGCCATCAACAGACGGTGTCAACGACCTTTTCGCGATTTTCCATTGACACGACTGTTTTTGCCGCATGCCAGTTGCAGGCGTTCGGTGGCGTGGCAGCAGATAATTTTTCCATAACCGCCCAAAGAGTACAAGTGCGCCCTCAGTCGCCATAAGAACCATCGGACGTCTGAATGAAGTCTTCGGAATCGAAAAGCCATGCTTAACGATCTATCACCGCCAGTATGAGCAATTACATGCTTTTTAAAGGGCTTTTAATTCAATCAAGGGCTTGAAACGAAGAAAAAGCTATCGGATCAATTTGGACAGTAATTTTATTCCGCATTTATGAAATCTAAACCACTCCTTTTCTCAGAACATCGTGAATGTGAATTAAGCCCTCAAGACATCCATCTCCATTCACCACGGGCAAAGCCGTGATTCTACCATTGTCCATCAAACCAAGAGCCTCGCTCAAAAGTGCTTCAGAAGAAATGGTAAGCGGTTTCCGCGTTGCGACAAATCCCGCCGTTCGGAGCATTAATCCCTCGAGGTTCCTTCGCAGATCACCGTCGGTGATAATCCCGGCAAGCTTGTTCTCGTTTACGACCGCAGCAACGCCAAAGCCCTTTGCGGTCATTTCCAGCAGCGTGTCTCCCATTGGCGTTTCCTCGCCGACAATTGGTAGCGCGCTTCCAGTATGCATTACCGCTTTAACTGTAAGCAAATTGGCGCCCAGTGTTCCGCCAGGATGAAAATCGCGGAAATTTTCGCGATCAAAACCCCGCAACCTCATTAAGGCAACAGCAAGGGCATCACCGAGAGCCAAAGCGCAAGTGGTCGATGTCGTGGGGGCCATGCCAATTGCGCAGGCTTCCGGCACATCCGAAATTGGTAGAACTCGATCGGCCCGTTTTCCAAGCGCACTTTGCGGATCCCTGGTTATGGCAATGAGAGGAATGGAAAACCGCGTTGCGTAGTTGATTATATCGGCCAGTTCGCGAGTTTCTCCGGAAGATGAAATCAATATGACCGCATCCTTGTCAGTGATCATCCCCAAATCACCATGGCTTGCCTCTCCGGGATGAACAAATTGCGCCGGAGTTCCCGTACTTGCCAGCGTGGCGGCGATTTTTGCTGCGATATGACCAGACTTTCCCATGCCCGATACAATGACTCGACCGTCTATCTTTAACAAATGCGTTGCAACCACATCGAACTCGTCAGACAGGCTGTCGCGCATTTTCAGCAATGCATGCGCCTCGGTTTCCAGAACCTCCCGCGCTGTCTCAGATGGAGTGGGAATGGATGTCATAATGCACTCATTATATGTCTTGCTCATTCATCATATATAATTTCCGGCAACTTTCGATGCCATCTTTTTTGCCGCTCTGCAAGACACTGCGGCATTTCCATCATCCATGGGCACACAAGCACCCGCAACATTGCGACAAACCGTATCCTTAAGTCACGAATTCAATTTCATAAACATGAACAACGATGAAGTTTTTGATCTCTGCCAATTTTACATTGAACAATTGATGATCATCAGCAGGCAACCTGTAAAATGCATGGAGTCTCGGAAGTCAAATACCGGAATCACGTCCAATCACAGACTTGATGTGGCTCTCTCCCCTCATCTTCGCAAGATCAATTTGTCTTTGCCGTTCTCTAAAACGCGCCTTGTCACTGTCCGATGTATTGGCGATGCACAAATGGCAGGAGACGCCTCTTTCGAATTCGCGACGATTCATGTCTTCCGGCAATATTGGATGCCTGCATGCATAGCAGATTTTGTATCTGCCTTTCTCAAGACCATGAGCAACAGATACTCTGCCATCAAACACAAAGCAGTCTCCTTCCCATGCACTTTGCTCTTCGGGTATTTCCTCAAGGTATTTTAATATACCCCCCTTGAGATGATACACTTCACTGACACCCCGGCTTATGAGATAATTCGTTGACTTTTCGCACCGGATACCTCCCGTGCAAAACATCGCAACCCGCTTGCCCTGAAATTTCCAACCGTTTTCTCTCCACCATTCGGGAAATTCCCTGAAGCTTGAAGTTCCCGGGTTGATGGAATTCTCAAACGTTCCGATGGCAACTTCGTAGTCGTTTCTTGTGTCTATAGCAACAACATCCGGTGAATTTATCATCTCATTCCAGTCGCGGGGATCAACATAACGACCAACACATGCACGGGGATCAACATCAGACTGTCCCATAGTGACAATTTCTTTTTTAATCTTGACCTTAAGCCTACTAAATGGCTGACTGGCGCTTTCGCTTTTCTTGAAATCCAGATTGGCGCAACCCGGCAGGCCTCTAAGATATTCCAATACCTTGTCGATGCCATCGCCTGGCCCGGCAATTGTCCCGTTAATGCCTTCCTTTGCCAGCAGCAATGTCCCCGATATCCGGTTTTCACCACAGATGTTCAGGATGGGCTGCCGAATAATCGATGGATCATCAAAACGGGTAAAATGATATAGAGCCGCAATTGAATACATTTTGCAGTCGAATAAGGCCAGCCAAAACCGATTTCAAGAGGATGCTACATTAAATTCAGAGATGCTCATTTCAGGGATTCCCGATTTTTTCGGAAAAGACGTTCAAATATCAATGGCGCGAATCGCCAAAAAGCAATATTGCGATACCGTAAAAGCGGCTGACGGTTTTCGCGCCAGTTGGGGTTGCGCCCAAAGCTTCGGGGCACATTAGGCAAAACAATGGCCAAATCATCAGGCGGATAGATCTGTCACGTCAAACTCGCCGACGAGGAGCGCAAGACCCTTCCCGAGATTGTGGGCGCAACCATTCCGATAATGAAGCTTCAAGCATCTGCAAGCTTGCAAAACAATCCCGAAACTTGCTTTTTCAATCTTTCTATTCCATCCGTATAGCCATGGACGGGAATTTTTATCCCTGCCACCGGAAACCTAAATTCAACTTGTCATGCAATATTTACTTGCAATTCCAGATCTTGTGTCGCAAGAACTAATTGCGAAGTTATCACTATCGACCATCTGCTCCGTTTTCAGGCACAGTTATTCGATTTTGCATTGACATTGCCAAGCTGCCGCAACAATGCGGGCAGCGTCAAACAAAGGAGTAAACGGAATGGCAAATGGCACCGTGAAATGGTTCAATTCAACAAAGGGCTATGGATTCATAGAGCCTGAGGATGGAGGCAAGGATGTGTTCGTGCACATCTCAGCCGTTGAGGCCGCGGGTTTAAAATTTCTCAAGGACAATCAAAAAGTCACATTCGAGGTCAAGGAGGGGCGCGACGGAAGAAATTCTGCCATTGATCTATCAGTTGTTTAACGCTTTGACATAATTAGCCGTGTTGCGGGCCCCATTATTGGGGCCCTTTTTAATTCATGGCATTTATTTTCAGATGATGAATGCTGCATTGGGGAAATGATCAAATGACTCCGCCCTTCAGATGTGTTTTCGGGCCGAATAAATGACTGTTTCCGGAATGGAAAAATCACAGGCAACATCAAGTTTCGCAAGATATAAATATAACCGCGGCTACTATTCCGCAGCTTCCGCATAAGCTTGCATTGTCGGGCACGTGCAAAGCAGGTTTCTGTCACCCCATGCATTGTCCACCCGACCTACAGGTGGCCAGAATTTATCTATTCGGAATGCTCCAGGCGGAAAACACGCCTGTTCGCGTGTATATGGTCTATCCCACTGCTTGACTAGGTCTTCCATGGTATGCGGAGCGTTCTTAAGAGGGTTGTTCAATGGATCTATGCGCCCTTCTTCGATATCTCTTATCTCTTCGCGTATCCCAAGCATCGCATTGCAAAAGCGATCAATTTCCGCTTTTGTCTCACTCTCGGTTGGTTCCACCATTAAACTTCCCGCTACCGGCCAACTCATCGTGGGTGCATGGAAGCCGCAATCCATCAAGCGTTTCGCTATATCCTCAACAGTGACGCCGGCGCTCTCCGAAAATGGTCTCGTATCCAAGATGCATTCATGGGCAACCCGACCGTTCTTTCCCTTGTACAGAACTTTATATGCCGGCTCCAACCGCTTGGCGATATAGTTGGCATTCAAGATTGCCACGCGTGTCGCCTGAGCAAGCCCCTCGCCGCCCATCATCAAAATATAGGCCCAGCTAACTGGAAGTATCGAGGCGGAGCCATAACGTGTCGCACTTACCGCCCCCTCCTTGATGTTCGCCTCCAAGTGCCCCGGCAAATGCGGTGACAAATGGGCTTTCACAACAATCGGCCCCATTCCGGGTCCACCACCGCCGTGGGGAATGCAAAAAGTCTTGTGGAGATTGAGATGACTGACATCTCCACCGATTTCCCCCGGTTTTGACAGCCCCACCATGGCATTCAGGTTCGCCCCATCCAGATAAACCTGCCCTCCATGAAGATGTACAATATCGCAAACCTCCCTTACTGTTTCCTCAAAAACGCCGTGAGTGCTTGGATATGTGATCATGCATGCCGCAAGATTAGCTGAATGCAACTCCGCCTTCTCGCGAAAATCATCAATGTCAATATTACCGCTCTCCGCGGATTTTACCGGAACAACCTTCCAACCAACCATATTGGCGCTCGCGGGATTAGTTCCATGCGCATTCATCGGTATAAGGCATACATAACGTTGTTCTTCTCCGTTTTCCCTGTGATAGGCCGCAATAGTCAAGAGACCGGCATATTCTCCCTGCGCGCCGGAATTCGGTTGCATAGAGATTGCCTCATATCCGGTTATCTCGCACAACTTGGCAGAAAGATCGTCAATCATCTCCCTGTATCCCTTAGCCTGATCAGCCGGGCAAAATGGGTGCAGGCGAGAGAATTCCCTCCAGCTTACGGGAATCATCTCCGCAGCCGCATTTAGTTTCATGGTGCATGAACCAAGCGGTATCATGGCCCTGTCCAACGCCAAATCCCTGTCGGCCAGCCTTCGCATGTATCGCATCATTTCGGTTTCAGCTCTGTTCATGTGAAAAATCGGATGCGTGAGATAATCCGACTCACGGCTCAGTTCATCCGGAATTCTGTATTCACGCGCTAGATCGTATTGCCGATTAATTCCGAATGCCCTCCACACGGCTTCAACGCTGCTCTGCCTTGTCGCCTCGTCCAATGTAATGCCGATCCTGCGTTCTCCAACCCTTCTGAGATTAACGCCCTCATTTAGCGCCGATCTTAAAATTGCGGATTGCAGTGGACCCACATCCACGGTGATGGTGTCGAAATAAGTCTTTGGATCTACATTGAAACCTGATTCCTCAAGCCCCTTCGCAAGACGCACCGTGATGTGGTGTATTCCCTGTGCAATCGCCTTTAGACCGTTTGGGCCGTGAAACACCGCATACATTGAAGCCATTACAGCCAGTAAAGCTTGAGCAGTGCAAACATTTGAAGTGGCCTTCTCGCGGCGAATGTGCTGCTCGCGCGTCTGCAGGCTGAGGCGGTATGCCCTGTTTCCATGACTGTCGATACTGACACCCACTATTCTTCCTGGCATTGCACGCTTGTAATCCAGCCTGCAGGCAATATAGGCCGCATGCGGACCGCCATACCCAAGAGGGATTCCAAACCTTTGCGTGGTGCCCACCGCGATGTCGGCACCCATGGCTCCGGGTTCCTTAAGCATGGTCAGGCAGAGAGGATCCGCGGACACAATTCCGATTGCCCCGTTATTGTGCAGTTCGGAAATCTGGCCTGTAAAATCACGCAAATGGCCATAAGTGCCAGGATATTGGAATATCGCGCCAAACACCTTTGCGGCATCCATTTTTTCCGGCTTGTCAACTACCACTTGTATTCCCAGAGGTCGTGCGCGTGTTTTGATCACGTCGATGTTCTGAGGATGACAGTCACGGTCCACAAAAAACGCCGCCTGCTTTGATTTTGATACCCTTTTTGCCATTGTCATTGCCTCGGCACATGCTGTCGCTTCATCCAGCAGTGAGGCATTGGCTATCTGCAGGCCCGTGAGATCGCATATCATTGTTTGAAAATTGAGCAGCGCTTCCAGCCTACCCTGACTGATTTCCGGCTGATAGGGCGTATAGGCTGTATACCAGGCAGGGTTTTCCAGTATGTTTCTCTGTATTGCCGGAGGCGTGACAGTTCCATGATAGCCCTGGCCTATAAGGCTTACCAGGACTTTGTTTTTGGAGGCGGTAACGCGCATTATATCCATAAGCTCGCGTTCCGATTTCGCGTTGCCTATATTAAGGGGTTTTTCCTGCCGGATTGCTTCCGGCACCGTTTGATTAATCAGGTCATCAAGGCTGTCAGTTCCAATCACATCCAGCATTTGCCGCATTTCATCCGGTGAAGGGCCAATATGACGTCGATTGGCGAAATCGTATGGAAGATAGTCGGTTATTGTAAACGGCATCTTTTGCCTCCGTTATTCATGTTGCGGATTGCGCGGTTTTTGATGCATTGCCGTAGTGGCATATTCAATTCAGGCTATGAAAAATTCATTTCGGCCGCCCTGTTGTTTTTGAATGCGGCCAAAATCAACTAATAAGACTGTCATAGGCGGCTTCATCCATAAATCCCTCCATTTGAGCCGGATCGGAAGGTTTCAGCTTGAAAAACCAGCCATCGCCTTTGGGGTCTTCATTTACCTTGCCGGGGTCATCCTCGAGCAACTCGTTTATCTCGACAACCTCACCGTCAATTGGCGCAAGGATTTCCGAGGCGGCCTTGACGCTCTCTATGACAGCCGCTTCGTCATTTGCGCTGATTACATTGCCAACCTCCGGCAGTTCAACAAACACAATATCGCCAAGCTGCTCGGCCGCATGCTCGGTAATTCCAACCACGACTGCACCATCCTCCTCACGCAGCCATTCATGTTCCTCCGTGTATTTCATCTCTTTTCTCCTTGAATTCACCTTTTGAAATTGGCTTGGGTGAAAGGCATTTTTGAAACTGTCACCTCCAACCTTCTGCCCCTCAGTTCCCCAAACAGCACACTGCCTGCACTTGCATGACAGGTTTTGACATATCCCATGGAAACCGGTTTCTCCAGCGTGGGTCCGAAAGATCCCGAAGTAATCACGCCGATCGACTCTCCACCTTCCGCTTCAAGAAAAAGCTTTACGTCCTTTCGAAGTGGCGCGCGGCCAAGCGGAAGCAAACCGACGCGAACGCGATCAGTTCCATGTTCAAGTTGATCGAGAACCGCCCCGGCACCCGGAAAGCCCCCTTCGCGTTCGCCGCCTTTTCGACGCACTCTTTGAATTGTCCAATTCAAGCTTGCCTCTACAGGACTGGTTTCATGATCAATGTCATTTCCGTAAAGACAAAGCCCGGCTTCAAGTCTGAGACTGTCCCTGGCCCCGATTCCGACGGGCGTTACAGCCTCATGCAACAGTATATCTCGGGCAAATCTTTCGGCAGCGCCGTTTTCAAGCGATATTTCGAATCCATCCTCTCCGGTATAACCCGACCGTGAAATCCACAACTCTCCATAATCGCTCTTCATTATGCCGGCATCAAGGAATTTCATCCTGCGGCAGTCTATGCAAATCGAATCCAGAACCTCTTCGGCCATCGGACCTTGAATGGCCAGAAGGGATCTGTCGGTTATTTCCCGCACATCGCAATCGGCAAGTTCAGATCGCATATATTCCAAATCGGCTGCCTTGCAGGCGGCATTCACGACCAGATAAAGATGATCGCCCCTGTTTGAAATCATCAGATCATCTCGAATGCCGCCATTTTCATTTGTGAAAAACCCATACCTCTGGCGGTTTTCACGCAGCCCGAGAATGTCAATCGGGACAAGCGCTTCAACTGCCCTGGCGGCTGCTTCCAGACCATCTTCATGCCTGACAATTATCTGACCCATATGGCTTACATCAAAAAAGCCGGCACTTTTACGGGTGTGCAGATGTTCCCTCATTATACCCATTGGATACTGCACTGGCATTTCATGTCCGGCATATGGCACCATTTTAGCGCCCATGGACTTGTGCAGTTCATTCAGCGAGGTGAGAACCAGTTCGCTCACATTTCCCTCCAAAACATATGGCCGGGCAAATTATGGAATCGCAACCGACATTAACTTGCGCGTCTTGTCCGCGCATTAATGCCCCCTCTGTCCTTTTACCTGAGAACGCTATCCCTTCGGCGCCCCGATGGTGCGGGGTCTCTCCAGAGTTCTTTTTCCGGAACGGTCCTGATGCCTGAGAGTTTCCGGGGCGGTTGCTCCTTCGGCATCGGCAAAAGCCGATTCTCCCGTATCCTGCTTGAGAATATATACATTGCCTTCGCTTTGTAAACACCATTGAAAATGCGCCGGGAATATGATTGTTCTTTAGCGTTGCATCAGCAATTCCCGACAACAATTTTGCACTAAATGATTCAATGACGAGCCTCTTGCAAAATTATGTGGGAATGTCATGGGAAATGTGGCTTTTCGCATGTGAGATGTAGACAACAGAAGGGCAAATTCAAGGGCCTGAGGCCGGTTTTAGCGATTTCAGGCCGTTTTCGTGCCG
>JAPOTF010000171.1 GCA_026709325.1 Roseovarius sp.
TCATGGTGAAACCCGCTCTCTTTGCCTCTTGCGCCTTTGATGGCGCTTGTTGAAAAACAGAATCATACAAAACGAAAAAATTGTCAACAGGCCCTAGTAATCACATTGTTTGCTTCAACAAGGAAAACACAGAAGAAATAGTCGAGGGGTTCAAACGAAAGATTACGACTGATGAAGCAATGACAGGTAGGGAGTTCTGCGAGCTACTTGAAATTGATTACAACGAAATTGTCGAAATGCGAAAGAGCGATCAAAACGACAATATGAATTACTTTATGGAAGAATTGACGAAAATAAAGGAAATCGAGCAATATTTCACCAAATAGATTATAATTTTATGGTGATTTTATTGAACAATTCAAAACCATCGGGATTTGCGCCAACCGCCTTCCGTAATTCTCCCGGATCATTCCGGCATTTGGCTATTCGGCGGCAATTTTAATAACCGGTTCCATCAGAGACAGCGTTTCCTCCGGCAAATGGCACTTGATCTGATGCCGGTTGGATAATTCCCGCATTGGCGGCACTTCTTTTTCACACAGAGCGCCCGGAACTTCTGATTTCCATCTGCATCTTGTCTGGAAGGGGCAGCCGGATGGCGGATTCATTGCCGAGGGTATGTCTCCCTCAAGCACTATGTGCTTTTTTTCCACGCTGGTGTCGGCGATGGGAACGGCGCTCAGCAAAGCCTCGGTATAAGGATGATAAGGAGGGGAGAAAACCTGATCGGTCGATCCCAGTTCAACCACGTGGCCAAGGTACATGACCATCACCCGGTCGCTTAGATACCGTACGATTGAAAGATCATGCGAGATAAAAAGAAGCGTTGTCTTCTTTGCTCTTTGTATCTCCATAAGCAGATCCGTGACGGCGGCCTGAACGCTCACGTCAAGCGCGGAAACCGGTTCGTCCGCCACGACAATTCTGGCGCCACCGGCAAAAGCTCTCGCGATCCCAACTCTCTGTTTCTGCCCGCCGGACAATTGCCTTGGCATGCGCTCCGCGAATTCCCGCGGAAGCTTTACAAGATCAAGAAGACGCATCATTTCGTTATGGCGCTCCTCATCCGACTCGCCCTGTCCGAAAACCTCAAGAGCCCGCATGATCTGCCGGCCGACGGTCATGGAGGGATTGAGCGTGTCAAACGGATTTTGGAAAACCATCTGAATATCAGCCACAGTCTGCGTGTTTCGCTTTTCTATCGGAATCTGCTCAATGCTGTTTCCATCAAGCGTGATTTGCCCTTCAGTTGCGGTCTCAAGCCCCATCAGAACCTTTGCAAAGGTGGATTTCCCGCAACCCGACTCTCCCACAATCGCCAGAGTCTCGCTTTCACGGGCCTCGAAACTTAACGTTTCGTTTGCCTTGACCACCTTTCTTTCACCACCCGCCCCGAAAAGCGCGTTTGCCGCCACTTCATAATACTTCTTGAGATTGTCCATTTTGAGAACAACCTCGCCCTTGCTTACAGCCTGGGTCTGGATGGCCGCCGCAACGGGAGCATTCCAGTCAATGCTGTCGAATTTCAGACACCGGGAAAAGTGTCTGTCGTCACCCTCGATTTCCGTCATTTGGATTGCAGTGCCGCTGTTGCAAAGACCGTCTTCAAAATAGTCGCATCTGGGGCCAAAGTTGCAGCCCGGCGGGCGCTCGTGAGGCAGCGGGAAGTTTCCCGGGATTGCAACAAGCGGTCTGGCGTTCTTGTCGGCGCCAGGCAGTGGAATGGACCGGAACAGCGCCTGCGTATAGGGATGCTGCATTCTGTCAAACACGTCTCCAATGCTGCCCGTCTCCACTGCCTCGCCCGAATACATGACGCATATTCGGTCGCACGTTTCCAGCACCAGCCCTAGATTGTGGCTGATGAAAAGCATCGATGTGCCGTATTTTTTCCCGAGATCCCTGACCAGTTCAACCACTGCCGCCTCCACGGTCACGTCGAGCGCGGTTGTTGGCTCATCCAGAATAAGAAGAGAGGGCTTGGACATGAGCGCCATAGCGATCACAATGCGCTGCTGCTGACCACCCGACAACTGGTGGGGATAGCTTTTCAATATCCGCTCGGGATCTGGCAATTTCACGTCCCTGACAACATCCATGGCGCGCTGCCAAGCCTCCTTTTCGCCAATTCCCTCGTGTATCATGGGAACTTCAATCAGCTGTTTTCCAACCTTCATGGCCGGGTTGAGGCTAGCCATCGGCTCCTGATATATCATCGCGATTTCATTGCCGCGAATATCCCGAAGCTCCTCCCGACTCATCTCTGAAAGATCGCGTCCCTTAAATTTGATCGTCCCGCCAACTATATGCCCGTTAACCCCGAGATCCTGCATGACACCAAGCGCAACCGTGGATTTTCCGCAACCCGACTCGCCCACAAGCCCAACCGCTTCACCCGGTTGAACTTCAACCGAAAAGTCCATTACGGCGGGTATTTCCCGAAGTCTGGTGAAGAACGAGATCGACAAGCCGTCGATTTCAAGAATCGGGCCTTCATATTCCTGCAGTTTAGACATGTGTTCAGTCCCTCAAACTTTCTTCGCGAAGGCCATCGGCCAGGAAATTCAGACCCAGCACAAGGCTGAGCAATGCCAGCGCCGGAGGTATTGCTATATGGAGTATGTTCGCCGAAAGCAGTTTGCGGCCATCGATAATCATCTTGCCCCAGTCGGCGCTTTCCGATTCAAGTCCCAATCCGAAAAAGCCCAGAGTTCCAAGCAAAATTGTCGTGTAGCCAATGCGCAGGCAAAAATCGACGAGAAGCGGCCCCCTGGCATTCGGCAGGATTTCCCAAAGCATGATATACCAAGGCCCTTCGCCTCTTGTCTGCGCGGCCGCGACATAATCCCTGGTCTTGATGTCCAGCGCAAGGCCCCGCACAATGCGAAACACCGTGGGCGAATTTACGAAAACCACCGAAACAAACACCACCAGCAGGTTTGGCGGAAATCCGACAATCCCCATAGGATCGGCATCCCAAGCTATTCCCAAATACAGCCACAATCCGATAATCAGCGTGATGGCAACATATATGTTTCGCTTTCGCACCTGCTGGCGATACCTGGAGTTCCATAGAATAACCAAAAAGATGATCGGAAAGATGAACAGCACCGCCGCCATGTATACCGGTATGCCGGTTAGAACGATTTCCGGGGTAACCAGCAGATAAAACAGCAGAATTACGGGAAAGGCCAGAACAAGATTCGATATGAACGACAGCATTGTGTCGAACCGGCCGCCATAATATCCGGCTGGAAGACCCAGGGTTATCCCCACCATGAAGGCAAACACGGTTGCGAAGGGAGCAATCAGGATAACCTTTATGCTGCCGGCAATCATTCTGCTGAACACATCCCGACCGAGATTGTCCCCTCCCAACAGATAATAGGGTCCGGCATTTGGATCCACGGTTCCAATTAGTTTGGAATATGGCGTCCCCGGCAGCTTCTTTTTCATGGAGGCCGACTGGTCCAGCGCGTCATGGGTCGCTATCATGTCAAAGACACCGGCAAAAAACGCCGTGTACAACCAGAATAGAACAAGCGCGAGACCGATTATTCCAATGTTGCTGTCAAAAAGCTTGCCGTAAAGACCCAGCTTTCGCTTATACCAGATTGATAAGGCGAATGTGATCGCCAGAGCCGCAAACACTGGAATGAACTGATAGAGAATATGTCCAGTGATGGCGCCCCAGCCCAATGAATCATTCATGGCCCATCCCCTCACGTAACGCTGATACGGGGATTTAGATAGACATAACCGATATCGGATATCAGCTGCGTTATCAGAACCACCAGTACGGATATTACCGAAATTGCCAGAAGCAGCTCTATGTCATTGTTGCCGGCCGCCAGGACAAGAGCCCAGCCGAAACCCTTGTAGTTGAACAGAGTCTCAACGATCACAACGCCATTCAACAGCCAGGGAAACTGCAGCATGATCACCGTGAACGGCGCTATCAGGGCATTGCGGAGGGCGTGCTTCACAACAATGTTGTAAAACGACACTCCCTTGAGACGCGCGGTTCGTATATATTGCGACGTCATGACCTCCGCCATCGAGGCGCGTGTCATACGGGCGATATACCCCATGCCGTAAGCGGCAATTGTAAGCACGGGCAAAAAGAAATTCTCGAATGTCACGTTGTCCATGGCGCTTGTTGCGGTGCCCTTGAACCATTTAAGCCCCACGGCGGTGCTTGCGAAAACCGCGATGAACAAGACACCCGAAACGTATTCGGGTGTCGCCGTCGTTGAAATCGAGAATGTTGACAGCGTCCTGTCAAGCCGCGATCCTTCCCGCATCCCGGCCATAACGCCCAGAACAAGTGCCGCCGGCACCATCAGCACCATCACCCAAAACATCAGAATGCCCGTTAGAGCAAGCTTGTCGACTATTATTCCCGCCACCGGCTGCTTTATAACGGTGGAATAGCCCCAGTTGCCCTGCAGAATGCCGCAATATCTATCCACCTCTTCGACGGGCTGCTGGCGTTCCGCGCATTTTGCGCGAACCTTTCCGTCTGTTCCTTCAATGACATACCCTGGCAGCACACCCAGCCATTGTCCGTATTTCGCGACCATCGGCTGAAGATAGCCGTTGTTGTTGAGATAAGTCTGAACCTCCTCGTCAGACATGCGAAAATTGCCTTGCGTCTTTGCAAGCTTCTCAAGATTCGGATATAGATTGGTGAGAAAAAAGACTCCGAATGTCAGACACAGCGCAGTCAGCAGCATGACACCAACCCTGCGCAGGATAAACTTCCCCATATACTATCCCCTGTACAAAATACCAAGTTTTTGGCAATATGGTTAAAGCGTATTCAAATAAAAGTCCAGAAATATATTTAAATCCGGGCAACAACATGAATTTAATGACATTTTTTATTATGCCTCATGGCGATTGCGCCATAGTTCCCATTGGAATCGCGCCCGAACGCCAATATCCAGAAAAGGCCGTGGAGGCAGCAAAGAGGGTTTTCCGAGCGACAGCATGTCTTCAATAAGGGGATTGTCCCGTCCCGTGGCCATATCGGCTGCCAGAATGCCGCCAAAAGTGCCCTTTGTCACGCCAACCGCATTTTGACACGTGGCAGACCATATGTTGGGCGCAAGTTCCCCGAAAGCGGGTGCGCCATTGCGCGACAGACACACAAAACCCGACCAGGTATGTTCCATGCCGACATTTTCCAGACCCGGGAAGCGCTGATCAAATAGCCGCTTATGCGTTTTGCGAACCTTTTCCTGTTCGCCGGGAAGCAGGCGCTGACCTGGACGGAAATGTATTCCATGGCGTATAAGCATGCGATTGTCCTCGGTAAATCGCATGGTAATGGCGACAAAGGCGTTGGCGGGCGTTACTCCCCATGGCTCTGGCGCACTGTATCTTGCCCGCTCTTCCTGCGACAATGGCCTTGTCAGGCTTGCATGGGCGACAAAATGCAGAAATTTTCGTCGATTAAATCCAAACTGCTCCGAAAATCCGTTTGCCGCCATGATCATGCGTGGCGCTCTGACCGAACCGCTTGCGGTTTTAAGAACGACGCCGCTTGAAAATTCGGCTTCCAAAACCGGTGAATTTTCGTGGACGGTCACGTTTTCCGGCATTGAGTCGGCAAGTCCCCCGGTTAGCGCGGCGGGATTCATTAAAACGCATCCGGGAGTATACACGGCGGCGGCAAAATGCGGAGTTCCAAGCGCCTGTCGCAACTCCCGCCCCTCAAGCCACCTGTACGGCTCGCCAAGAGCCTCAAGCTCGTCCCTGAACGGTTCCAGAACCTCCCGCGCGCCTCGCGGGCTTGAAGCCGTATGATATTTTCCCGAGCGACGCCAGTTGCATTGAATGCCATGTTCATCGACCATTGTCTCAAGATGGTCAATTGCCATTCTGGCCAGACGCATGAAACGATAGCTGCCTTCAAGTTCATCCAGAGACGACCCGACATTGTGGGGCAGATCAATTGCAAAACCGCTGTTTCTTCCCGATGCGTTTTCCCCTATCTGCCCCGCTTCGATCAGAACAACGCTTTCATTCGGGCGGTTTTCGGCAAGCCGCCTTGCGGCGGCGAGACCCGCATATCCCCCGCCGAGCACAACCCAGTCTGCCCTTGCCTCGCCGGCAAGCTCTTTGTGCGCCGCGCGTTCGGGGATGATTGCGCTCCAGCCATTGGTTCTGTCATTTTCGGGCAGGCGGTGTATTTTCATGGTTCCAGTCTCAGGCCCAGTCTGCCGGTTCAATGGCATAGAACAGCAGGGCGTCTTCGGCAACATAGATCAGCTCCGTCCCGTTTGGAAGCCATATGCAATCCATTGGTCCGGCCTGAAGATCGCCCATGCCCGTGCGGACCGTCAAATGCCCTTCAAGCACAAGTATCACTTCGTCATATTTTAGCGTCCATGGAATCTCCGCATTCCGGAGTCGGACATAACCGCTGCCGAGTTTGGCGCCATCCCCGCCGGTTCCGGTTATGACCGAGGCCTTTGCCATATGTCCATATTCGAAGCGCGGCGCAAAATTGGCGTCCGAGAGTCTTTGAACTCTTGCCGGAGCTTTTGCAATGTTTTCATTTTTCATGGACAGCATCCTTATTCACAAATTGAAATCGCCTAGATTAATGCAGTCATCCCGCAAGCAATTAAGTAAGTTCATTCATGTTTATTACAAGCATTTAATTTTTTGGGAGACATTCATTAAGTTATGTTTTTAAAAAGAAAACAACTCAAGCCCCGTGGAATGAAGAGAGAATTAGAGGATTCTGCCAATATCAGCCAATCGACCTATTGCTCCAAAATCATTGCATTTATGGGTAGAGGGATTTCAGTTTGATGCGGGCGTCGTCTTCGGTTTTGAAGCGCCAGCTCACAGTCGCTTTTGCGGCGTTCCTGTCGCGCCGCCAGGCAGTGATCTCCCGGCACGGTTCCTCGCGGTCCGGGATGCGCCGATTCAGGCACTGTCCGCCCGAAACGCCGATCTCGATTTCAGCCATGTCCGGCCAGGCTCTGTGAAGGGGCGTGTGTACCACCTCGAACCGGTCTCGGAGGGGGGACGCCCGCCTCCACGTCGAAGGGCTCATGGAGCGTTGACGGGCCGCGGACGTTCAGGTTGTCCATCACCGGAACGATGCACCCGCCCTGAAAGCGGACGTCCACGAGATTTTCCGGCACATGCGCGAAGTCCCGCCCGGTCCGGCGGTTGGCGACCTTCACGCGGCGCCATCCCGACAGGGGCGCAAACGGCATGAACGGGCCGGCCGTTCCGTTTCTCTCATGCCAGTGGTCGCATCCGGCGGGCTTCCCGGGAAGAGCCCGCAACGGCGTCCCCGTCAAGCTCCCGGCAACGGGCCTTGAGCGCGCGCTCCATGTCATGGGCAAGTCCGGCGTTCTCCTTCGGGGGCATGCGCCACATCTTCCGCAGCCAGGGTTCCGTCCCGTTTTTGCCGGAGTCCGCCCCGCCGTTTCCGTTGACGGGCCGTCGACAGCCTCCGGCTCGACAGGCCCGTCGCCCGACAGCCCGGGAGTCCACCGCGGCAATCGAAACCCGGGAACCGACGCGATGTCCGCGCCGGTCCGCCAGCCGTCCGCGATCTCGCGAAGGGATTTCCACCCTTCGTCGGCGGGCGCGGCGCGACATGTCCTTCCACCCGGTGATTTGCCCATTGTTACGCCTGAAGGGATGGGCCCCGACCGTGACCCGCGCGGAAGCGGCGCGACGCGAAAGGCGTAGGGCGAGCGGGCACCGCTTACCGCGCACGGAATTCCGTGCAAGCGCGGGGCTTGACCGGGCAGGTGAAACCGGCTAGCACCGGGAAGGGAAGCCACACGAGGAGAGAAAAATGAAAATGCGCATACCCCCCCCCTGATTTTATAGCCGCCGCATTGGTATTGGCAATGACGGCAATGGCCGCGCCGGTGATGGCGCAGACAACCGTAACGTCCAGCGGGCGCCAGGGTCAGACGACCTGCGTCGGTGTGGCTGAAGTCGATGCCGCGAATATGCCGATCACGGCCCTGTCCACAAGCAGCGTGACCGTCACGGTCCCGGAAGTCACATGGAGCCAGGTGCTGGCACGACTTGGCGATGGGCAGGCACCGACAAATGCGCTTGTTGCCGTCAATGTTTTCGACGCGAAAACAGGGGCATCAGCGGGAAACAGCGGTACAGTTGGAGTCATCAGCAGTTCATCGCCAACCTATGCCGGAGGGAGCGTGGCCCGCACGGGTTTAGCGGCAAGAACTCTTTATCGTGTCGACCTTGATGCGAGTCCGGCGGGGGGAACAGGTCACATACTCGCGAGACGCTGCTTCATGACGGGCGGAAGCTACACCATGGCAGTTAATCCCGCTAGCGGACAGACGAGCGGCTGCTTCTCGATCTCTCCCCGCACCATCCA
>JAPOTF010000063.1 GCA_026709325.1 Roseovarius sp.
ATGCGCAAGCGCGCGTTTGATGTGCATCGCATTTACGCATCGCATCGCCGTTCAACCGCCTCCCATATCCCTTCAGCCACATTAACGCCGTCAAATCGCTCAAGTTCCTGGATGCCTGTCGGCGATGTGACGTTAATTTCGGTCAGAAACCCGCCTATTACATCTATTCCGACAAATATCTGACCGCGTTTTTGCAGCAAATGGCCAATCCTGTCGCAAATTTCCAGATCGCGACCGGACAATCCGGTTTTGTCGGGCCTTCCGCCCACATGCAGATTCGACCTTGTCTCGCCCTCGGCCGGGATTCGGTTGATCGCGCCAACGGGCGTTCCGTCAACAAGCACCACGCGCTTGTCTCCTTCGGCTATTTCCGGCAGGTATTTCTGAACAATCAGCGGTTCCCTGCTGCATCCCGTAAAAAGTTCATGAAGCGATGCGAGGTTTCGGTCGGATGGCGGCAAATGGAATATCCCCGCGCCGCCATTTCCAAAGAGCGGCTTTAGAATTACATCCCCGTGCCTGTCACGGAACGCCTTGATGGCATCCAGGTCCCGGGCAATCGCCGTTGGCGGTATCAGATCGGGGTAATCCAGAACCAGCAGCTTCTCCGGAAAGTTCCGCACCCAGAACGGATCGTTTACCACCAGCGTGTCCGGCGCAAGTCTTTGCAGCAAATGAGTGGATGTGATGTAAAACATGTCAAATGGCGGATCCTGTCGAAGCCACACGACATCGAAATCCGCCAGATTCGCAGATTGCTCATCGCCCAGTGAAAAATGGTCTCCCAACTTCCGCCTGACCGTCAGCGGCCAGCCTTTCGCCACAATCCGCCCTTCGGAAAACGACAGCTTGTCGGGGGTGTAATAGAACAATTCGTGGCCCCGAGCCTGCGCTTCCTCGGCCAGCCGAAAGCTGCTGTCGGCTTCAATGTCAATGCCGTTAATCGGATCCATTTGAAAAGCGACTTTCATTTGCGCTCCATTATCATGTTTTTGCCCGGCCCGGAGAGAACACGGCGCGCCGCGTCAAAGCGCCCATGTCGCCATGGGCTCATGGTTCATCCCTTGTCATTTCCAGCGCCAGCTGATAGACCTGTCTGCGATTTGTCCCGGTTTGCCCCGCGACTCTCTCAACCGCATCGCGCACCGAACATTCCCGCAGCGCAAGATCCAGCGCGGCCTCGACATCCTCCAACCCGGTCTTTGATGGCGACCCTCTTCCCACAAGGACAACCAGTTCTCCCTTAAACACCCTGGATCTCGTCTGCTCAAGCAAATCACCCAATTCACCCTGGATAATTTCCTCGAATCTCTTGGTCATTTCGCGGCAAATTGCGGCATCGCGGTCCGCGCCAAGTGTCTCGACCGCGTCATTCAGCATTGCCGCCACTCGTCGAGGAGATTCGTAAAACACGAGAGTGCCGGGCACATCCGCCAACTTCCGGAGAACGCTTTTTCGCCTTGTTTCGGCATTTGGCAGAAATCCCTGAAAAAAGAAGCGGTCCGTGGGCAATCCCGACAAAGTCAGCGCCGCAATTGCCGCGCAGGGGCCAGGCGCTGAAACCAGTTTATATCCTTCGGCAACCGCGGCGCGGGCCAGATTGAAGCCCGGGTCGGCCACCATTGGCGTACCGGCTTCGGAAGCGTATGCCACGGATTTTCCGGATTTCAATGCCGCAAGAATCTGCGGAGAGACCCTGTTGCTGTTGTGATCGTGATAGGAAAGCAACTGCCTGCCGCCAACCTGAATGCCATGTATCTCGAGAAGCTTACGCAATACGCGAGTGTCCTCGGCCACAAGAACGTCAACCAAAGACAGAATGTCCAGTGATCGCAAAGTGATATCGCGAGACGATCCTATGGGCGTCGCAATCAGATACAGTCCCGGCGACAATGCGCTTTTAACCCTGTCCATTACCAAAACCCCTCAATTTTCAGCGTCTACGGATAATTCGCCCACATGCAATACGCAATATGTCACATTTCAAATTTCCGGCATTACCCGAGATAAATTCAACATGTCCCGGCATGAAATTCTCTCGCCATTGAGAGTTTCCGTTTACTAGCATCGAAAAACACCTTAACCTGGCGGCAATCCAGTTCATCGGCATGAATCTTTCGCAAGACAAGGGAGCAATTATACAGATGCATTTAAAACCATACTCTGCGAGCATGTCATTTAGGGCTTTTTTTGCATTGCTGACAGCAATCTGCCTATCCGCCTGCGTTCCGGAACAGCCATCGGGAAAACTGGATGCAAGCAATGCAAGCGTCCAGGTGGCCCTGCTTGTGCCATATGGGTCCGAAGACCCCAGCGAAGCCTCATTGGCAAGCGACATGGAGAACGCCGCGAGACTGGCGATAGCGGATATTTCAGGTGTTAAAATCGATATTCGGGTTTATGACACCAATGGCAACGCCCTTGATGCCAGATCCGCCGCGCTCAAGGCCGCTGAAGACGGCGCAGACATTATCGTGGGGCCTCTGCACGCCGAATCGGCCAACGCGGTGGCAGTCGCGGTTGCGCCCAGGCGCATCAATGTGCTCGCTTTTTCAAACAACGAGACAATAGCGGGCGGCAATCTCTACATTATGGGCCAGACTTTTTACGATACCGCGAACCGCCTTGTGGAATATGCCGTTGAGCAGGGTAAAAGCCGAATCCTGATTGTTCATTCCAACACTCTTTCCGGCCGTCTCGGAAGAGACGCGATTGAAAAGGCGATTGCAGACAATGGCGCATATTCGGTCGGAAGCGTCGGACATGACTTTTCCCAACAGGGCGTGATAGATTCGATCCCGGAAATCAAAGCGGCTGTCGAGAAAACCGCCGCAGACACCGTATTTCTCACGGCAACCTCCACTGGCGGGCTGCCGCTGTTTTCGCAAATGCTGCCCGAGGCCGGTCTCGGCAACGACATGGTGCAGCACATTGGCCTGACGCGCTGGGACAGACCTCCCAGAACACTTGACCTGCCCGGCATTGAAGGGGGCTGGTTTGCCATGCCCGATCAAGTTCGAGACGCATTGTTTAAAGCCAAATTCAACGAGGCGACGGGCACGAACCCCCACACTCTGGCGGGCCTGTCCTACGATGCTATATCCGCAATTGGCGCTCTGGCAATTTCCGGAAGAACCGGCGCGCTGACGCAACCGGCGGGTTTTCAGGGCGTAACGGGCATATTCCGCTTTCGCTCCAATCGGACAATTGAGCGGGGCCTGTCAGTTGCAACCGTCGAGGATCGCATGATCGTCGAGTTGTCACCCGCACCGCAAAGCTTTGGCGGAACCGGCTTTTAACTCAAACCACTTTGTTTGACAACAATGACCGCGATTTCCGAAACAGATAGCCTGATCGGTCCGGCAGACAGCATTTTCAACGTCACGGAAACAAATTCAAGGATTCAAAAGGCCTTCAGGGATCACGATGGAGATTCAGCGGCCCTGCGAACAGTCGGGGTGGAGATTCTCTCAAGCGCCCTGAAAACCGGCCAATTGGCCATTGCGGAAAAATTCGGCAGCAACCCCTTTTCCGCCCGCATGGCAACGCGCTCCATCTGCTGGCTTACCGATTGCACTGTTCTTTCCGCTCTTGAAATTGCCACAAGCCAGATCGCCGATAATTCCGCCACTGCCGAAACCATGCAAATCTCGGTATTTGCGGTGGGAGGCTACGGGCGCGGCGAGATGGCCCCCATGTCCGATATTGACCTGCTTTTTTTAACACCGACACAAGCGTCACCCGACATTCAGGCCGTTATTGAAAGCACGCTCCACATCCTTTGGGATCTTGGTTTGAAAGTCGGGCATTCGACGCGTACAGCACAGGACTGCATTGAGCTTGGAAGAGATGATTTCACCATTCGCACATCTCTCCTGGAAAAGCGATTCCTATATGGCGATTCCTCGCTTGGCCGGAAATTTGCCGACCGATTGAAGAAGGAACTATTCAAGGGAACCGAAAGAGAATTCATTGAAGCCAAGCTTGATGAACGGGATGTGCGGCATATCAGGCATGGCGTGCGCTACATGGTTGAACCGAACATCAAGGAGGGCAAAGGCGGTTTAAGGGATCTGCAGTCCCTGTTTTGGATTGCCAAATACATTTATCACGTCGATGACGTTGCGGAGCTTGTTAAAATCAAGCTTTTCACCAGGGATGAATTCGACACGTTCTCAAGAGCGGAAAACTTTCTCTGGGCAGTGAGATGCCATCTGCACTTCTCCTCCGGCCGGGCAAACGACAAGCTCAGTTTTGACATGCAGAACGAGGTCGCCAGGCGAATGGGCTACAACGACACCTCCGGCCGGCGGGCCGTCGAGAATTTCATGCAGGACTATTTCAGGCACGCCACGTCCGTGGGGGATCTCACGCGCATATTGCTAACCAAGCTCGAGGCGCTGCATGTCAAGTCCGAGCCGCTGCTGCAACGGCTGTTTTCCCGCCGCCGCAAACTCAAGCCGGGCTACAGGGAAGTTCACGGGCGCCTTGCCATTGCGGACGAGGGGGAATTCCTGGAAGACCGATTGAACCTGCTTCGTCTTTTCGAGGAGGGCCTGCGCACCGGATTGCTCATCCACCCCGATGCCATGCGACTTGTGACGGCAAATCTCAATCTGATCAACGACAGCTTCCGCAAGTCGCCGGAAGCCAAAAAGATGTTTCTAAATTTGCTTCTCAAGCATGGAAATCCGGAACGCGGGCTTCGCCGCATGAACGAGCTGGGCGTGCTTTCGGCCTTTATTCCAGACTTTGAGCCTGTCCGGGCAATGATGCAGTACAACACATATCACAGCTACACCGTTGATGAACATATCATCCAATGCATATCGCAGCTTGCGCAACTTGAACGACGGGAACTGACGGAGGATCTTCCGATCACCTCGTCCATTCTCGCCAAAGGCGTCAACAGGCGGGTTCTGTATGTGGCTCTACTCATGCATGACATTGGCAAGGGCAGGAGCGGAGACCATTCGATTCTCGGGGCGCACATGGCAAGAAAAGCCGCAATTCAACTTGGCCTGAAAATCGTCGAGGTGGACACCGTCGAATGGCTGGTTCGCCATCATCTCCTGATGTCGGACATAGTGCAGAAGCGAGACATTACCGACCCGCGAACCATCCGGAACTTCGCAAGGGCGGTACAAACACAGGAACGACTGGATCTGCTTTGCGTGCTCACCGCGTGCGACATACGCGGCGTGGGTCCAAACACGTGGAACAACTGGAAGGCAACGCTAATTCGCTCGCTATACGCGATTACCAGTCAGGCGCTAAAAAGCGGGCTGGAGGAAATCAGCAGAGCGCACAGCGAGACCGAGGCAAAGAAAATTTTCCGCGAAAGAACATCGGACTGGAGTCCGGCAGAGATAAAGGCCGAATTGAGCAGGCACACCCGTCAATACTGGGAGCGCCTGCACGTAAGCACGCATCTTGATTTTGCCCGTCTCAGGCGCGGCCCGCCCACCCCGGATGTTAGAATGGCGCTCACTCCGGATAGCGATCGCGATGCAACCCGGGCCTGTTTCGTGACGGCCGACCACCCGGGAGTGTTCAGCCGAATGTGCGGAGCTTTGGCCCTGGTTGGCGCAAATGTTGTCGATGCGCGCACATACACCACCAATGACGGTTATGCGACCGCGGCATTTTGGATACAGGATGCGCAAGGGCACCCATATGAAGCCATGCATTTTCATCGGCTCGGCAAGATGATTAAACGGATAATGGCAGACGAGATTGTTCCCGACGACGCCATTCGCTCACGCGACAAGATCAAAAAACGCGAACGTCATTTCCGGGTGCCGACACATATCACATTCGACAATGAAGGCTCCGACAACTATACAATAATCGAGGTTGAGACGAGAGACAGACCGGGTTTGCTTTACGACCTGACGCAAGCTCTGGCAAATGCGAACGCATCGATAAACTCGGCCGTGATAGCAAATTACGGCTTGCAGGCGGTGGACAGCTTTTACATCAAGGACAGGTTCGGCCTGAAGTTTTTTTCCAGGGCCAGGCAAAAAAGTCTTGAACGAAAGCTGCGCGCCGCAATCGAGCGGGGTGCCCAATGGGCAACGGTTTAACAAAAGGCATGCCACTCTTTAATCTCGCTTTTGGCGCTGTCAGCATTCAAATTGATGTTTTTGCACGGTGCGCGCGATGAAACCCGTCCGAATGCTCTCCGGCATACTGACTGTAAGCAGCTGGACTTTATTGAGTCGCATATTGGGTTTTATACGGGATGTTCTAATTGCCGGTCTTATAGGGCCGGGACCGCTTATGGACGCATTTGTGGCGGCTTTTCGATTGCCCAACATGTTTCGAAGATTCTTTGCTGAAGGCGCCTTTAACGCGGCATTTGTACCGATGTTTTCTAAAAAGCTCGAGACGGGCAAGGATGCCGCGGAATTCGCAAGTCTTGCACTATCATGTCTCAGCATTGCCGTTTTGATTCTAACCGGCATGGCGATGGTGTTCATGCCCGCTCTCGTCTGGCTGACCGCGGAGGGGTTTCACGGCGACCAGCGATTTGACATCACCGTTGAGTTTGGACGGATTGTCTTTCCGTATATAATCTTTATCTCGCTCGCCGCACTGTTTTCCGGCGCGCTGAACGCCGCCGGACGTTTTGCCGCGGCGGCTGCGGCGCCCGTGCTTCTCAATGTCATGCTTGTCGCGGCCATGAGCGCGGCATGGGCGACAGGACATGACGTTTCCCTTGCCCTTGTCTGGACAATTCCCTTTGCAGGTGTCGCGCAGCTGGTTCTGGTCTGGCATGCCGCCGGCCGTGCGGGTATTCGCATCCGCCCGGCTCGGCCGCGCTGGACACCCGAGATTTCGCGATTGATTAAAATCGCCATACCCGCGGCACTTGCGGGCGGTGTAGTTCAAGTAAACCTGTTGGTGGGGCAACTGGTGGCATCTTATTATGACAATGCGATCAGTTGGCTGTATACAGCTGATCGACTTTATCAACTGCCTCTTGGGGTCATTGGAATTTCCATTGGAATTGTTCTTTTGCCAACGCTTTCCAGAAAGCTTGCGGAAGATGATAAAGTTGGTGGACGTGAAGCTCTCTCAAGAGCTGCTGAAATTGCATTGGCTCTTACAATACCAGCCGCTGTTGCTTTAATTGTTATACCATATCCCCTTGTTTCAGTTCTATTTCAGCGCGGTGCTTTTACAGAAGAAGATTCAGTTGCCACAGCACTTGCTTTATCAATTTATGGCATCGGCTTGCCTGCATTTGTATTGCAAAAAATACTGCAACCGGTTTTCTTTGCCCGAGAAAACACCCGCTCTCCTTTAAACTATGCTTTAATTTCGATGTTTTTAAATGCTATCCTAGCTGTGGGGCTTGCGATATATATTGGGTGGATTGCAACTGCTATCGCTACGGTCATTTCAGCTTGGGTTATGGTTTGGCTACTAATAGGGGGGTCTCGAAAATATGGAAAAATCGCTCACTTTGATGATCGCTTTCACAGTCGCATATGGAAGATAATCGCTGTATCGGTATTAACGGGTGTGTTTCTATTTTCCTCATCACTAATATTGACACCCTATTTTGAAATACCCGGCTGGAGATGGCTTGTATTAATTTTATTATTTCTGTTGAACATTATTCTTTTTTTTGTTGTGTGCTTTTTTTTGAAGGTAATGAATATGTCCGAACTAAGCGAGGCTTTGCATCGTAAGACACATTAAGTCTTTAGAAGTGGTGTACACATTTTCCCAGAGCCTGTTGTGCAATTTCTGCTTTTCAGGTGTTACTGACCTGCTCATGAAACACCCCCACGAGCGTGGGGAAGACGGCCTCTTTCCCGCCATTGTCCCCGCTCGCCCAGAAACACCCCCACGAGCGTGGGGAAGACTACAAAAGCCAAATTTGTTTAGATTTATTCATAGAAACACCCCCACGAGCGTGGGGAAGACTGCTGGGCCATCACATTCAGGGGGCGGCCGCAGGAAACACCCCCACGAGCGTGGGGAAGACGAAGGTCATAGCAATCGTCCAGCATTTCCCTCAGAAACACCCCCACGAGCGTGGGGAAGACATTTGCTCGCCGCGATCGCCTTGCGGAATGAGAGAAACACCCCCACGAGCGTGGGGAAGACCTCATGAGCTTAAGCATCGACTCTCTTGTCTCAGAAACACCCCCACGAGCGTGGGGAAGACTGCTCTACTTCAAGCCCGGAGCGGATAGGGCGAGAAACACCCCCACGAGCGTGGGGAAGACTTCATACGGAATTGTATGTTGTGGCGCACTCGAGAAACACCCCCACGAGCGTGGGGAAGACCGCAAATTCTCCCACGCGTTGTTGCTCGGGTTAGAAACACCCCCACGAGCGTGGGGAAGACT
>JAPOTF010000072.1 GCA_026709325.1 Roseovarius sp.
CTTTTACGCGTTGTCTTCCACAACGGGAAAGAACGGCATGCCCCAGTCGTCTTCCGGATTGTCCATCATCAGATCGACAAAAATCGGCAGCAGAAAACCGAGAATCTCCGCGCCATCTTTAACTTGAGTCCGGTTTACATGGCTGTTCCAGGTTGATCCACCGTGCACAAGCTGGTTTCGCAGCGTGTATAATCTGTCAAAAACATGTACAAGCACCTTGACATTTTCATTTCTTTCAAATGCGGTTATGAATTTTTTCTTGTCATTGACAAAGCTGTTTCTCCAGTTCTCAAAGCCTGAAACACCATTGTGATACTGCCAGAAATCCTTAAACGTGTAGGGGCTTTCCATCAGCAAGCGAACAGGCCCGCTAAACCTCTTCCATAACGCATTGCTGATTCTGTGATCTATGTCCAGGTCGACAATTTTTTTGAAGTATGTTTTGAAAGACCGTCTTTCGGTGGAATTGTTGTCCTTGAATCTTATCTCGTCGGCATATGCGGAATTGAAGGCTATCCATAAGAATATAAACTTCGCGTCATCATCTCCTTCGCACATCTCCGATCTTTTTATCCAGCTGATGGCGCGATGGGTACGCAGCTTCATAGGCTCCGGGAAATGATCTCTAAGCGCGCGTTGCTTGCTCTTTAAACTGCTAAAGCCATGTGAACCGTCCATATTTACCTCCCGCATTTCCGTGCGCGGCCCCGTTTTCCAAGCAATGGATACCGCAAAGACAATGCCAATATCAGGTTTTGCGGTCCAATAAATATATCTGCGATTATATATGGGAATTGAAAGCGGCTTTCGCATTAAAAAAATCGAAGCATGCCTGCCGAGCGCGACATTTTCATGAATTCGCGGTGAAATTAAATCCGAAATTTTGATCGACCGGAAAATGTACCTAATTTTTTTGGTGACCCAACTGCACGCATCTAAAAACCAGCTGTGAAGGAAAATCATATGCTCCGGAAAAAGAAAACTCTTCGCGGTCTCACGCTAATGGAAGCCCTGCTGTTCCTGGGACTGGCGGCAATCGTGATAGTCGGCGCCTTCGCGCTTTATAACAATGCATCTTCAACTTCCCGACTGAACCAGGCAAAATCCCAATTGCAAACCTATATCAGCGGAATCAAGTCCCTTTACTCCACAAGAAACAACTTCACGAGTGTTACCACATCGCTTGTTGTCAACTCGGGAATTGCCCCCGCAGAGGCCGTTGACGGTGCGGCACTAATCAATCCATGGGGAGGTTTGACCACGATAAGCGCCAACAGCGCGCAACCGCGCCAGTTCAGAGTCACCTTTGAAGACATACCGCGGGATGCATGTACAGCCATGCTTTCAGCCGGACTTATCAAACAAGGCATCGTATATCAGATTGGCGTGGGCGCCACATTACGCTCCGTTGATATAGATCCATCGGTTGCCATTGGCCTTTGCAGCTCAAGTGCCAATGATGTCCTGTTCGTTGCGCGCTGATTTTAACCCGTCCCGCTCGATAATGGTAAAATTCAAGGAATCGCCAAAGCGCAATTATTATTGAATTGCGCTTTGGCGATATTCTAGGGGCTGCATCCGCCAAGCTATTGACGTTGCGGGTTTTTATCTCATAATTATATGATTTAATTCCCAACCATTAACGTGTAATTGCCGTCCAGCGGCCGGAAAAATTCCCTGTCCTGCAATATATGGTTCCCGCTTTTGCTTTTGCAGGGCGATTAAACCCCATATTTGCCCGCATCCGATTGCTCCAATTGCGGAAAGAGCGCATTTGGACCGGTCGGACCGTGCGAACGCGTTTTCATATAATGGCGTTTCACCCTTTTCATGTTCATGCATCTGATTTTTCCGGAAATTTACAGGCCATGCCGCGATTGGTTTTGCCGTCGGCATCTTTTATTCCCTTTGAAATCGGACTCTTTCCTGAAGCGGTCCCGCATTGACAATCTCCAGACCGGCGTCCAAACGTGGCTGCATGTGCGGATAATTCACGTTAGTCAGCGCAATATCCATAATAAAAGGGCGACTTTTTACTGCCAAAGAGGTCCAAATGGAGCACAAGGTCACAGTTTCAGATATAGCCGATATGCTTAAGGCCGATCCTGAAAGATACGCATCGCTAATACTTGGTCTGCAACCGACTGCTCGCAGTGCCACAAGCGTGCGCTATTATGAAAACCAGTCCCTTGTCGTAAACACGGCCGGTCAGTATCGGGGGATTTTTCACTCGTTTAAAGACGCCGACGCCAGCGGCGACATGATTGAGCTAATCAGATGGCACAATGCGCTCGGCAACGACAAATCCGGTTTTTTGAAGGCGCTGGACATCGCCAGGGAACTTCTGGGCATATCCGGCAAACCCGTGGGTTCGGAGAGCATGCCTCCCGTCAAGTCGGACGAGGAACTGCAGCGGGAAATCGAAAAGGATCTAAATCACCGCATCAACATAGCCAATTGGATCTGGAACAGCAGCGATTCGGAACTGGGGAAAGACGCCGGACTCGCCTATCTTGAGAAACGCGGCATTGTTTGCGAAATCCCCCCAGACATATTGAAATTCCGGACTCTTTCTCCAGAAGATCTGTCCAAAATGCATGTCCAGGCAAAGGACATTCCGGAGACTCCCGTTGTATCTCTTGTATTCGCGGCAAGAAACGGCTCGGGAGACATCAAGGCCGTGCAACAGGTTCTGACAACCAACGGCAAAAAGGTCAAGTTCAGAAACCCGAAAAGGACAAACGGATATATTCCCGGTTCCTGCGTCACCATAGGCGACACATCCGGTGTGGACAGGATTGCCATGGCCGAAGGACCGGAAACCGCGCTTTCCGTCTACCAGGCCACCCATATCCCGACGTTGATCACCTTTGGCTCCAGCAACTTTGCAAAGGCCCATTTTCCGGATCATGTCAAAGAACTGATCATCGTGTCGGATCTTGAGAAATCCGGCGTTGGGATTGGCTCCGCGCTAAAGGCCGCTCAAGAATGGAAGCGCAAGGGGGTGGAGAGAGTCGGCATAGCCATACCTTCCGATGTCGACGAGGGGGACTGCAATGACATCCTTCTTCAATATGGCGAAAACAAGGTTCGCGAATGCATTGACAGCGCGTTCTTTGCTCCCGAGAACAATTTTGAAGGGGCGATTGTGTTCACGGCAGATCCAAGGGCCGCATTTTGCGCGTGGGCAAGGACCGGAATCGAGGTGGCAACCAGGGTTCCCGCAAGAGACAGAGAAGGAAACCTTCGCCCGGTGAATCTCGACAAACATGTACACGGGCGTCATGAAAGAGTTGCAATTGTTGAAAACCCCCTGGTTGAAATCAATGACAAATGGCTTCGCGCCGCGCGTCCCGATATCGAGATTGTCAGAGTGGAGCAAAACGCCGGTGAATTCAGAAAACTTGCAAATGTCCAAAATGGCATAGAAAACAGCTTGCGCAAGGCTCTGCGGCAGACGGCATGAAACGCCCACCTTAAATGGCGCATGCCCCGAAACCGCCCGCTGCGGATTTCTCCGGCCCAGGTGCCAATTGCGACATCGTCTTTTGCTCTCCAGAAACCCGCGGATGACTGATGTTGTTCAGTCGTTATCCGAGTCGCCCGATCCGGCGCCTCTAAATCTGGATTCATCGGTGGCGGGAGCGTATGTGCGCTCGGCAAACGAATTGAGTGATTCCCAAATGTCAAATTCGGGACTTGCCCTTGTTTGCCTTGCGATGGGCCGCCCGGTCATCCCGCTTTCCGTCACGGTTGCGCGAATGGCAAAATGATCCAGTGAACCACTAAATTCCAGTTCGGCGCCGTCCGTTACCGCGGTCGAGCGCGACCAGACAATCATCAGATCTGCTCCAATGCGGTTTGACGCGATGGCCGCAAAGGGGATGAGCAAGGCAGGTTGCGCGACATTCTCCATGTGGATATTGATGGCATTTAGACATGATGCGCAATCGGAGAGCGATGCGCCTGCCGCAATTGGACACAGCTTTCCCGTCACGCCCCTCCAGATACCTTGATCTATTTCCGCAACCCGTCCAAAATTCCCGATCCCATCGTTCATCTTGAGCATTGACAGCAAAATTGCGCAGCCATCAAGCCCGTTTTCGCAAAGCCAGCGAGTGGCTTTTGCGGCTTCCTCCGCCAGCCCCCAGGGGTAGCCGGCACCTCGCGCCGCCTTTTTTGCCGCAAGCTCCACTTCGTTAAGCGACAGATTCACTCTCCATGCCTCCATAGACCCAGAGGTCCGAATTTTGCGACGTTATTTCTTCCGGATACGGCGCACCGGCATACATGCATATTCTAACCCATCTGTCAGAGCGAGGGTCAAATCGCGTCGCTCCGAAAAACGACAATTTTGCGCGCAGCATGTCTATCGGCATCAGCCCGGCGCCTATCGTGTTGTCGCATATCTCTCCATATGGAGCGGCACGGCACATCTGAACCCGCCTGATTGCATGGCGATGCTCTGGATGAACGGAAAGAAATTTGGCAATTGATGTGCCATCTTCCCATTTCGCCATGGCGGAAAGAGCCATGCAGGCGTCTCTGGCCGGAGCCAGGGGTTGCTCGTAATCGGCAATCGGCTCCTCGAAACGCTCTCCTAGCCGCGGCTCAAGTTTTTCCTCGGAGACATACCATGCGCGGGCGCAGTTTTCCCGGGAATTCCAGTCAATATCAAGAGCCCAGCTAAATCTGTCGCGAATTAGCCCTTTCGTTTCCCCGACCGATTTTGATCCGTCAATCTGAAATTTCGCCTGATGCTTGTCAGCCATGCAAACGGCCAGCCCGTCGACAAGATTCCCATAGGGTTCAAGAAGAATGGAGGCCAGAAATTCCTGCCCCTCTTCTCCAAGCGAGCTTTCCGCCCATTCGAACAACTCGTTCCAGGGACGCCTCCCGTCAAGGCGTTCCGAATTTATCTTCTCTTGCAGGACTTTCATGTCGTGACGCAATTCAGCAAGTTTACTGACCTGGACGGGATGATCTGAACGACCGTTTTCAATCAACCTGGAAGCTTGGGAAAGTATGCGCCTGAATTCGGTTTGTTCGGCCTCGGTAGCCGTTTCAACAGATCTGACCCGGCGAATGGCTTCCTCCCGAACCATGATCCAGTTGTTGAACAGAACGGGATGGTTGACAATAAAGGGAGCCATTCCCAGACCCGTGGAATTTCCGATGCCCATTCGACGCGCAATGTCCGGGTCAAGATCAACGGCCTTTTCCCCTCCCCCGATTTTTGCGATGTGCCGAACCAGATCCCTTACGAAAACCCTTGTCATGTAAACCGACAGCATTTCAGCCTGAAAGGGCGCCTGCATCTCATCCCGGTCGGCAATCCGCTCGCGGTCGGCTGCACCAAACTTGCCCGATCCATAGACAGCCGTGGTTCGCATTAAATAGCCAACACTGTCGATTTTTTCGGGATCGGGCTGTTTGCCCGACGCGAGCGCGTGCACGACATGATCCCAAAGTCTCACCGAACGGTTTGCGCGCGAAAGAGTGAGTTCCGATTCACTTACGCGTCCCGCTTCCTGCAGGGGGACGTTACGGGCAAGACGATCAATGTCATCGGGTCCGGGAATGCCGTCATGCAGGGCAAATGTTGCATCCCAGGCCTCGGCAATTACCCTGTCGGAACGCCGCGAGTCCGGCAGATCATGTGCAAAGGCCACAAGGGAGTAATGTCTGCCCCGCACTTTGGCGGAGTAAACCGCTTGCCCAACGCCCTTGTCATCGATGTCAAACGCCGGTCGTGAAAACTTCCATTTTTCGCGCGCCATTCGCCGTGTCAATATCCGCATGAAGCCAAGTCGGCACTGGTGAAACGATCCAAGCCGACCAAGTCGCATAACCTTTTCCGGCGACCGTCTCTCAATATGCGCGCCGTGCGCCATCACGTTTGCGCGGGCCTGAAGCCGTCGGCAAAAAACCGATACCAGTTGCCACCGAGTATCGCATCAACCTCGTCAGCCGACATGCCGACCTTTCGAAGTCCGACGGCAATGTTGCCAAAATCCCGATTGTCTCCGAACCATTCGGGCATTTTCGGAAAACCCGGATTTTCCGCGGTTCCCTCACCATAATCGGCCTCTTTTGTCCAACGGCCCGTCCGCATCCAATCAACCACCCTGTCCGGCTGATCCTGGCACAGGTCCGAACCGATTCCCAGACGCTCGACACCGAACTCCTCCGCCGTTCGCGCAATCATCTCGCAAAAGCTTTCAAGAGTGCAATCGGATTTGTCCTTTAGATGATGCGGGTAGAGCGAAAATCCCATCATTCCGCCGTTTTCGGTTACGGCCCGAATTACATCTCTCTTTTTGTTTCGCAATGCGGGAGCCCACTCCCGGGGATTTGCATGGGTTATCGCTATGGGGCGCTCGGATATGTCCGCCGCTTCCATGGTCGATCTGTCAGCGGAATGGGACATGTCCACAACAAGGCCAACTCGATTCATTTCACGTATGACCTGACGTCCCATGCGGGTGATTCCCGCGTCATTTTCCTCGTAGCAACCCGTCGCGAGAAGAGACTGGTTGTTGTAGGTCAGTTGCATGAATCGCGCACCGAGGGTGTGCGCGATTTCAACGAGACCAATGTCATCCTCTATGGGGCCCGGATTCTGGAAGCCAAAGAAAACGGCCGTTCGACCGGTTTCCCGTGCGATGTCTATATCTTCGGCCCACCGGCCCTTGACAATGAGATCCGGGTACTGCTCGAACCAGCGATTCCATTTTTCGAAATTCAGTACCGTATCCCTGAAACCTTCATGATAGGCAACCGTGACATGGACCGCGTCAACAGCGCCCTCGCGCATTTGCCGGAATATTTTCTCCGACCATCTGGCATACTGCAAACCGTCAATCAGCATTTCGCGCAACCGTCCTCGTCTGATGATGAGCGCCGCCCCGGCTTCAGGAACCTGTCATTTTTATGCATGGATTCTTAACTCCGGCATATGTTATCTCCGAATCATAGATCATGAAAAATCGAATGCGACAGATATTTTGGGATACGGTTACATGGTTCGACATGGCTTGCAAAGATTGTTTCCTAGTCGTAATGCCATTGCAGGCGCTGTAATTGGCGCAATCGCGCTGTCAAGTTGCGCGCTGCGTTTTTTGCAATAATGCCGTTCAAAATGACAGGTGGCAAATCATTAAATCAAAGCGTTTGAGTTTCATCATTGGCATGTTCGCCAATTTTTTATTTTTAAGAGCAAGGATTAAGCGATATGGTAAAGGTTCTATCTTCAATATCAGGTGCTATAATTGGAGGTTTTGCTGCAGCAGGTGCGCTTGTCACCTACCTTGATTGGGGAACACCGGGAGCGGGCCAAGTCACACACATTGATCCTACCCGCGCCGACTACGTTGATCTGCTTCTGTCACTGGTTGTGGTCTTGTTGTCCGCTGTCGGGCTTGCAATTACGGTTGGCGCTTTAGTCATAGGTCTGGTGGCCTTCAAGACCCTGCGTGAAATAAAGAATGATGCGGAAAAAGCCGCCCAAACCGCGGCCGAAACGAAGATCAGGGAGACGATGGACTCTGACCTTGAGCCAAATGTCACCGAAAAGGTCGGCGAAATACTGCCCGGGGCACTTCGGGCTGCGCTTCTTAATAATGAAACCGGACACCAAATATTTTCCGAGATGGCTCGCAAGGGTGAATTAGACGCAGTCCTGGAACGGGTTGCAATGCGAATGCAAGGGGCAGGCCCAGAGACGGATGAGGGCAGTTAGGTTCTCGTAACTGGAGTTGGGAGGGAAATTCAATGAATGGAATCACTGCTGAAATCATAGCATCGAATGGCTGGGAGGTGAAATCGCCGTCTCAAGAGTATTTGGGCCTATCTATAGATGTACGAAAGAAAATCGACAACTACCTTACGGAGCACCCCGTCAAATTGGGCGAAATTGCGAAGCAACTTGGAGTCAATGTTCTCCTGTCCACACTGCCACGTGGAACCTCAGGTCAGATCCGCAAGGAGAACAATCAATTTGTTATCCGCATTAACCGGCACGAATCCAGGCAACGGCAGCGCTTCACTCTCGCGCATGAGTTGGCGCACTTCCTGCTGCACCGCGACCGCATAGAGGCTGAAGAAGGTGACTGGTCTGAAAATGTGCTGCTACGAGCACCGAACCAACCCATAAAGATTGAGTACGAAGCCAACCGGCTTGCCT
>JAPOTF010000186.1 GCA_026709325.1 Roseovarius sp.
TGTCAAGGTTTCAAAATTCATGGACAGCCCGCCGTTTTCTTGTATTTTTTAGTTTGTCAAGTCCCGGCAATTCCCTAATTTTTGGGAATTATAAAGAAAGGTTGACAGAATAGCCGTATTCCATTATAGCTTGCGACAGTTTTTCAACCGCAAAAAGGAAAGTCAAGGGCCGTTTAGACATACGGTTCTTGACTTTTTGAAGAAGTCTGCTTGATATTGTTTAAAGTCCTTGCAAATATGAAAACCACACAACCTTGGGAGAAGATGAATGGACACGCTTAGCGGTATTGTAAATGTGGAGATTGAAGAAAAGGACGGCTGGTTTTTCGCTTATCGATTGAAATGACCGACTGCAACGTTCCTAATCGAACGATATTCTGCGATGACAATCTTGATGTTATGCGCGGCATTAATTCAGAATGCGTCGATCTGATATATCTTGATCCGCCCTTTAACAAAAACAAGAAATTTGCCGCACCCATAGGCAGCAATGCGGAAGGGGCAGAATTTAAAGACATATTTAGGAAAGACGACGTTAAATCCGAATGGCTTGTTTCCATTATGGAAGACCGACCTGGGCTTTACCATTATTTGAAAGGCATTGAAGGAGTGGGAAGACCCTACAATTTTGCATATTTGTCGTACATGTCAATACGTCTGATTGAATGCCATAGAATTTTAAAGTCTGAAGGGGGGGGGGTATCTACCTTCATTGTGATCCCACCATGAGTCATTATTTAAAATCGGTTATGGACTGCGTATTTGGAGAAATTCATTTTAGAAATGAATTGATATGGGGCTATCCTCCAAAAGGAAAGCCCCCAAAGTACGGTTTTCATCGAAAGCACGACATAATTTTGTTTTATGGAAAATCAAAGAGTGGGGTTTTTAAACACCAATACACAGACCTCAATAAAGAACAAAAATCCAAGTTTTCGAAGACTGACGGGAAAGGAAGAAAATACAAGGAATTCAAAGGAAAACGCACTTATTTGGATGAAAGCAATGGAAGACCGGTTCCCTCTTGGTGGTCTGACATCGGGCAAACGGCGCAATCTAGAAAGGAATTTAACGGTTATCCAACTCAAAAACCGCTTGCTTTGCTAAAAAGAATTATTTTTGCCAGCAGCAACCCAAAAGACATTGTCTTGGATCCCTTTTGCGGTTGCGCCACAACGTGCGTTGCCGCAGAGCAAACTGGCCGCCAATGGATGGGGATAGACATATCCATAAAAGCTTATGACTTAGTGCGGAACCGACTAACAAAGGAAATTGCAGACCCAGACGATATTTTAAAACATCAAAACAAGATCCATTTGCAAACGGACCCTCCTAGGAGAACAGACATTGGCGTTGACTACCGTGAACGAAAATTTGTGTATGTTATTTCCCACCCTTCTTATTTGGGAGAATACAAGGTGGGGATTGCCAAAGACTGGAAATCCCGCCTGAACGCCTATCAAACGTCAGATCCTGACAGGCAATACAAAATAGAATACAGCAAGGAGACTTCGGCGTTTAGGGAAACGGAGCGGCATATCCATGAAAAGTTCCCAAACAAACACGAATGGGTGCAAGGAGATTTAAATGAAATTATACGGGAAATTGAATTATTCATCCCCGAAAAACCGGTCGATTTGTTCGACTAAAAGGAGGAAATCATGACAAAAGGCGTACCGATAATTGATCCGAAAAAAGATTTAACGGGCGCGACCCCTGAAAAACTGGCCCGCGCCCTGTTTCGCCCGCTATCGCCCAGCGCTGGAACGGCCATTGTCCGCGACAAGGTCGCGCCGCAGGAGACTGCGCCCAACGAGACGGGCAACGGTGTCCCGCATTTGGTCAAGAGTTCCTGAATTGCGAATGTTGTGCCGCCCGGAAAATTCCTGGACATAGCGGTTTAAATGCTTGGGCGATATTTTATGAAACGTACCCTTGTGAGCTCTTTTAAGCATCGCCCAAAAACTCTCTATTCCGTTGGTGTGCGCCATCTTGCGCACATATTCCCCAGCTGAATGATTCACGCTTTCATGTTCACGGTCCATTCCGACATACGCCTTTGCGTCGTCCGTATAGACGGTTGCTTCCGGCTCGCTTACGCCTTCCACAAAACCCTTCAGGGTTTCGCCATCGGTCGAATCCACAACTTTTGCGGTTACATTGTTTGTCTTGCGGTCCTTTGCGCCCACAACCGCAATCTTACCGACCGCTCCGCGACCGGTAAGTTGCTCCCTTTTGGACTTCTTCATGTTCCTGCGCTTTCCGCCAAAATATGTTTCGTCCACTTCAACGGGACCGCCAAAGGACCCGTCATCACCTTCGCCAGCCCATGCCTCGCGTATCCGGTGAGCCATGAACCATGCGGTTGGTTGGGACACGCCAATGTCCCGATGAAGCTTCATGCTGGACACGCCCTTAAGACTTGTGACGCAGAGATAAACCGCAATGGCCCATTTTTTCATTGGAACCTTGGAAGACTGCATGGCCGTTCCGGTTTTAACGCTGAAATACGACCGGCAGTCCGAACACCAATAGGGCATTTTCTTGTGCGAGGCTTTTCTTGTGTGAACCGAGCCGCATTTTGGGCAATGGCGGCCATTTGGCCAGACAACCGATTCAAACCATTCTTGGGCGGACTCTTCTGTGGGAAACATTTCCACAATTTCAATTATGGACATTCCGGGGCGGTGCGATTTTCCAGGGCCTTTTGACATTTTCGAATCTCCTATACTTGTCCTTTAAATATAGGGTCTCCTCGCCGCTTTGTCAACCTTTCTTTATAATTCCCTAATTTTTCCTTATCAAATTATTCAATGGCCTACAAGGATTTTTGAAAAAGGTTTTGCAGGCTTTTCGCCTGGCTTTTGCGGGAATTTTTAGACCTGTGCGGCAAAAAAATCATTGAATATCAGTTTTTTCATGTAGGAAGTGATAGTTTGCGAAAAACAGAAGTTGGCGGGAATTGCTGATCAAGTCAGCTTGAGATTGTCAAAACCTTTTCTTAAATAGCGGTTAGTTAACCGCCAGTGCACCGGTTTCCTTTCACCGGCGCGCAACAACAAGGAAATTTTGCATGAAACAGCTAATGATGACGCTCGCCGCCGGATTGGTGGCGGGGGTGGGTGGGCAGGTTCAGCCCTGGCGCAGCGAACAGCCAGGCGTTTGACTTCGATGCGTGGCTCAATGGTCTGTCCGCGAAGAAACTGCCGGAAGTCGGAATCAATATCTCTTTAGATGGGATTCCACGCTGTGAGAATATAACAGTATGCGATGCCTTCCCCCTCTTCAAAGCCGAAATCAAGAACGGAACTACAGCTAGTCAGGATTTGCATATCGGTGTGTCGTGGGCGACGGCGACCGGACTCACTGGGTTCGGGGATGAGTCTGGAAACCCCATAATAATTCCTAAGGGTGGTGGCTTGTCGGATGATATTGGCATTAGAATTCCCAACGACAGCATTGCCCATAGCTGCAACAAGCTGATCGTCTTTATACGTTCCCTTACGCCCGATCTTTACAAAGCTGCACCCTGCACGCGCGGCCAGGGATTCGAGTATGTTGTCTATCTGGACGATGACGGCGGGAATGGCGCGTATCCGACTGGTGACGCAGCGGAGGATGTCGCGGCTCGCAACGCAAGATATGACAAATTAAAAAAGCTTGTGGCTAACAACCACACGCGGGGCGGTCTTCGGATCGCCCTTTTTTATGGGGTCTTTGCCTATAAGCTGCCAAGCGCGATTATCACCCCGACGCCAGTGACAACTCCGACAAGCCACCACATGGCAAGCAGTGTAATGGAATGCCGGGGAGTTTTTTCCGCGGAAGCCGGAGGTCTAAGAAGAACGTCTTCCACCAGCTCCGGAAGACGCGGGCCATATCTTGACATGACCAGAAGCGTTTTTTTCATATCCCTGAAGATGCCCTGCGGACCAATGTTCTTGCGAATGTAGTCTTCGACCACGGGTTTTGACGCCTGCCATATGTTGATATGGGGGTTTAGGGAGCGCGCAACCCCCTCAACCACAACCATTGTTCGCTGCAAAAGAAGCAGTTCGGTTCTGGTTTCCATGCCAAAGCGCTCCGTTACCTCAAAAAGGTGGCTTAAAAGACCGCCCATGCTGATTTTTGTGGCATCCATGCCGAATATGGGTTCTCCAACCGCGCGGAGCGCCCGGGCGAATTCATCAACATTCCGGTCCGCGGGAACATATCCGGCCTCGAAATGGACTTCCGCCACGCGCCTGTAGTCTCGCTTTATGAATCCGTAGATTATTTCCGCGTAGACCTTGCGCGTATATTCGTCAATGTGCCCCATGACTCCAAAATCATAGGCGATTACCGCTCCATTGGGGGCCACTTTCATGTTGCCGTGATGCATGTCCGCATGGAAAAAGCCGTCACGCAGCGCATGGCTTAGAAAAAGCTGCAGTATTCGCTCGCCGATAGCGACGCGATCATGTCCCGCGGCATCAAGCGCATCGTTGTCCCCAATCGAAATTCCGTCCACCCACCCAAGTGTCATTACACGCCGGCCGGATTCAGGCCACATGACCGCCGGGAGCTCAAATCCCGGGTCATTGCAGGTGTTGGCGGAGTATTCGCTTGCCGAGGAAGCCTCCAGTCTCAGGTCGAGTTCACCGAGCACCACGCCTTCGAAATGCGAAATTACATCAGTGGGCCGCAGCCTGCGTGAAGCGGGTGAGAGCAATTCTATCAATCGCGCGGCAAAGTAAAATGCGTCTATGTCTTTGCGGAACGCTTTTTCTATATTGGGCCGCAACACCTTTACCGCCACCACCTCGCCAGTGTCCTTCAGACGGGCCTTGTGAACCTGGGCTATGGACGCCGTGGCGACCGGTTCACCGAATTCGGCAAAAATTTCATCGATGGGCCGACCGAGTTCGCGCTCGACACTGGCTCTTGCGGTCTCAAGCGGGAAAGGCGGCAGTTTGTCCTGCAGTATCCGCAATTCCGTTGCGATGTCTTCACCCACAATGTCGGGGCGGGTTGAAAAAACCTGGCCGAATTTGATATATGCGGGGCCGAGAGCCGTCATTGCGCGCAATACGGGGGGCATGCTCAGGTCGCCGGGATATCCCAGCCAGTGAAACGGCCATGCCAAAAACCTTATGGTGCCCTGAACCAGTGGAGGCGCGTCCATTGCCTTCATGATTTCCGACATCGCGCCCGTTCTTTCAAGTGTGGCGCCTGTTCGAATCAGGCGAAGGATGTTGTGCGGACCCCGCATGTCAGATCTTCCATGCTGAATGAAGACAGGCGATTCCCATGCTAAGGTTCCTATAGCCGGCATTTTCAAATCCGGCATCGCAAATCATTTTCAAAAACGCGTGCTGGTCGGGAAATCGCCGAATGGACTCCACAAGATACCGATAGCTTTTTTTGTCTCCGGCAATGACCTGTCCCAACCGGGGTATTACACCGAAGGAATACATGTCGTAGGCTTTTTGCATCATTTCATTTGGCATACGGCTGAACTCGAGAACCATGAGCCGGCCGCCCGGCTTCAGTACGCGATACGCCTCGTTCAAAGCCTCCACCGGCCTTGTAACATTCCTTATGCCAAAGCCGATGGTGTAAACATCGAAAGAACTGTCCGGAAACGGAAGCTTCATCGCGTCGCCATTAACCCAGAACATGCTGTCCGGCAAATTTTTGGCCCTTGCTCTCTTGCGGCCCTCCTCAAGCATCTCTTCCGTCATGTCCAGTACGGTCGCATGTCCGCTTCCCGAGCGTTGGAGAAACCGGAACGCAATGTCGCCGGTGCCGCCGGCCGCGTCAAGAAGACGCTGCCCTGAACTCGGAGCCAGCCAGTCCATCATGGCATCCTTCCACAGACGATGTATTCCAAGCGACATGGCGTCGTTCATTAAATCGTATCTTGACGCCACGGATCCAAAAACACCTCTTACCCTGTTGGCCTTTTTGCTTTCGGGAATGTCCTCGAATCCAAAATGCGTCGTTTTCTCGCCCATCGGGTGTCCTTTTGTCTTGCCTATATTCTCGCGCTGTCTCTTATAGGTGTATATTGGGTTAATTTAGCGAATGCCATAGTGGAAAGAGGCGGTGAGATGCCGGAATTGCCAGAGGTTGAAACTGTTTTGCGGGGACTGCGGGGCATCGTGACCGGGCGGAGGATGATTTCCGCGATGATTATGCGCGAGGGCCTGCGATGGCCGTTCCCGGACCGTATGGCGGAAAGGCTTGAGGGGAAAACCGTGGAGCGCATGCGGCGCAGGTCGAAATACATCCTTGCGGATTTGTCGTCCGGCGAGACGCTTCTCGTTCATTTGGGCATGTCCGGCCGGATACTCGTGTCCGGGAATCGGCCAGGGGAATCCCGCCATGGTCGCGCAACGCCGGGAAAGCACGACCATGTGGTGATCGATTTCGAGTCCGGAGTTCGAATTACCTACAATGATCCCCGTCGCTTCGGGTCCATGGACCTGATGGCCAGCGACAGAGCCAGCCTGCATCCGCTTCTGGCGATGCTTGGCCCGGAACCTTTGGGCAACGGCTTCAGTCAAGAATATCTATGCGAAATGCTTGAAGGCAGGAGGTCTCCGATAAAATCGGCTTTGCTGGATCAGAGAATCGTCGCGGGTCTGGGCAACATCTATGTGTCCGAGGCGCTTTTCAGGTCTGGAATTTCCCCCGCAAGACAGGCGGGCGCGATATCGAGGCGGCGCATCGGGCGTCTCGTGCCGGCCATTAGGGAAGTCCTGCGGGACGCAATTGCGGCAGGTGGTTCAAGCTTGCGCGATTTTCGCGGGGCGGACGGGGAATTGGGATATTTTCAGCATGGCTTCGACGTGTACGGGCGCGAGGGTGAAGAGTGCCGCAACACGGGATGTTCGGGCTCGATACGGAGAATCACCCAGTCGGGCCGATCCAGCTATTACTGTCCCCAATGTCAAAGGTGAGACAGTGAATCGGCAGTTTTCCGCACGTGAAAACACCGCTTGCGGCGAATGGCGGGCCATCAACAAGTTGAAAATCCGGATTTTGATTTTTATAATATGCTGAACAACCGGGTTGGACAGTTTGCGCGCGGTGGTGTTTACAACTGAAATAAAGCAGCGAGAGCATATAATGGCATATGAGACAATCACGACCGCCATGGAAGATCATGTGGCCTTGATAACACTGAACAGGCCCGACGACCTTAACGCAATAAACGATCAGATGCTAAGCGAGCTTGTGCACGCGCTTGAAGACGCCCAGAGGAATGACAAGGTGCGGTGCATTGTGCTCGCGGGCTCCGAAAAGGCATTTGCAGCCGGCGCCGACATAAAAATGATGAGCGTCAAAAGTTTTGTCGACGTCTTTTCGGGAGATCTCTTTACTCCGGAATCGGCGGCCATCATGAGGATTCGGAAACCCGTCATTGCGGCGGTTTCGGGCTATGCGCTCGGGGGAGGATGCGAACTTGCGATGATGTGCGATTTTATAATCTGCTCGGACACGGCGAAATTCGGACAGCCCGAGATCAATCTCGGCGTGATGGCGGGCATGGGCGGTTCGCAGCGTCTGACGAGACTGATTGGCAAGTCAAAGTCAATGGACATGAATCTCACCGGAAGGTTTATGGATGCGGCGGAAGCCGAGCGCTCGGGACTCGTGTCGCGCGTCGTGCCTGCCAAGAATTTGAAAAAGGAGGTAATGGAGGCCGCGAGAAAGATTTCGGAAAAGTCCATGATAAGCGTCATGGCCGTCAAGGAGGCGGTTAACCGCTCCTATGAAACTCCACTTGCCGAAGGTTTGCTGTTTGAGCGTCGCCTCTTCCACTCGCTGTTCGCAACGGAAGACCAGAAAGAGGGCATGGCGGCCTTCATGGAAAAGCGCCAGGCGCAGTTCCGCGACAAATGAGAAAAACGGCCTTGCCGGACCCGAAACTGGAAAAACTCAATTGCGCAATTCGGATAGGTTCGATTTTGTCCGCGCTCGAAGGGGCTTTTTCCGGATGAACGGAGCGTTTTGCCCGCGAACGGCGGTTTAAGGCGTGAAGAAATTGCAAAAAAGCGCTCGTTGGGGCGTTTTCGGCTTGCATTATTTAAATATCTGTATAATTGGCATGTTCCACATGCGCGTGCGGCCCGCTCAGGCCAGATGCTCCGGCTTCGGATATGCCGGTTCGGGTTTGCCGGCGTTATGGAAATGTTAACAGTAAGAACCCGAAAAGGTCCAAGCAAAATGGCAAACTCGCCACAATCCAAAAAGCGCGCCCGCCAGAATGAGCGACGCATGGCCGTGAACAGAGCAAGACGCTCCCGAATCCGAACCTTTTTAAGAAAAGTGGAAGAGGCCATATCCTCCGGCGACCGGGAAAAGGCGCATGCGGCCCTGACCAGGGCGCAACCTGAACTCATGCGCGGCGTGTCAAAGGGCATTTTTCACAAAAACACCGCCGCCCGTAAAATGTCGCGACTTTCGGCGCGCGTAAAGGCCCTCACGTGAATTGCATCACGTAACATGTTGTTTGAAAAAAGGCATCGGGGAAACCGATGCCTTTTTTCATTCCGCGCCTCTTTTGCCGCCGCCGATTCGTTTTTCCAATTCCCATTGTCAAGCTAAAAGAAATGTTGAATGAAGGCGTCATGCGGTGTTACTTTCCCATGGTGATTCAGCTAGGGGGGACAGGTTGAGGGCATAAGATCGCATGGAACGCGGCGTCAGCCCTTGAAAGCCATTTTCTTTAATTGGAAACCCTGTTCTGCATGGATGCGCGAACATGCAAATGCCGCAATGCGGATTTCGTGGGAAATTCGCATTTGCCCTTCGCATGTGCCCTATGACATGGGCATGGCGCTCCGACCAATTGTTTTCCCCTGGTTGCGGTGGTGGACGGGGGCTGTTTTAGGCTTCGCTTTTGGAAAATTTTTTAAAACGGGTACGAAAACATCATGACAAGTGACCAATGGGAAAAAGTGAAGCTGGAGATAATGAACGACACAAGCCGCGCCAATTTCAAAAACTGGATAGAACCGCTTAAATTCCGGGAAGTGGAGGAAGATGTCGCGATTTTCAATGTTTCGACATCGTTTCTGGGTGAGTATGTATCCAATAATTTTGGCGATCTCATTCTCCGAAAAATCAAGGGTTTCGAGCCGAAGCTGAAGAGGATCAACTTCAAGGTGGTGTCGAATGTCTGGGAGGAGCATTCGGAAAAGACGTCAAAATCGGATGTCTCGGCCGAGGCGCCATCCCATAAGACGCAAAAGGCAAGACCCGTATCCAATCCGCTTGATGAAAGCTTTACCTTTGATAGATTTGTTGTCGGCAAGCCGAATGAACTGGCATATGCCGCGGCAAGGCGCGTGTCTGAAGGCGGTCCCGCCATTTTCAACCCGCTTTTTCTCTATGGTGGGGTAGGTCTGGGAAAGACGCATCTCATGCATGCAATCGCATGGGAACTGATATCGAGAAAAGAGGACCGCAATGTGGTCTATCTTTCGGCCGAGCAATTCATGTACAGATTTGTTCAGGCTCTGCGCGGCGACAGCGTCATGGATTTCAAGGAGACTTTCCGCTCCGTGGATGTTCTGATGGTGGATGACGTCCAGTTCATTGCCGGCAAGGACAGCACGCAGGATGAATTCTTCTACACATTCAATTCGCTGGTGGCAAACAGCAAGCAGATCATAATCTCGGCGGACAGGGATCCGGGCGAAATTGAAAACCTTGAAGACCGAATAAAGTCCCGTCTGCAATACGGGCTCGTCGTTGACTTGCATCCAACCGATTTCGAGTTGAGACTGGGCATTTTGCAATCAAAGGCGGATCAGAAGGCGGCGGAGTATCCAAACGTGAGGATTGCCGATGGCGTGTTTGAATTCATGGCTCACAGGATTTCGACGAACGTTCGCGTTCTGGAAGGCGCGCTTACAAGACTCTACGCTTTTGCCTCCCTTGTGGGTCGCGAAGTCAACCTCGATCTTGCAAAGGACTGCCTGGCAGACATATTGCGCCGGTCGGAACGAAAAATATCCATTGAAGAAATCCAGCGTCTGGTGGTCGATTACTACAACATAAGCATTTCCAATCTGATCGGCCCGAGCAGAGAGCGAATTTACGCGCGTCCGCGACAGATCGCGATGTATCTGTGCAAACAGCTTACCAGTCGATCAATGCCGGAGATTGGGCGCAGATTTGGCGGGCGCGACCATACGACGGTTCTGCATGGCGTGAGAAGAATCGAGGCGCTTCGCATCAATGACGCGCAAGTCGCCGAAGATCTCGAAATCCTTCGCCGCTCGCTTGAGGGATGATTTGCGCAATCGGCCTCCGGGAGTGCCGTGCCGGCCGCAAGTGGGGCCGGGTTTTGCGGCATCCGGCCGAGGCGGCAAACAAAGTGCTTGTGCGCTTGCGGAAATTTGCTACCTTGCGGCTTCCAAAGAATTTTTTGCATTCGCAACTGGAGGGCAAAAGGCATGAAAATCAACATTGAAAAAGACGCGCTTCTAAAGGCCTTGCAGCAAATCCAGAGTGTGGTTGACAGCAGGGCCACAATACCCGTTTTGGAAAATGTCCTCATAGAGACCGATGGCGACAATGTCATGCTGCGCGCCACCGATCTTGATCTTGAGGTTATAAACAGGGTGGCGGCCATGATAGAGGTGGCGGGTGCGACAACCGTTTCCGCCAAAACGCTTCTTGAGATCACCAGGAAACTGCCGCCGGGATCGCTTGTGACATTGAGTACGGATGATGTTTCCGGCAGGCTGGAGGTTGTTGCCGGCAGGTCAAACTTTAAGCTGGCCACTTTGCCAAAGGAGGATTTTCCTGAAATCGCCACATCCGAATTCACCGCCGAATTCGAAGCCTCCGCGGCGGATTTGAACCATGTGTTCGGCAAGTCGCAGTTTGCCATTTCAAACGAGGAAACACGCTATTATCTAAATGGCGTCTTCCTTCATGCGTCAGATACGGATTATGGAAAAGTGCTGCGCTGCGTTGCAACTGACGGGCATAGGCTGGCCCGGATTGATGTCGAGCTGCCCGATGGGGCCGAGGACATTCCGGGCGTGATAGTGCCCCGCAAAACGGTGACTGAACTGTTGCGGGTGGTTGAAAACACCGAGCAAAAAATCAAAGTTTACATTTCCGAGACAAAAATACGTTTTGTGTCCGAAAACATCATATTGACCTCCAAGGTGATTGACGGGAATTTTCCGGACTACAACCGCGTCATACCCGTCCAAAACAATCGTCGGATGGAGGTGAATCAAGGCGAGCTTTACAATGCCGTTGACAGGGTCTCATCGATAAGCTCGGATCGTTCAAGTGCGGTAAAGTTCTCGGTTGGCAATGATGCCCTTTTCCTGTCTGTAAACGCTCTGGAAAAGGGAATGGCCGAGGAAACGGTGCAGGTTTCCTATTCCGACGAGCCAATTGAAATTGGTTTCAACTGGAAATACATACTTGAGATTGTCAAACAGATAGATCGCGACAATGTTGTGTTTTTGTTCAACACCTCGGCCAACCCCGCATTGCTGCAAGAGGGGAATGACAAATCTTCCCTGTATGTTGTCATGCCCATGCGGTACTAGATCCGAACCCCGTTGCTTGCGGCCAGCGGGATGAAAGCCGCGCGCGGGGAATAATGCCGATGGAAAGGCCGGACGGGGCCGTGATGGACGGGTTGCATGTTTCACGCCTCGCACTGTCGCATTTTCGTTCTCACCGCTCCCTGCAAATTTCGCTGGATTCGCGTCCTGTCGCCATTCATGGCCGCAATGGAGCGGGAAAGACAAACATTTTGGAGGCCTTGTCGCTTTTGTCTCCGGGCCGCGGTTTTCGGCGGGCGAAAGTCCGGGACATGGCGAACAACGACGCCGGCGCGGGCTGGAAGGTGCATGCAGCGATTCGGTCCGGGGGTCAGATGCATGAAACCGAGTTCTCGTCTGATGACGGTCAGGCAAGGCAATTAAAGATAAACGGAAAAACCGCGCCGCAAGGCGATCTGGCGGAAATCGCTCGCGTCTTGTGGCTCATACCGGCCATGGACAGGCTCTGGATGGAAGGCGCCGAAGGCCGGAGGCGCTATCTTGACCGAATGGCGCTGGGCCTTGTCCCGGCGCATGCCTCGGTTTCCATTGCATATGAAAAGGCGATGCGTGACCGAAACCGATTGTTGAGAGAACGGGTATCCGATGGCCGCTGGTATGGCGCTTTGGAACGGGTAATGGCAAAGGCGGGTGTCGCAATCCATTCCAACCGCCTGACGACACTCAAAACGCTCAATCTGGTTCAGTCCGTTGCGGATACCGCGTTTCCCTCGGCGAAACTTGAACTCGCCATGCCCGCAGGCAGCATGCCCGTTCTTGAAGAGGATTTTCTTGCGATGCTTGAAAGTGGCCGCGGAAGGGATCTTGCGGCTGGCCGATCTCTGCTGGGTCCGCATCGCGCGGACCTTCGCGCATTCTACACGGCCAAGGGCATGCCCGCAGCGCATTGCTCCACAGGCGAGCAGAAGGCGTTGCTGATTTCTTTAATTCTCGCGAATGCCCGCGCCATAGCGGAGAATTTCGGATCACCTCCCATATTGCTGCTTGACGAGGTTTCCGCCCATCTCGACTCCCATCGCCGCACCGCACTTCAGTCCGAGATAGACAGGCTTGGCGCACAGGCATGGATGACTGGAACGAGCATGGAGCTTTTTGATTTCATGGGGGATTCCGCGCAGCATATTGCCGTGACTGAAAGGGATGGCATATCCGCGATTGAAGTTCGCCCATGACACTTGCCGCATTTGAATTATGGATTTACGCAGGTGCATTGCTCGCGCTGTTTTTAACTCCCGGACCTGTATGGCTGGCGCTGATGGCTCGTGGCATGTCAGGCGGATTTCATGCCGCCTGGCCACTGGCGATTGGAGTGGCGGTGGGCGACATTATATGGCCGTTGCTGGCTATTCTCGGGGTGGCATGGGTGGTGTCGGAATTTGAGCAAATAACCATGATTCTCCGAATCGTCGCCGTGGGAATGTTCGTCGCGATGGGAGGCTTGCTAATTGTTCATTCCGGCAGGGCCATTGCTCGCGACAGTCGTTTGACCAGACCGGGCATGTTGCCGGGGTTTCTTGCCGGGCTTGCGGCGATTCTCGGCAATCCCAAGGCCATCCTCTTTTACATGGGCGTGCTGCCGGGTTTTTTCGACCTCGCCCGGGTGACCGAGACGGACATTGCCGTCATTGTGTTCCTTTCCTTCATTGTGCCTTTGACGGGCAACATACTGGTATCGCTGCTCGTGGGGCGTTTAAGCGGAATGCTGACTTCACCGGGCGCGCTCCAAAAGGTAAACGTCATATCGGGCGCTGCCCTTGTCGTGGTTGGTCTCGTAATTGCCATGACCTGAACATTCTCGCTGCGGGATAACGACCGCATTCGGGCGAGGAGCGTTTCACTCTTCGAAATTTGCCGGTGCCGCATGTTTTCAGCGGAGGGAAAGTCGGGTCGCTCATTCATGGAGCGCATTGAATGTTTGAGAAAAACGGCCCTTGACGCGTGACATTTTCAATCAGGCGGCATATAGTGAAATATAACTAAAAAAAAGGAAAACCAGATGGCGCAAGCGGCAGTGGCCCAGGAGGAGTACGGGGCCGATTCAATCAAGGTGCTCAAGGGTTTGGAGGCGGTCAGAAAAAGACCTGGCATGTATATCGGGGACACCGACGACGGCTCCGGACTTCATCACATGATTTATGAGGTTGTCGACAATGGAATTGACGAGGCGCTGGCTGGACATGCCGACACCGTTTCAGTGGTTGTGCATTCGGACTCAAGTGTCTCGGTATGGGACAACGGCCGCGGAATTCCCGTGGAAACACATGAGGAGGAGGGAGTTTCGGCGGCGGAGGTGATCATGACGCAACTTCATGCCGGCGGCAAATTTGACAGCAATTCATACAAGGTTTCCGGAGGCCTGCACGGGGTGGGCGTCTCGGTGGTGAACGCCCTTTCCGAATGGCTGGAACTGCGGGTGTGGCGTTCCGGGAAGGAATATTATGTCCGCTTTGAAGGCGGGGAGACCGTGGAGCGGGTCAAGGTTGTTGGCGATGCCCGCGGCAAGCGGGGCACCGAAGTCCGGTTTCTCGCATCGGCCGCAACGTTCTCGAATCTGAACTACAGTTTTGACACCTTGAAAAAACGCCTTCGCGAACTGGCTTTTCTGAATTCCGGTGTCCGCATATCGATGCGCGACGAGAGGCAAACGCCGCCAGTGGAGATGGATCTTCATTATGAAGGCGGATTGCGGGAATTCGTAAAATATATCGACCGCAATAAAACCCCTTTGCAAAACGAGCCGGTATTCATTTCCGGCGAACGGGACGATATTGGCATGGAGGTCGCAATGTGGTGGAACGACGGCTATCATGAGGCGGTTCTGCCCTTTACAAACAACATTCCCCAACGCGACGGCGGCACCCATCTCGCCGGATTTAGAGGCGCATTGACACGGGCAATGCAAAGATACGCTCAGCAAAACGGAGTCGCAAAAAAGGAAAAGGTGGTTTTCACCGGCGACGACGCGCGTGAAGGTTTGACATGCGTCCTTTCCGTGAAGGTTCCCGACCCGAAATTTTCAAGCCAGACGAAGGAGAAGCTTGTAAGTTCGGAGGTGCGCACGGCTGTCGAGGGACTGGTATACGAGAAGCTTGCCGAATGGCTTGAGGAAAATCCCGCGGACGCAAAGCTTGTCGTGGGAAAAATCATAGAGGCGGCAATTGCAAGGGAGGCCGCGCGAAAGGCGCGTGAAATCTCTCGCCGAAAGACGGCTCTTGACGTGAACTACCTGGCCGGAAAGCTGAAGGACTGCTCGGAGAAGGATCCCTCGAAAACGGAACTCTTCCTGGTTGAGGGAGACAGTGCCGGCGGTTCGGCGCAAACCGGAAGAGACAGGATCACCCAGGCGGTGCTTCCATTGCGCGGCAAGATTCTCAATGTGGAGCGCGCCAGATTTGACCGCATGCTGTCAAGTCAGGAAATCGGCAATCTTGTCATGGCACTTGGTACCGGAATCGGCCGCGACGAGTTCGACATTGAAAAGCTGCGTTATCACAAGGTGGTCATAATGACCGATGCCGATGTGGATGGCGCTCACATACGGACATTGCTGCTGACGTTCTTCTACAGGCAGATGCCGGAATTGATAAAGGGAGGCTATCTCTACATAGCCCAGCCTCCGCTTTACAAGGTGACTAGCGGAAAATCGGAGAGATATCTCAAAAACCAGACTGAGCTTGAAGACCATATGATTGGCATCGGCGCCAAAGGCGCCGTCCTGCGTCTGGGTGACGGTCAGGAAATCGCCGGTCAGGATCTGGTTTCAAATGTTGAGGCGGCGCGAAAGATAAAGCGTATGCTGGATGCTCTGCCCCCTCACTATCCGCGGCACATCCTTGAACAGGCGGCAATCGCCGGCGCTTTTGAATCAGGCGGGGCCGGAGGCGATTTGCGGGAAATAGCGGACGATGTCGTGAACAGGCTAAACATGATTGCGCCGGAGTACGAGCGGGGGTGGAAGGGCGTTGCAACTCGAGACGGTGAAATTCGGTTGAGCCGCGTTCTGCGCGGAGTGGAGGAGGTTCGCACCATTGATGCCGCCGTGCTGCATGGAGCCGAGGCAAGGCGGCTGGGACAGATGACCGGGGAACTTCAAAACGTCTACGGCCAGACTGCCACGTTGACGCGAAAAGACCGCGCGCATGGCATTTGCGGACCACTTGATCTGTTGAGAGCGATAATGACGGAAGGGGAATCCGGTCAGGCGCTTCAGCGCTACAAGGGGCTGGGCGAAATGAATCCGGACCAGTTGTGGGAAACAACCCTGGATCCGGAAGTTCGAACATTGCTTAAGGTGCAAATTGACGATATTGCCGAGGCAGACGACCTCTTTTCAAAGCTGATGGGAAATGTTGTCGAACCCAGAAGGGAATTCATTCAGCGGAATGCGCTGAACGTGGAAAATCTTGACTTTTGAGAGATTTGCCGAAGTGAGACGAGCTTCGAAAAAAGACCGCGTCCGGTTGCGGCATATCGGGGGCGCAGTCTGAATGTGGAGCAGTCTGCACTCTCGGCATCCCGTTTCGGGTGCCGTAAGATGGTTGAGCCCGCAATTGATGGCCGAGGTTTCGCTGGCTCCAAAATCTAGGGAACCGGACTGGCATTCGGCCATCTCCATCCCGGAGGCGCCATGGGCGAAGAGCTTTGAGGCAATGCCCGATCAGGCAACTGCCGTCGTGAAGGATGGATTTGCCGCTCTGGTATGCGCCACGAGGGACGCAAATCTCAAATCAATCTGTCTGGATGACCTTCCCGAGGGAAGAGCGCGAGCGCATCTGCGGGGCCTGATTGATCTTGGAGACCATCTTGACGCTCTGCCGCGCGATCTTGCCATCGCGAGGCATGTGATTGAAAATGGCGCAATACTGGAGAACATGCCGGTATGCAAAGCTCCGCTTGGGTTTGATTGCGCTCTTGAAAACGCCATTCATGACAGGTTGAAGAAGGATTTCGGCGAGGTGGAGGGGTTGCCGGCAATGCCGGCTCAATGTGAATCGGACAGATTGCTGGGACATGTTCAAAGAAACCTGCTTGGCGATGCGTTGCCTGCCGCAGTGGACGAATCTCTTCGCGTGTTTGGAATCCGCGATGCCTCATCGCAGGCCGAAATGGCCGCCGCAATGGCTAGAGGTTATCTTGAGAAGGGTGCCGATCTTTCGGATATTGCAATTGCCGTTCCCGATAATGGAGTGACGTTCGAACTTGTGGCCGCGGCATTTGAAAAGGCGGCAATTCCTCTGAATTGCCGGCCGGAAAACGGAGCCAGGGATACCGGGCGGGAGTTTTTGCGGCTGCTTCTTCAAATCCTGCGCCCGTCGCCTCCCCCGATGGCGCTGGCCGCGTTCTGCCTTTCCGAATTAATGCCATGGGACGCTTCGGAAGGCCGCGAAATGGCGCGGAGAATTATGAAATACGGCAGTTTAAACGATCTGCCGGAATGGCTGAAAGATGCCGCCGGTCGGAAGCCGGAAAGCAACGGGGCGGTAATGGGGATTGCCTCATCCCTGTTCGGCCGCATTCCCGGACTGAAGCCGCTGTTTCCAAAAATCGCCGCCCGGTGTTCAAAAAACCCCGAGGCGTCCGCCGACTGGAACGAATTGCTCAAATCGGTTTCGCCTCGGCCGAACGAGAATGTTCCCGGGATGATGCATGCGGATGCAGTGGGGCTTTGGTTCTCTAAAAACGAGCCGCTGAAACCGGTCCGGCATCTAATTGTGGCGGGGTTTTCCGGAAACGCCTATCCGCGAACTCCCGGATTGAACCCGCTGTTTCTGGAGAGCGAGCTAAATCAGATATCTCAACGGCTGGGTCTGAAAATGCCCGCGAGGCGGGATTTTCTTCAACGTGAACTGGAAAGGTTTCAGCGCCAGATCGGAGCGGCATCCGGGACTCTTGACCTGCTTGTGCCACGAAGGGAATTGAACGGCGATTTCATGCATCCGTCCCCCGCCCTCGCGCTTGTTCTAAGATGCGCCGGCAGACTGCAAGCCCCCGACGAGTTCATATGCGAAATTACGCGGGACAACATTGATCGCTGGCCCTGCGCGCGCGAAAAAAAGAGGCGCGCCGGACATGTCGCCCCGATACTGCCTAAGGCCGGGGTGATCAAAACGGGCCGAAACCTGCTGCATCTTCGAATGGACGCCGACAATCGTACAAGGCCCCAGTCCCCGAGCAGACTGGAGCACATGATGCTAAGCCCCGTTGTCTGGACAATGCGGGAATCAAATGCCGAACCTCGCGAGTGGCATCCGCGCGGCCTTGACATTTTAACCCAGGGCAGTCTTTTTCACGCCTTTCTTGAAAACATGTTTCCGGCCAGGCAACCCGTGCCGGATGAAGACCGCATTAAAGCCGAATTTCAAAATGCGTTCAATGCGGCCCTGAGGACGGAGGCGCCGTTTCTTTCCGATCCCCTGTGGAACGTCGAACGCGAAAGTCTCGAGTCCGAGGCCAGGCAAATTGCCCTGGACTGGCGCCTGCGGCTGCGGGAATTGAATGCAACGGTAATCGCCACGGAAAAAAGGCTGAAGGGGACGGTTTTTGGCATTGGCCTTTCGGGCATTGCCGATTCAATTCTCGCCCTGCCGGACGGAATCCGTCTTGTTGTGGATTTCAAAACGGCGAGCTCTTCTAACAGAAAAGCCCGCATGGAAGCCGGCTGGGACCTGCAGGTCGCGCTATACAGGGAAATGATTGAAAATCCGAAAGACTCCGAATCGGTTTCATCCGCCTCCGGAGGGAATGTGGGGATTGCCTATCACCTGTTGCGTGACGGGATAACTCTGGCAAGCGGACCTGGGAGCGAAAGGCCGGCTTTGGACAAGGTGCCCGGAGACATTTCACATGAAGCCATGAAAGAGCTGCGGAAGACCATCGGGGAACTGGCCAAAGGCAAAATAAGGCTCAACGGGAAAAGCGACATCAAACGGTATAAGGATGCCAAAATCGAACCCCACGAACTGAACAGGGACAGGCTGGCGCTGGCTTTCATGATCGATGACGCCGCAAGGCGGGAATAAATGGCTGAAGAGCTTAAAATCATAAGCGCAAACGCCGGTTCGGGCAAAACCCATCATATTGTCGAAACTCTGACCGGATGGGTAAGGGACGGAACCGTTTCCGCGGGAAAGGTGCTCGCCGTAACCTATACCGAGGCCGCCGCATATGAATTGCGCGATCGCATACTGTCAAGGCTGCTTCAGGAAGGTCGCATTGAGGATATGCTTGCAATGGACGCGGCACATATCTCCACGATACACGCGCTGGGTCAGAGATTGCTGACGGAACACGCATTCGCCGCGGGCGCTTCACCGAGTCCGAGATTGCTTGAACCAGCCGAGTCCGACTTTTTGCTTCGGGACGCCATGAGCAAATCCAACGCGTTTAAGGATATCATGGGCAATCTGAAACGGCATGGATTCAGATCGACATTCATTGCCGCCGACCGCTTTATGAGCGTCGAGGATCATTTGCGAAAACAAATCCGCAGCTGCATTGATCAGCTTCGTGCTCTTGGCTCGCATGGCGGGCGAGCCGACATTGCCTGCAAGACCGAGGACGACCTGAGAAAATGCTGGGGCGGGAGGGAAAGGGACGGCAAGTTTCTCGGGGACATGCTGCACAAGTCCGTTATGGAGATGATTGAGCTTTTTCCGGCGGACATTTCCGGCCAATTTTCCGCCAAAACGGTGCGCGACAGATTTGGCAGGGACCACCTGCTTCTTCGTCAGGCCAAAAACCGCGACAGACTTGACTGGGACTGGTTTCTTTGGGCCAAACTGGCTGATTTGTCGCTGGGCAGCACCAGATCGGCTCCCCCAGACGAGTATTTGGATTGCGCGCGGAACGTTATTGAGGCCGCCAGGCAGTTGGACGACCATCCCGGGCCTCTTGAAGACGCGGTTTTCATGGCGCGCAAATTGATTGACGGATCGCGGCAAATCATTGCCGACTACGCGACAATGAAGCGGCGACTGGGCGTTATGGACTTCTCGGACATGATCTCCGGAGCGGAAAATCTCCTGCGCGGGGACGGTCGCGTCCTGAATTCCGTGCTTGGCGAGATAGACTGCGTTGTGATTGACGAGTTCCAGGACACCAATCCGGTGCAATTCGCCCTTTTGTGGATGCTTGCCAGAAATTCCCCGCGCGCAATTCTTGTTGGCGACAAGAAACAGTCGATAATGGGGTTTCAGGGGGCGGATGTGCGACTGATGGAGGCCCTGACCAGCCAGTTCGAAAACAGCGTCTCCCATTTGCCCTGCAACTGGAGAAGCGGTCGCGGTCTCGTGAACTTTTTCAACGCCGTTTCCTCGGCTCTTTTTGGTCAGGACTACAGATCTTCGAAACCGGTAAACCCGGAACCCGATTTGCCATGGCTGCAATTTCTGATGTGTCCCAACAGCAGAAGAGCCAGGGGAGGAAAAACCCGCCCGCATCACGTCACGGCAATGCATGTTGCCGATATGATTGACGGCGGGCAGATGATTGTCGGCGATGGCAATGCCCTCAGACCGGTTCGACCCGAAGACATAGCCGTTTTATGCCTGAGCCATTCCCAGATGGCGAATTATGCGGATGCCCTGCGAAAACTGCACATTCCGGTTCGGGTTCAGGCAGATGGATGGCTTGACAGTCAATGCGTGTCGCTTGCGAGATATGCACTGGCCTTTGCCGCCGACCCCGATGACTCCCATGCCGCCATGGGATGGCTCACACTTGGACCGGAGACCGTTCCCGTCGAATTCGCCATGAAACTGCTGGTTGATGGCGAAATCTGCCAACATCCCGCACTTGAACGGCTTGCGGCACTGGCCGCCGTCGCGCAGACGGCCTCATTGCCCGACTTTGTCGCGAAGGTGCTGGATGCCTCGGGTCTTGAAGAGTGGGCGCTGACGCAACACGACGCGGAGCAGTTTCGCGCGGACCTGCTTCGATTCCGGCATGAGGCGATGGCCTTTGCCGGGACCGATGTCGGATTGCGGGAGATGGAGGGTTTTTTCGGCGAGGTTGCGCAGGCGTTTCTGGGCTGGCTGCAGCATCGCAGCAAGAATTTGGATGGCAACAGAAGGCCGAACAGGGAGGGGCTGGCCGGGAAAGGCGTTGAACTCACCACCTGGTTTGGCGCAAAGGGGCGAGAGTGGCCGGTTGTCGTGGTTGCGCAACTGGACGACAAATTCGTCTCTCGTCTCGGTGAGATCAAGGTCGAATTTGACGATTTTGGCGACCTGGAAAATGTTCTTCAAAAATCATGGCTTCGAGTTGTTCCGTATCCCGCGTCAAAGGAAATCGGCAGCAGATTTATTGACAGGGCTCGTCCCCAAGACGAGCTAAATGTCAGGAGACTGCTTTATGTGGCGCTTACCCGTGCGCGGGACTGTTTGATTCTGGAATGGCCCCGCAACGAGATTTGCATCCCATCGAACGCGGACAGGGAAAGCTATGCGGATTTTATTGCGGAAAACGCCAAATTCCGTCAGCGTGACAACGCGCTTGCGGTAGATGGAAAGGAGTTTCCATGCATTTACATTGACGGCCCGAGCTTGCAGCCGGATGAATTGCGGGAACCGCCCGAAAGGAACATGCCTGATAAACACGTCATTTCCGCTCGAGGTCCGAAAGTTCCGGACCCGGTCGAGCCGTGGCGAATTCAGCCGTCGCAATTGCCGCCCGGGGCTGAGCGGGTGGAAATTAGGGACATTGAGCTTGCGGCGGGCGCAACGGATCTGGGCATTGACAGTTCAACCGAAAGGGGAACGGCGGCGCATCTGGCAATTCGCGCCTTTATGAGCAATCCGGGCATTGACGGAGAGCGCGTTTCGGATGCAGCGGGCATAATGATTGAAAAACTTGGCGTCTTGCGCAACCAGGCGATCAGTCTCCGGCGATGGCTTGACGAACAGGGATTGGAAAGGCGATATTTGGAACTTCCGCTGCAAAAGACCAGATCTTCCGGTTCCCAGATCAATGCGATTGTCGATTGTCTGGCAGAGGGGCGGGGCAAGATGATCATTGTTGACTACAAGACCGGGAAAGTTGAAGATACGGCGGATCGTTTCGCAAAATATCTTCCCCAACTGCGCGCCTATGCCGAACTTGCGCTTGAAACGTTTCCCGGGCGAAGTATGATGGGGTTGGCCGTTTTCTGGATCGACACGGGTGTTCTGAGTTTGCATTCCGGTCCATATGCGGGCACCGCTCATTAAGGATAAATCGATGAACAAGCAACTTAACCCCGTTGCAATGCCCGGAACCTCGCAGTTTCGGGCCATTGCCGATTTCACACTTGACCAATCTGTCGAGATTCCCGAGGTGGAACTCTTGCATGCATCCACGCTTTTGGTCGACACTCTCGGTGTTGCCGCAGGGGCAGCGGTTTTGGCCGCGGGCTCAATTGCGCGGGATTTTGCCGCCGATTTTTATCCTGCCGGCAGCGATTTCAATTCAGCCCGCATGCTGTTTGACGGACGCAAGGTCAGTTTGCCGGGAGCGGCATGGGCGCTTGCGACGCAAATCGACAATCTGGACGGTCATGACGGATTCAATCCCGTCAAGGGCCATATCGGCTGTGCCGTCGTTCCGTCACTTTTCGCGTTTGGCGAGCGGCATCCGGACATTTCGGCTTTGGAGGCTTTGCGGACACTTGCGATTTCCTATGAGATTGCCGCGCGTGCCGGAATGTCGCTGCATGCCACGGTTAGCGACTACCATACATCTGGCGCCTGGAACGCCCTGGGGGTTGCCGCGATGGGGTGCAGACTGGAGGGTGCAGACGATGCCCGGCTGCGTCATGCGATTGGCATTGCGGAATATCATGGCCCGCGCAGTCAGATGATGCGCGAAATTGACAATCCCACCATGCTTCACGACGGTTCGGGAATGGGCGCGTTCATTGGCTGCACTTCCGCGCTGCTCGCAATGCGCGGTTTCACCGGTGCGCCGGCAATAACGGCGGAAGCCGCTGAAGTGGCGGATTTCTGGGAGGATTTGGGCCGGCGCTGGACGGTTTCCGAAAACTACATAAAGCCGTATCCAAGCTGCAGATGGGGGCATGCGGCCATTGACGCCTTGCGCAAGCTCATGAGCCAGGGAGTTACCGCGGAAAACGTGGAGCATGTCGAGGTTCGGACCTTTGACGAAGCCGCCCGCCTGTTTGCCGGAGTCCCGGAAACAACGACTCAGGCGCAGTACTCGCTTAATTTTGTCATGGCAGTGATGCTTAAACACGGATTTATAGGACCTTCGCACGTTGCGGGTGAAGGTTTGGAAGATCCGGATGTGATGAAATTGATTCCAAAAATATCCGCGGTGTCCTCTGAAAGGCACAATGCCAGATTTCCCGAAGGGAGATGGTCGGATGTTGAGGTTTGTTTAAAGGACGGGCGACGTCTAAGCTCGGGTGATGTGGACGCAAGCGGCGGTCCAGGCGCGTGGCGGCCCGACAGTGATGTAGAGGAGAAGTTTCATGTCTTTTGCGACGGAGTGCTCAGCGAATCAAGAATTAAAGCAATATGGGCCATGAGAGACAAAATGCTTGATCCTGCAACAAGGCTGAAAGAACTGGCGTCGCTGGCAAGCCAGCCCGCGGACATTCCCGCAGCGTCGCGATAATGCTCCACCGACATTGCCATGACGGCTTGACTTCCCTTTACGTCAAAAGGCGGTTATTTCCGGCATGCATGTTGCATGACGTCATGTCTGGATGAAAGGGCGGCATATGTCAGAGCGGTTTTGCGGAGTGATTACTCCGCTATTGACGCCATACAATGATGATTTGAGCATTGCAGAGGATTTATACCTCGAGCATGCCTCTTTATGCCTTTCGGGAGGCGCGCACTATCTGTCGCCATTTGGCACAACCGGCGAGGCGCCGAGCAATACATCGTCCGAACGCATGGGGATTCTTGAGAAGCTGATATCCAGCGGTGCCGCGGAACCGGGCCAGATCATGCCCGGAACCGGCCTGTGCGCGTTTGAGGATACACTGACGCTTTGCAGGCACGCTGTTGATCTTGGATGCGCGGCCGTGATGATTTTGCCGCCATTTTTTTACGTCAATGCGTCCGATGACGGTTTGTACGGATATTTCAGCCGGTTGATCCATGCGGTGGGTTTGGACAGGCTTCGCGTGTGCCTTTACAACATTCCCCAAATGGCGGGCATAGGCATATCGCCCGATCTCGCGGCTAGACTGAATGCGGCATTTCCGGATATTGTGGTTGCCTACAAGGACAGTTCAGGCGCATGGGAGAATACCGAAGCCGTAATTAGGGCCGTGCCCGGCATGTCCGTGTTTCCCGGCGCGGAAACCGCGATGGCGAGGGCAATCGAGCTTGGAGGGGGCGGTTGCATTTCCGCCAGTTGCAACTCCAACATTGTCGCAATACGGAGGTATTATGATATGCTGGTCGAGGGCCGGCACGATAAAGCCGAGCAAATGCGCGAAAGGATAGGCGCGCATCGATCAGCGGTTGCGGATGGCGGGCTGATCCCCGCTCTTAAATCGTTTAAGTCCGTTCAAACCGGCGACAGGCGCTGGCTGAATCTTCGCCCGCCTCTTGAAAACGCCAAACCCAAATTTTCGGCTCCGCTTGAACGAACGCTTGGATAGCCAATTTTGGAGCGGTGGGGAGTTCAATCGGTGGAGAGTTCCAGACCAGCCGGCTTTCCCGTAACGACGAACGTCAGGGAATCGGGATCCAGCAGTTCTTTGGCGACATTGTTTACATCTTTAAGCGTGACCGCTCTTATCTTGTCGTTGCGCGTGGAAATATAGTCCAGAGGCAGATCATCCATTTGCATGCCGACAACGATATTCGCTATCCGCCCGTTTCCATCAAATCTTAAAGGGTAGGCGCCTGTGAGATACGTGACCGCGGCGTCAAACTGTTCCCGCGTGACTCCTTCACGGCTTATGCGTTCCCATTCGGCTCTGATGACATCAACCGCTTCGGCGACGCGGTCGTTTGCGGACGAGGTCGTGCCAATCCAGATTTCCGCCAGATCCTGATTGGCGAGATAGCTGTAAATGCTGTATGTCAGTCCGCGTTTTACGCGGACCTCCCGCATCAGTACGCTCTCCAATCCCGGATCGCCAATTATGTGGGCCAGTATGAAAGCCGCGAAAAAATCGGGGTGATCGCGGTGGATGCCGGGTTGCGCAAAATACGCGACCGATTGCGGCGTGTCGAATTCCCTCACAATTGTGTCGCCAGTCAGATTTGGCGAGGCGGCTGCAGGCAGAGGTCCGCCTTTTTCAGGCAGATCGCCAAGAAGGGCGTCCAGCAATTTGGCCAGTTCCACGGTGCCGATGTCACCAACAGCGCCCACGTATACCCGGTCGCGGGCAAGGGCGGCATTGTGGGCCGAAATCAGATCGTCCCGGTTCAGCGATTGCAAAGTCGGCAAATCTCCTTCAATTGGACTGCCATAGGGATGGCTGCCATAGACCATTTCGCTGAACGAATGCCAGGCGGCTTCTTCGGGATCACTTAGATCGGAATTTATGATGGAGGAGATCTGGGCACGGACCCGTTCCATTGCGTCTTCGTCAAATCGCGGCGCCGTGATGCTTTCGCGCAGCAGGGAGACGGCCTTGTCTCGATTTTCCGTCAGAAACCGGGCGGAAATGCTTATGCTGTCGTTATTTACGTCGTATTCAAAATTGGCGGCAAGATCGTCCACTGCACTGGCGAAAGCCTGCGCGTCCATGTCTCCGGCGCCCTCCTCCAGCAATCCGACCATCATGTGGGTTGCCCCGCGCCTGCCAACCGGATCCAGAGAGGCCCCGCCGCGAAACCGTATCTCCAGAGCGACAAATGGCAGTGAATGGTCCTCAACCAGCCACGCGCCGATTCCGCCAGGGGTGTTTACTTCGCTGATTGAAATTTCGGCTCTTGCGGAGAGAGATGCGAAAACCAGAAATATGGAAACGAGAACGCGAATCATTTTGCGCCTTCCGATGCCATTATGTAGCCGGTTACGGAGTTTTTTCCGGCAAAGACCGTTTTCGCCGCGGCCATTATCTCCTTTTCGGTAATCGACTGAAGGATATCCGGCCATGCCTGAACATCGGAAACCGTCAGCCCGCTGCTCAAGGCGCGGCCGTATCTGTTTGCAATCCCCCTGATGCTGTCACGCGCATAGATTTCCGATGCCCGTATCTGCCGCTTGACTCGCTCCAGATGGTTGTCATCAATCCCGTTTTGGAGAAAATCCGACAACACCTCGTCCATTGAGGCTTCCGCTTCCTCCAGGGTGGTTTCGCGAGTTGGAACCACTGTGATGAAAAACGTCGTTTCATCAAGCGACAGACCTCGGTAATACGATCCCGCATAGAGCGCCGTTCGGGTGTCAAACTGCAGCTTCTGATTAAGGATTGAAGTGGTTCCCCCTCCGAGCACTTCGGCCAGCAGGGTCAGAGCCGCGGCCGTTTTTTGATCGCCGGAATCGCGTTCGGGTACAAGATATGAACGCGTCAGGTATGGCTGTGCAATGCGGTCGTCCCCAAATTCCAATTTCCGCGCCGCAAGGTGTCCGGGCTCAAGGGGTCTGCCGCGCTCGGGAACTTGTCTTGCGGGTATTTCACCGTAGTATTTTCGAGCGAGTCCGTAAATCTCCTCGGGATCAACGTCCCCAACCACTACAAGCGTGGCATTGTTTGGAGCGTAGTGCGTGTCATAAAACTTCCGCAAGTCATCGATATCGATCCGCAGTATTTCCCGCCGCCAGCCAATAATCGGAATTCCATACGGATGATTGAGATATTGAGCGGCCATGTGCTGCTCATGATAGAGTGCGGACGGGTTGTTTTCCACTCTCTGGTTGCGCTCTTCAAGGACGACATTGCGCTCAATGTCGACGAGATCCTTGTCTATCACCAAATTGACCATTCGGTCGCTTTCCATTCGCATCATGCTTTCAAGATGCTCCGTCGCCACGCGCTGGATATAGGTGGTGTAATCATAGCTTGTGAAGGCGTTGTCCGTTCCTCCGGTTTTCGCCACTTTCAGGGAGAATTCTCCCGGTTCCAATTCATCCGTGCCTTTGAACATCAAATGCTCAAGGAAGTGGGCGATGCCGGATTTGCCGGGCGGTTCATCGGCGGAACCGACCCGATACCATACCATGTGGATTGCAACGGGCGCGCGGTGGTCCTCCACCACGACAACATCCATTCCGTTGTCGAGGCGATACATTGTCACATCATCGCCAGCCGCCGCCTGAAATGCATGCGGCAGGCCAAAAAGTAAAACCATAATCTTGCGCCAGCTGACCATTTCAATCTCCCAATGCCGCTTTGGGCTTCATTGAAGAGATGGCCAAGGTGATGCGATGTTTCAACACTTATGAACTTATTGTGAGAATTTGGAGTGTCATTCAGGCGAAGGAGGACTGGACGGAGTGTTAATGCCCTTCCCTTTCAAACGCTCGCTTTCCTCATAGGCATTAAGCCATTGCTCGGTATACGCGCTGTTATAGTCGCTAGTCGGAAAGATCCGCAGAACGTTGACGCGACCATATCTGCGCCGTATCTCGACATCTTCGGCGGCAAGTACCGTCCGTATGTTTTCATCGACTCCATGTCGGTCGGCATATTTGACCAGCGAGGCGTCTCTTCCCGGAATCGATTTTTGCCTGATTGCGTCAGGGTTCCCGCCCAGCGCCAATATGGCATCCGCTTTTGGCGTGGGGTCTGCAAGATTTGCCGTTCCAGGCGTCGGCCGCGGCAGAGTGCCGAGATCCTCCGGTTGCTCCAGCGGCTTCCTCGGCGACACCGCAAACTCGTCCGGACCTTCTCCGGTGCTTTTCAACCGGGTCAATCTGACTTCGCCATCTTCATTTTTACTTGTGCCGCACGCCGACAGAGCCAGCATGAGCGCCAAAAACAATGATACACGCGGCAAAATCATCCGCACACCTCCTGAATACTCCGCCTATGGTTATATAGTGCAATCCCGACCACGTCACAAAACTTTTTTTTCCCTGCCGAAAACCAGAATGCCCGCCACTCCGGCGAACACGAAAACATCCGCCACGTTGAACGAATATGGATTCGCGAAACCGCAACAGGACATGTTTATAAAGTCCGCCACGGCGCCATGATGCAGACGGTCAATCACGTTTCCCAGCGCTCCGCCAACAAGCAATCCGGCGGCAATCTGCTGCGAAAAACCCGCATCTTCGCGTTTTATCCACCAGACAACAAATCCGCTTATCCCCGTTGCAATCAGAATCAGCATCCATCTGGAAATTTGACTGTCGTGCGCGAAAAGGCCGAAATTGACGCCGTGGTTCCACGCCATTCGGAAATTCAAAAGCGGATCGATTACATCAATCCGGCCAAGGGTTTTAAGATCAAGCATTTCCACAACAAAATATTTGCTTGACTGATCGGCAAGCACCGCCGCGACTGCCGCAATTAGCACGTAACGCATTCAATTCTCCCAAAATCTCCACATGGTGATCAATTGGTGTCGGTCAAACGGGGTTTCACAGGTTTTGACGCTAATGGCGAAAGTGGCGGATTCCGGTAAACACCATGGCAATTCCGGCTTCATTGGCCACCGCCACCACTTCCTCGTCTCTTATGGATCCTCCGGGCTGAATGACGGCGGTCGCGCCGGCTTCAACGGCGGTCATCAGGCCGTCGGCAAATGGAAAGAACGCGTCCGAGGCAACAACGCTTCCGATTGTGGCCGGCTTTTCAAGCCGCAATTCCCTGGCCATGTCGCGCGCTTTGCTTGCGGCGATGCGGCAACTGTCAACTCTGCTCGTCTGCCCGGCGCCAATTCCCGCCGTTGCTCCGTTTCGGGCATAGACAATCGCGTTCGATTTAACATGTTTGGCCACCGTCCAGGCAAAAAGCATATCCGACATTTCCGCGTCGGACGGCGCCCTTCTGGTGACTGTCCTCAAGCGGCGGGGATCAATGCGGCCGCCATCCCTTTCCTGCACAAGATAACCTCCAGAGACATGCCTGATATCGGGAGCTTGCCTTTTTGGATCTGCAAGGCCATTGGTGATCAGAACGCGCGTGTTTTTGGAATTTGAAAAAACGGTCCTGGCATCGTCTTCAATTCCCGGCGCTATCACAACTTCGGTGAAAATGCCGGCAATGGCTTTTGCGGTGGCGCCATCAACAGGCCGGTTAAGAGCCACAATCCCGCCGAATGCCGAAACGCGGTCGCAATCGAAAGCATGCAAATAAGCCTCGCGCGGAGTGTCTCCGCGAGCGACTCCGCATGGATTTGCATGCTTTACGATTGCGCAGACGGGGCCGTCCGCGGGGTTGAATTCACTTACAAGTTCAAATGCGGCGTCCGTGTCGCTTATATTGTTGTAGCTGAGTTTTTTGCCCTGAATTTGGATTGCCGTCGCCACTCCCGGTCGAGTTGTGCCGTCAACATAGAAGGCCGCCGCCTGATGGGGGTTTTCGCCATATCGCAATGTTTCGGCCAGACGGCCCGTGAAAACGCGGCGGCTCGGCGCGGTTTCCCTGGCGGTTTCGGCCATCCATTCACTTACCGCCGCATCGTATGCGGCGGTATGCGAAAATGCCGCAAGCGCCATTTCCTTTCTAAACCGCGAGCCGGTATGGTTCTCATGCGCATCCAGCTCTTCAAGAAGAGCCTGGTAGTCTCCGACATCGACTACCACATTTACAAACGCGTGGTTTTTGGCCGCGGCACGGATCATTGCGGGACCGCCTATATCGATATTCTCGACGCATTCCGCGTAATCCGCGTTTTTTGCGACCGTTTCCGGGAATGGATAGAGGTTCACAACAAGCAAATCTATTTGCGGTATGTCATGCTCGGTCATGGCCAGCCTGTGATTTGCATCGTCGCGCAGCGCCAGCAGGCCTCCATGTATCCTCGGGTGAAGGGTTTTAACCCGTCCGCCCATCATTTCCGGAAACCCGGTTATATCGGACACGTCGACCACTTCCAGCCCCTCGTTTCGCAGGGCATTTGCGCTGCCGCCGGTTGAGAGCAATTCTATACCCCGCTTCGCAAGCGCCCTGCCCAATTCGGCAAGACCGGTTTTATCTGAAACGGAAACAAGTGCGCGGCGCACTGGAACAAAATCATTCATCTCGGCGTTTCCATATTATGCGAAGGTGCGGCAAATGCGCGTCAATTCCCGTTTTAAATGTCATATTCTCGAATCAAGTGGAAGCACTTTGCGGAATCTTGAAAACCGCCATTTAATCCGCGTTCTGTATTTAATGGCGCTTCCAGAAAGAACAATTTGACTGGTTGCGCGGGGTTCCAGGGATTCATCCGGAAAATACACGCTTCTTTCCAGCTGCAATGCCGCATTGCCATCGTGACTTAACATCCATGATTCGCCGTTTTCCAGAATCATCCTTGCAATGGAGCCTTCTTCATCAAACTCGACGCCGACATTCGGATGCAAATGAAATCTTATTTCAAAGTAAATTCCTTCATTCCCGAATTTTTTCCGCGCGCGATCGAAAAGCCCCATGTTTCCGCCTTCATCTGCGACGAGCAGGTCTTCGCCCTTTAAAACGATTCCATCATGGGACAATTCCAGTTTTCGCTCATGTTCAAGGCCCGTTAAATCCCGATAGCCGTCATGTCGCCCATAAAACCGCATGCCGCCGGCGCTCTGGGATGTTGTTGAAGCGACATTTCCGGGAACCTTCGAGAGAGGCGCCCGCCTGTTCCCTCCTTTGGATATGCGGGAACTGGATTGACCGGCCAAAACCAGTGTCGAATGTGACGGCGTTGCCCGTCCGGCCTTTTGCATGTTCAAATCCATGTTCATTCCGTGACCGCAGTTTACAACGAGCGGACATAGTCCAGAGGTTAGTTCGAACGCCAGTGTGGATGCATGCGCATTGAACGAGTCCTTGCCGACGGGCGGAGAGGCCGAGTCTATTATGACAGTGCATCTTCCCGCGGCGATTCGCGTAAAGCCCATTGACTTTCCGTCCGTCAGCCAGCCTTTGACGCCGCTGTTTGAAAGGGCCGAATCAAGATGACCCTCGATTCCTCCGCCGCCACCGTGAAATCTGGGCAGACCGCCATCGGAATGCCTCAGGGTTCGCATGCAAAGGGCCATTCGCCTTATCGCCGACCAGTGTCCCTCTCCCGGACTCCTTCCCGCCTCGCTGATGCTCTGAGCGGTCCAGACCAGAAGCGCGAAGAGATATAGAAGCTCCTCTGGGTTGCGTGACGCGATACCTCCCCGCTCGTCGATTTGCTTCGCGCATTCGACATCCAGCGCGGCTGACGCGGGTGCGAGATGTGAAGCCATTCCATCAAGATAGATACCCGCATATATCATCCCGACCACCGTCTCGATTCGGGGCAGTCCAGGCGATGACGCCTGCCAGCGGCTTGCCAAAAAGCCCGCCTGCACGGACATGGATCTAAAAAAGGCTTCCGACTGCCTTTTGTCCAGCCCTTTCAATATGAAGCGGGAGTGGTTGATCCAGCGAAACATTCTTCGGGCGGCGAGTTCGGGCGTCCAGCCTGGACCCTTGCCGGTTCCATATCGATTTATCCAATTAAGCAGCCATTTTTGGGCGCGTTTGCGCGCTTTCACATTTCCCGCCGCGGCAAGGTCGTCCAGCCAGCCAAAACCGTGAATCTGGTTTGCAAATCCCCTGCCGGGAGATTTCAGCTCCCAAATGTCGGCATCTGAAGATGACTCCACGCAATGACCCGAGAAGGAAAATTTTCCGCGCAGGAGTTCGCTTCCAATATGCGTTCTGCCCACGAAACATGGTTCCGGGGTCGCCGTAAAACCCGTGGAACCGCGCTTGAGGATGGCCCCGAGAACCGCAGCTCTGTTTGGAAACCAGTTTGACAATGTGGGATTTGAATCGCTGCTGTTCATTGTATCATGTGGCCTGCCGCGCGGATTTAGAGGTCTCTTGATTCTCGCAATCAAGCATCCGTCGGATTATTGGCATTAGCAGGTTTTGCCAATGAAGTTCAATATGCCGAAATGATGATTTGATGTCCCCGAATGGCAAAAGGACATTTTTCACAACGTCAGTTCAAGGCAAATCACGGGTTTTTGACCTCGCGCCAGAGAGTTGCGCTTGATGCAATTCGCGTCGGCAATCATGAATTTGCATTTGCGGACTCAATCGGCTTGCCGGCTTTGCACGTTCGCGATGCGCATGGCCGCATTGATGTATATCTGGATTTTCGCGGGATCCTTTCAAACAGCTAACCCTTCCAGCAAAGCGAGGAAATGTAAAATCCATCCATGCCGCCAAGTTCAGGCCAGTAATCCGGACGCAGGCGCATTCCTCCCTCGGAAGAAATCCATGCCTCGTGAACGCCATCGACATCAAATCCTCTCGTATCCGCATGAATGCGGGGATGGCGGGCAAGCGCTCTTTCAACCTGAACCTCGCCTTCCTGAGGCAGCAGCGAGCAAGTGCAATAGACAAGTCGTCCACCAGGCTTCAAAAGACCGAGCGCGCGGTCCATCATCTTGGATTGCAGGTCAAAAAGAGATTGAAATCCGGTTCCGTCCCTTGCATGGGGCAAATCCGGGTGCCTTCTTATTGTTCCAGTGGCAGAGCAGGGCGCATCCAGCAGTATCGCGTCATATGGTCCGCCATCATGTTCCAGCGCATCGCAAACAAGCGGGTTTGCCTCAAGACGCGTTCTCTCGAGGTTCTCCTTTAAAATTCCCATTCGACCTTCGGATATGTCAAGGGCCGTTACGCGGGCGCCCGAATTTGCGAGCTGCATTGTTTTGCCTCCCGGCGCGGCGCACATGTCGAGAACGGTCTCATTCGATTTGGGCTTCAGAACTCTGGCGGCAATGGCGGAAGCCGCGTCCTGAACCCACCATTCACCTGAACCGTATCCCGGAAGGAGGGAAAGCGATCCCGCGTTGCGAAGGCGTATGGAACCGGTTGGAAGTAAAATTCCGCCAAGAATTCCCGCCCACTTTCCGGGATTGGATTTAACGGTGATGTCGATCGGGGCGCCTTCAAAATGGGCCGCTTCAATGTTCGCGACCACATTGACGCCCCATGCGTCAAGCAGTCGCTTGCGGAGCCATGGAGGCAGTCTGGGAACGCGAAGGTCATGCCACGGCTTTCCGGCGTCACCGGACATTTTTCGAAGAATTGCGTTAACCAGGCCGGATAAACGGCCATGCTTCGGGTTTGCCTTGACCAGCCCAACCACATCCCCAACCACCCCGTGGGCGCTGCCGCCGGTGCAAAGCTCAAATGCGCCAAGTCTCAATGCGTTATGGACGTAGGGAGGAGGCCTCTTTTTTAGATGCCTGTCGAGAAGCCGGTCCAAACGTTCAAGACCGCGCAGAGTGTCCTTTGCGAGACGCAACGCGCGCGCCTTTTCTTCAGATGCCAGGTGCCCGGTCATGTATGCCATGTCGGAAATCATTCGCCCTTCCCCGAGAACGCCGCACAATATATTAATGGCGGCAGATCGAGCGGATAACGGTTTCGCTGACATTGGCAATGTTTCCTGGGACCGGTTAAACCATCCGTATATCGACAGTGAGACAATGAGGGAAGTCAAACCATGAAAGAAATGAAGGAGCTGCCGCCGGAAGCGCGGCGCGCGCTGGCGGAAGCCGAGGAAAGGCGGCGGACAGCCGCAAACGATCCCATGCCGAAGGAATTGGGCGGGCGAGATGGTCCCGAACCGATACGGTACGGAGACTGGGAGCGGAAGGGCATTGCGGTGGATTTTTGAATGGATCGCGGATATGCCGATTGGACATGCGCCCGCATGCCAGACAAGCGGCTACCGCCCTTTCGAAACACGGGTTTTTCCATGCCGGTTTCGACTAAAATCGCATAACCGCGCTGCGCCTGCCCGCATTTTGGAATATGCCGCTGGATTAAGCGCATTGTCTGGATATGGATGCGGATAAACGGGGAAAGGGGTGGAGCGGGATAATGACGAACTTTTGGCTGCGAATCTGAAATTTCAGCCACCGGCAAATATCCCTTATTTGGTGACGGCATCCGGCGGCCATTGCGCATCGGAAGGCAAAATTGCGGGGATGCCGGACATGGAGGTCGAGACAGTCGGAAAGGCTCATGCCTCGGTTGGCGACGGGATCGGGGATGACGTCGAAACGCCCGCGCATCGTCTTGGGCATCCCGGGCATCGATAGATGCTTTCGGAAGGAGTTTGCCGTGATTTTTGCCCGCACCCGCCGTTTTTCCGCGGAATGGCCGATTCCAGGCAAAAGCCTACGAAAAAAGCTTTTTGCGATCAGGTCAACCCATTGCAGAACAAAAAAACTGGCGGGAATTGCCGTCGAGAGGTTGTGGACAGCTTCAGGGCGCTGACGCACCCGCTTGCTTAAATCCCCTCGAAAACGACCGTTTATGAGGGTGCGCCCTTCCTTTCCCGAGCCTTCACATCATACCGGACAGGAAACCGGCCATTTTGGTGGAAAGAATGGCGCTTCAAAAATTTGCAAGCATATGATAATGTTTATTTTTTAGTGTTGTCCGTAGTGGTCAAGGAAGCGGACAGAAAGAAGGACGGATGATAATCCCCGACGATGCCGAGACGATAGGCTTGTTCGAGCCCCTCATGGTCTCGGAAGGTTCACCCGCGCGCGCGGGTTTGAACGATCTAGCGCTTGAGCTTGCGGAGAAGTCCGCCGCTTTCCGCAGCGGCCTGCCAGCGTCCATCGCTGAGGCGCTCGCCGATCTCGTGCGGGCGATGAACTGCTACTACAGCAACCTCATCGAAGGGCGCGACACCCATCCCATCGACATCGAGCGCGCGATGCGCAACGACTACAGCTCCGATCCGAAGAAGCGGAACCTTCAGCTCGAAGCCAAGGCGCATGTCGCTGTCCAGAAATGGATCGACGAAGACGGCATGGCGGAACCGCCTACCGCGCCCGCGTCGGTCATCGAGCTTCACCGCCGCTTCCGCGAGCTCTTGCCGCCGGAGCTTCTCTTTGTCGAGAACCCGAAGACGGGCGAAAAAATTCCCGTTGCGCCCGGCGAGCTGCGCACGCGCCATGTCGAAGTCGGGCGGCACGTTGCCATCAGCCCTGGCGCGCTGCCGCGTTTTCTCGAACAGATGTACAAGTCCTACAGCCTTCCCGGCAGGATCGAGCCGATCCTTGCTGCGGCCTGTGCCCATCACCGGCTTCTCTGGGTGCACCCCTTCCTCGACGGGAACGGGCGTGTCGCCCGCCTCATGTCTTACGCCATGCTGCGCGGAACGCTCGATACGCGCGGCCTCTGGTCAGTGGCGCGCGGGCTTGCGCGGCAAGAGGCTGCCTACAAGGAGCACCTGGCCGCCTGCGACGGTCCCCGCCGTGGAGATCGCGACGGGCGCGGCACGCTCAGCGAAGCCGCGCTTGCATCCTTCGCGGGCTTCTTCCTGCGCACCTGCATCGACCAGGTGGAGTTCATGGAAAGTCTCATGCGGCCGGATCGGCTGCGCGACCGCATCCTTATCTGGGCTGAAGAGGAAATCCGCGCCGGAGTGCTGCCTCCGAAATCCGACACCGTGCTGAAAGCCGTGCTGTATCAGGGGCGGATCGGGCGCGGGGAGGTCGAGGCCATCCTTGGCGCTAGCGACCGCACCGCGCGGCGGGTGACATCTGCGCTACTCGAAGCGGGAGCTCTGTCCTCAGCATCGACCCGTGCGCCGCTCAAGCCGGCGTTTCCCGCCAAGTATGCAGGGCGGTGGATGCCTGGGCTGTTTCCCGAGCAAGATGAATAAGAGGCCGAAGTGCGGGGACGTAACGATAACCGGGAAATTTGAGGTGGAACATTGATTAATTTCGGAAAGGGAGGCAAGGACGAGTTTGCGAAACTTTCTCCCGAAGCGGGGTTCGGCGACCGCGCTGATATTATCCGGCGGCATCTGGCAGAGGTTTTCGGCTCCAAAAACCTGTCTTTTCTCATTGGCTCCGGTTGCCCGCCCTACATGCACGAAGGAAATGAGCCTGGCATTTGGGGACTGGACGATCTGAAGGTCGCCTGGCACGGATTGATCAACTCCGAACATCCCGCACTGTATGGCTGTCTGGCGGCGGTCGGGGACATTCACGGCCCCGTCAATGATGGCATGCCTTATCTACATGGCCGGTTGGAATTATGGAGATGAAGCGGCTGTTAAAGCCAACGGGCAGCATTTGCATTCATTGCGGTCCGACCGCCTCGCATTATCCCTAAAATTTCAATGGATCAAATCTTTGGAAGGTCTTGCCAAAAACAGGGACGGCTTTCTGGCCGTCCTGTCAACCAGCGGCTTTTCGGTTTGGCGCTTTTGCATATAATTCACTTTTTTGCGGTTTTTTCGACTCCCCCGGACAACGGGGCGTCGCGATATTGCCCGGGCTCTCCGACAAGGCCTTTCGCGTTGCCAATGATCCATCAGGCCTGCGCCCCGCGGCGTCTGCAAACGCGCCGCCGCGATCAATCCGGAATTGCCAAAACGGTTCAGTCCAGGTCGGAAGGGCCGGAAAGTCAGTAAAACAGGCTCGGAAGCCACAAAGCAATGTCGGGGAAGGCGAGCAATAGCCCGATCATGGCAACCATGGTCGCCACAAAGGGCGCGGCCCCGATCATCACATCTGACAACTCGCCGCGGGTACGGACGCCTTGCACGACATATAGATTAATCCCGATCGGGGGTGTGATTAGCGCGGTTTCCAGCAGCACCATCAGAAGGATGCCGAACCAGACCGGATCAAATCCAAGCGCAATCACAATGGGCGCAATCAGTGGCGCGGTTGTCAAAAGCATGGACAGCGTTTCCATGAAACAGCCGACCACCAGGAGAACGAGCACCAAAACCAGCATGGTCTGCATCGGCGTTAAACCCAGCCCCTTGACAAAATCCGCCAGTGCCTGTGTGAGGCCGATTACCGACAAAACGAAGTTCAGGAAAACAGCTGCAAGGATGATCAACATGATCATGGAGGTGGTGCGCATCGTGCTCTCGATTGCCGCGCGGAGCATGGTGACGGTCAAGGTTCCATTTGACCAGGCCAGAATCAGCGCGGCAATCACTCCAAGGGCCGCAGCCTCGGTCGGGGTGGTCAGCCCGGCATAGATGGAGCCTACGACAACGACGAATATGCCGATAGGTGGCAGCAGCGCAGGCAATATCGCAATCCGCTCTGCCCATGTGGCCCTCACGGGCACACCGCCCCATTTGGGGCGCAAGATGCACATCGCAATCACAGTCAACATGAAAAGAGCGGCCAGGAGAAAGCCGGGAACAAAGCCTGCAAGATACAGTTCCGGAACAGATGTGTCTGTCAAAAGGCCATAAAGGATCAAGTTGATCGAAGGCGGTATCAGGATTCCCAATGTCCCGCCCGCGGCGACCGTCCCAAGAAACAGCCTCTCGTTATAGTGCCGCTCCGCGATTTGCGGGATGGCCACGGTGCCAATGGTGGCGGCCGTGGCAACGGAAGAGCCGGAGGTCGCCGCAAACAGGGCGCAAGAGCCGGTATTGGCGTGCATCAACCCGCCGGGCAGCCAGCCGAGCCATTTGATCATGCCATCATACATCCGCGCCGCGATGCCTGAACGCAGCAGAATTTCACCCAGCAGAATGAACATCGGAATGGCGACCAGCAGGAAATCCCTGCCCGTCTGCCAGACCACGTCTCCAATGGCGCGGTGCAATGGCATTGGGCTTTCGAGATACTGCATGCTGAGGCCAAGCCAGCCCAGGACGGCGGAAACCGGCACCGCGGCAGCGATCAGGCCCAGCAGGATAAAAAGGGTCTTGGCAAGCATCAGGCGATCTCGTCTTCGATTTGCTCGTCAAGTGTTTTGACGCCGATCATGCGTTCGGTTGCGGCGGGGTCTCCCTTCAAAAGGGTCCAAAGCGCCGCGATAAACAGAACGATGCCGCACAGTACGAAGAACGCCCAGCCCAGCAGCCACGGGATTTGCGGAATTGCGAGTGGGGTGCGCATGGGCGTGATGGAGCGCGATCCATATTGCAACGTGTCCCCTACCAGGGCCCAGGCCTGCCAGCCGATCACCGCCGCAAAGCCGATTAGCAGGGCGAGGCCGAAAAAGGAAAGGGCAATCCGCACCGCGCGGGGCAGGATAACCAGCAATGCGTCAACGCGGATGTGGGCGCGCTCGAACAAGGCGTAGGAAAAGCCCAGCGTTGTTGCGACTGCAAAGGCATAGCCCGAAATCTCATCCGCGCCGCCAATGGAATGGTTGAAGAGTTTGCGCAGCAGGATCTCGACCGTAACAAGAAAAGCCGATCCGAGGATCAGGATGCCGCCGATCCAGGCAAGGGCGCGGCTAACGCGGTGCAAAGCGGAGACAGGTGAAAACATCATGGGGATGCGTCCAGGAATGATGCTCGGGAGGCTGGCCGCTCTGCACTGGAGCGGCCAGTTTTTCACAGATGGCTACTCGGCAGATGCCGACAGACCGAGGATTTTACCGACTGTGTCGTTCCAGTTGGCCGCACATTCAGCGCCGCAGCGCTCGGCCCAACGGGAAAGAACAACCTCTGTCGCCAGACGGTCGCGCGTGGCAATGTCTTCGGCAGAGGGCTCCACCAGCGTCATGCCGCCGGGCTCGGTCGGGCAATCGCTCGACGTCAGACAGGACACCGCGGTTCCGTCCTGGCTTGCATTGTCCGCCCAAAGCGCATCATTTAACTTGGCGATTTCCGCGGTCAGCGTTTCCTGCTGGGCTGACGACATGGAATTCCATTTGTCCATGTTCATGGCGCCGAAGGCGATGCCAAATCCGACGCGCAAGGTGTAGGCGTGGGAGGCAACCTGATACCACTTGGCGTTATAGGCCGACGTGGTGCCGGTAATGCCGCAATCCACAACGCCCTTTTCCAGGGCCGGGACCACTTCGGCAAAAGGCACGGTCACGGACACGCCGCCCACCGCTTCGACAAAGTCACCCAGCGTCGTCGAATAGACCCGGATTTTCTTGCCTTCCAGATCTTCGATCCCGCCAATTTCGGCATTGCAATACAGAATCTGCGAGGGGAACGGATACAGCATCATCAACTTGGCATTGTAAATCTCGGCAAACGCCTTTTCCATGATTGGGAAATAGGCCTCCTGCACGGCGCGAGACGTGTCAAAATCCTGAATGATTGAGCTGAGATCAGAGCCTTCGAACACCGCATTCTCGGCGGCGACATAACCCGGCAGGCCAAATGCGAAATCGAACACGCCGTTTTTAACAAGGCGCATGATCTCGAACCCGCCGAGACCCAGTTCGGTTTGCGGCTTGATATCGCCAATGATCGAACCGCCCGACGCTTCGGCGATGGTTTCGTTCCAGAATGGACCTTCGTGACTGGCATAGTTTGGCAATGATCCCCAGGTTCCGACCGCTTTGATGACGGCGGGGCTTTCCGCCGATGCCACGCCCGTCGTGATCAGGGCAAGGGCCGTGGCCGCTATAAGTTTCTTCATGGTTCTCTCCTATGATGATTGTCAAGCAGGGGCGCGTTCACGTTTCCGCACATGTTACATGATTTTATCTTGCGTGGCCGTTCTCGGGCTGTCAAGACGTTTTCCCCGAGAGCGTTTCGGCGACCTCGGTGTCGGAAGTCCGGGCCCGGCGGGGCCTTGAAGCAGATGCGGTGAAAATGTTTGAGACCGCCATGGCCAACATGGGGGCTGTGTAAATCACGGCGACATAATGCCGGTTGCGTTCAGGGCCGGCGAACCCGCGCTCGGGTGAATTTTCAAGATTGCCAATGTCAGCTGCGCTCCACGGGAACACGACAATAACGCGTGCGGTTTGCAAACAGAGCCTTATCTTATGAACGCGTCTTCGGTGTCGTCGATATCGGTGATCAGCATGTGACCGGGCGCGTGTGTCACAACGATCGGGAGATCGGCCGCCGCCAGAGCGTTCTGGGGCGTGACACCGCAGGCCCAGAATACAGGCACACCTTCTCCCACAGGCGGATCACCCCAATCGGGCGCGTCTATATTGGAGATGCCGATTTCACCCGGATCGCCAACCAGCACGGGCGCACCGTGGGCCCAGGGGTACCTTGCCGTGATGTCTTGAGCGCGGGCCACCTGATGTTCTGGCACCCTGCGCATGGACACCACCATGCCACCCCCAAATGGACCGACTCGCGTGGTCTCCATGCTGGTGCGATACATCGGCACCGTGCGGTTCACCTCGATATGGGGAACTGGCACGCCGGCCCGAAGCAGGGCCGCTTCGAAGGTAAAGGAACACCCAAGCGCAAAAGCGACCCAGTCATTTTCCCAAAGGTCGACGATGTCCCTCACGCGGTCTGCCAAATTGCCGTTGCGATAGACATTGTAAAGCGGCACGTCGCGGCGGATGTCGATCGCGCCCAGTTCCGCCCAATCGGGATTGCCGACTTGCGTTTTGCCCACCAAGGGGCAAGGGCGCGGATTTTCGCGGCAATAGGTTTCGAAATGCACGGCATGAGCCGCTGGAAGGATGACCAGGTTGGCTTGCAATTTTCCAGAGGCCAAACCGGCGGTTTGCCCGACGTAGGCGCCCGACCGGATGGCCGCGCGCACCCTGGCCGCTGACTGGCCCCGCAATTCGGAATGTTTGATCTTTTCGAGCATGCGCCCCCTTTCCTCGAGGTTGGGCGGGACAAATGGATAAACTCAAATCAGAAATGGCGATTTGTTTCGACGGGAATTCTTTACGGAATTCAGCGGCCGTGCCGCGTGCCCGGCAGGGCAAACGCCGCATCCGCGCCGGCGGGAAACGAGGCGGCAAACTACAGCGGCGAGGGCTTGAAGTCGGGATATGTTTGTCTGATTTCGCAACTGTCCTCCCCCTTTGAAGCTTTTTCCCGGCAATATGATTTTAGCATATAGACGGCCTTGCCATGGAAGGCAATTTGCATGGCGATGAGCGGATTGCATCCCATTGCCTTCATTGAGGCCGGCCAGCTTGATGTTCCGCACCATGCCCTGGAGCGTTGGCTTTAGGGGTTTGCGCCGGGGAGAAGGCAAGTCCGCATAAATTGGTTTGGTAAAAAATGAAGTGTTTCAATCAACTGGTTGAACAGCGCGAGAAAGACAATTCCGCAATGTCTCCGCCTTTTGCAATTGCTCCGCATGGGATGGACGAGGCAATTTTGCGGAAAACGCATGGATCGGCAACGCGGCGGGGGAAAGTGGCGTGCGCCGAAAGCAATTGAACTGCAACGGTTAATTCACGTTATTTAAGACCGAGCACATCTAGCATGTCATATTCACCTGCTTTTCGGCCTTGGCCCCAAAGTGCCGCTTTAAGCGCGCCTCGCGCAAAAACCGAACGGTCGGTGGCCGCATGGCGAAGTGTTATGCGTTCACCCGGAGATGCAAAAAGCACATCGTGCTCTCCAACGATGTCACCGCCGCGAATGGCGTGAAAGCCGATGTCGCCGCGCTTGCGCTTTCCGGCGATTCCATCGCGCCCGCGGTCGGCAACGGATTGAAGGTCGACTCCTCGCCCATCTGCCGCCGCCTGTCCAAGCATAAGGGCCGTTCCGGAAGGCGCGTCAACCTTCTGGTTGTGATGCGCTTCAATGACCTCGATGTCAAAATCGTCATCCAGAGCCGACGCAACTTTTTTTGCCAGTTGAACGAGCAGATTGACCCCGAGACTCATGTTGCCGGCTCTGATTATTGTCGTGTGACGCGCCGCGGCCGAGATTTTGCCCAGATCTTCAGTGGTCAGACCAGTGGTCCCGATTACATGAACGCATCGCGCCTGAGCGGCCAGTCCGGCCATTGCAACAGTGGCCGCCGGAGTTGTAAAATCCGCAATCGCGCTGGCGTTGGCGAGGGTTTCCAGCGGATCGTCCGTGACGATGGTCCCGGATGCGCTCCCGCCCATGGCCACGCCAACGTCAAGCCCTATCCATGGATGTCCGGGCCTTTCGAGGGCGCCGGACAAAAACGCCTTGTCGGAGTCGCCAATTGTTCGAACGAGCATCCGGCCCATGCGGCCCGAAGCGCCTGCGACGGCAATTCCCGGAATATTTGGCATGTGGCGGTCTCCATTGGCGGTTGATTGCACTTAACGCAATTATCCGCACTTGGCAAAGCCTCTTCAACCGAATAGATACTGTCGACATGCGACGTGGAAAATTTCATGATGCTCATGGCATTTCGCAACGCCAGTTGAGAGTGGGCGAACTGATCAGACGCACCCTGGCGGAGATTCTCGTTCGCGGGGAAATCCATGACCCGGAACTCAACCGTTTTTCAGTTACCGTGGGCGAGGTTCGCGCCTCTGCCGATCTCAAGGTTGCCACGGCATATGTTTCTCCTCTGGGAGGAAGAGAATACGAAAGTCTTCTTGAGCTTCTGAATCGCAACAAGGCGGAATTGAGACAAATTCTTGGAAAGAGGCTTGAATTGAAATTCACCCCCGAAGTGCGGTTTCGCATAGACGAAACCTATGATCAAATGGATGAGACAAGACGTCTGTTTTCGCAGGAGAGCGTCCGGCGCGATATCGAATGCTGATGCGCGCGGGGAGATCTCTACTGCTCGCCATGGCGCTCTCCGGGCCGGTCAAGGCTGTCGAATGCACTGTGGCGACTTATGGGGGACATGAATTCTCCGTTTGCAGGGCGGATGCCGAAATGGAGGACATACGCCTCTTTTTGAATGATCCCGATACCGGTTTGCCGCTGGCAACCTTTAGCAACGTCAAGGCGCTTGTGGAAGGCGAAGGCATGAAACTGGCTTTTGCGATGAATGCGGGAATGTATCATCAGGACCGTCGCCCCGTAGGCTATTATGTCGAACACGGCAGAGAATTTTCGCGCCTGGTCTCAAATGAGGGCCCCGGAAATTTCGGCATGCTTCCAAACGGCGTCTTTTGCGTGGGAGAGAGGCGGGCCAATGTCATTGAAACCATGACATTCCTTCAGGAAACGCCGAAATGCGAGCACGCCACTCAATCCGGGCCGATGCTGGTTGTCAACGGCGATTTGCACTATCGCTTTCTGGTGGACAGCGACAGCAAATATTTGCGCAACGGAGTGGGCACCTCCGGAGATGGCAAAACCGTCTGGTTTGCCATTTCACACTCCCCGGTTAACTTTCACACCTTTGCAAGGCTGTTTCAATCCGTTCTCGGCACTCCGAATGCGCTTTACCTTGATGGGAATGTTTCACGGCTTTATTCACCGGAGCTGGGACGATTTGACGGAGGGCTGCCCCTCGGTCCGATAGTTGGAATAGTCGTTCAAGAGGAGTGATCAACCGCATTTTAAATGTCGTCGGATCGCGCAAGGGCTAAAAGGATGACTTGATGGCAAAGGGTCGGGACATTTCAGGCTGGCTTGTTGTGGATAAACCCGTCGGCATGACTTCCACGGCCGCGACCGGAAAGGTGAGACGGGCGTTTCAGGCGAGGAAGGCCGGCCATGCGGGCACGCTTGATCCTTTGGCAACCGGCGTGCTTCCGATAGCGCTCGGCGAGGCCACAAAGACCATGCGCCATGTTGCGGGCGGCCTCAAATCGTATTCCTTCAAGGTCCGACTCGGCATTGCCACCAATACGGACGATGCCGAAGGTCAGGTTGCGGCGACAAGCGAACTGCGGCCAGACAATGTGGCAATCAAATCGGCGCTTGAGGAATTTACCGGAAACATCATGCAGGTTCCCCCGAAGTTTTCCGCGATTAAAATCGGCGGCGAGCGAAGCTACAAGCTGGCGCGCGATGGTGATGAATTTGAAATCGGGCCAAGGCCTCTTTTTGTTCGGGAGCTTTTGCTGAAGTCTCGCCCCGACCCGGATCATGTTGTTCTTGAGATGACTTGCGGCAAAGGCGGTTACGTAAGGTCGATAGCCAGAGATCTTGGAGAGGCTTTGGGCTGCTTTGGGCATGTCGCGTCCCTTCACCGGACCAAATCGGGTCCATTCAAGCTTGAAAACGGGATTGGAATGGAAATCATCGAGGCGCTTGCCCGAGATCCCGAGCTGGATTCATTCCTTATGCCGCTTGAGGACGGTCTTGCGTCTCTGCCAGAGGTGCATTGCACGAAAACCGGCGCTTTGAAAATGCGGCATGGGAATCCCGGGGAGGTAATGGCGCGCGGTTTGGATTACGGGGAGGAATGCTGGGCATCGTATAAGGGGCGCGCGATTGCCATAGGCCAATATAAAGCCGGTGAGATGCATCCCGCGAGGGTGTTTAACAGGGCGAGGAGTGAATTCAATTGAGCGTGAGCGGGCAAAAACATAATCCCGGAGGCAGGGTGAAACTGGCACTGCCTGAAGGCGTGGCGGGAGATGCGTGGTTTTCCAACTGCGGTCGCTACCGCCAGGCTTTGATCAGAGACTGGACTGTTGCGGGGGAAAAGCCCTCGTCGGCAATGTTCGTTGGGATGAATCCATCTGTGGCGGACGAGAATGTATCGGACCCAACCTGTCATCGCGAACTGATGTTTGCAATGTCATGGAACTACACGCGCTATCTCAAGGGCAATGTCCTTGATTGGCGCGCAACCTCGCCCCGGGATATTCCCCATGATCCGTCCATTGCCTGCAGCGCCGCGAACATTCCCGCTCTTGTGGACATGGCAAAAGATGCCGATGTGATTGTCATGGCCCATGGCAGACTGCATCGAAGATACGGCGTCATACTTGATAATGTGATTGATGCAATGAGAAAAGCGGGAAAGCCTCTCAAGTGCCTTGGATTTAACAAGGACGGTTCAGCGCGGCATCCGCTGTATTTGCGCAAGGATACCCGGCTGAAGGATTATCCATGACAATAATCCGCTGTACGTTCAGTTGCGAACATATGCGCCAAATGTAAAACCGCCTCCCATGAAGCGAAAAACGCGATTGCAATTCGAGGTGCCGACATTTGACATGCGGCAGGAAAAAAGCCTTTTTACCTGAAATTCGACATGTACCCCCGGGAACACGTCAAAATGCCGATTTTTCAGGCAAGCGCATGTCTTTGGCAAATTGCCTTGATAAATGGCGGCAAGGTCGCGCGATTTGTTCAAATAACGAGCGGGCATCCCATGGCGGAATGCCCGCAAGTCGATTTTCAGTCAGTTCCGGCTAGCTCTCGTCATTAATCGAAAGAGCGATATATCGTTTGTTGTCCCCTCTTTGGATCAGCAGCCTGATCGCCTTTCTGCCGGCTTCGCTCGCATACTGTATGCTTTCTTCAATATCCTTGACGCTTGCCACCGGTTTGTGAGCCGCCTCAAGTATCACATCATTTGGGCGTATGCCTTTGTCGTATGCGTCGGAAAGGCTGTCTATATCCTCAACAAGCAGGCCGGAAACGTCTGCATTTAAACCATGCTGCTCACGCAGGCTTTCATCAACGGGAACAAGCGTGATGCCGAGTATGGTTCGTGGACTGGAATCGATGCCAGTGCCATCAGAGAGTTTTGCTGTAAGCGTGCCCTCCGCGATTTCACGGCGCCCAAGTTTCACGTCAAATGAAATCGCCTCCCCGTCTCGGATCAGTTCCACCGGGACCGTTTTACCGAATTCCGTATCTCCGACAATATTTATGAGATTTCTCGAGTCCTGGATTTCAAGACCGTTGAAAGACAGAATTACGTCCCCGGGCAGTATTCCCGCATCCGCTGCGGGTCCATCGGGTACATCGGATACAAGTGCGCCTCTCGCATCGCCCATGCCCATGGCCTCGGCAAGATCCGTTGTGACATCCTGGATGCGCACGCCAAGCCATCCCCTTCTGGTTTCGCCATATTCCTTGAGTTGGTCCAGCACTTTGGTTACGACGTTTGATGCCATTGAAAAGCCAATGCCAATGGAACCGCCCGACTGGGTGAGTATTGCCGTGTTGACGCCAATCACCTCGCCATCCATGTTTAGCAGGGGTCCGCCGGAATTGCCCTGATTTATGGCGGCATCCGTCTGTATGAAGTCGTCATAGGTTCCAGACAAGGCGCGGTTTCGCGCGGAAACGATGCCAACGCTGACCGAGAATTCCTGACCTAGCGGATTGCCCACGGCCATAACCCAGTCTCCCACTCTGGCCGTGTCGCTGTCGGTGAATTCAAGATATTCAAAAGACTCTTCGGAGTCGATCTTAAGAAGCGCGAGATCGGTTTTGGGATCGGTACCTATCACCTCGGCCTCGAATTTCTCCCCCGAAAACATTTCCACGCTGATCTTCATCGCGGATTGAATGACATGGTAGTTGGTGACAACATAGCCGTCTTCGGAAATCAGAAAGCCGGAACCCAGGGCGCTTCTGGGGCCTCTCGGTGCATTCCTGGGCTGGTTTTCAAAAAATTCGCGGAACCGGTCGGGAATAACCCCTCTTGGAATCCGCATTTGAGGCTCGGCATCGGCGTTCTGGATTGCGGTTGTGGTAATGTATACCACCGATGGGCTGACGTTTTCGGCCAGATCGGCCAGATTGTCAGGATGGGAATTTGCCGCAATCGCCTGGCTAAAAAGTATGGCGGTGGTCGCGCAAATCGCATAAACCATCTGCATGACACCTGGTCTGGAAACTGAATCTACCTGCATATCTCCTCCAATGGTTTCGGATCTGCGCCCGAATACATCAGGCGCACTATGATTGCTGAATCTAGTTTTCGCGTTGCCTTTTGCAATGAATGCAAAAGATTCTAACAATCATTTGAACAAATGTTGCGGCATTCAGTTTCCGATTGATCTGGCCAGCCAAAGCAGAAGAGCTCCAACCGCCATTGAAAGCAGACCCATCAAACGGCGCTGATCATGAGGCATTGACCTGAGCATCGCCAGCAACCGCTCGACAACTGAAGGTGCAAGCGCATATATCAGTCCCTCGACCGCGAGCAGAAGTCCAAGTGCATATAATATTGACGCCATCATTGCGCTTGCGCCGAAACTCCCATGTCCGATCCGAGATAATTGAAGAATTCGCTGTCAGGAGACATGACCATGGAAGAGTTGCTGCCATGCAATGCCTTGCGATAGGCATTGAGCGAGCGGTAGAACTCGAAAAACTCGGGATCCTCCCCGAATGCCGCGGCAAATATCGCGTTTCGCTCCGCATCTGCCTCGCCACGGGTAATTTCCGCCTTCCTGCGGGCGTCCGACACGATTTCCACCTGCGTTCTGTCCGCCTGCGCCCGAACCCTTTGAGCCGCTTCGTTGCCCCGAGCGCGCTCGTCAGCGGCCTCGCGCTCGCGTTCGGCACGCATCCGCGCGAATGTCGCGTCAAGGTTTTGCCTGGGCAGGTCGGTTCTTTTCAGGCGAACGTCGACGATTTCCACTCCAAGAGCGGCCGCCTGCGAAAACGAGCCATTGCGTATGCGGAGCATGAGAGCCGCGCGGTCCGAACTTAGAATGTCATTGGAGGCGACCGAGCCAAGTATCTCCCGTGTTTGCGCTCTAAGTATCGAGTCCAGCCGGTCTTCCGCAAACTCAATGCCCCCCACGCCGACAGCCTGTCGGAATCTCTCCACATCGTCCACCCTGTAGCGGGCAAATGCGTCTACAACAAGTCGACGATCATCCAGGGGCGTTACCTCAAGCGGATCAATGTCGCGGCTAAGTATGCGGTCGTCATAGCGCACAACTTGCTGTATCAGGGGAATTTTAAAGCCAAGTCCGGGATCTTCCTTTACCTTGATGACTCGGCCAAACTGCAGAACAAGCGCCTTTTCGCGTTCATCCACAATGAATATTGACGACAGCGCCGCAATTGCAAAAACGGCGACTACAGGCAGAATAAGAGCTGATTTTCGCATTTCACTGTCCTCCGCGGCTCTGGTTGCGCAATTCGTTGAGAGGCAGATATGGCACCACGCCGGAGCCACCCACGGAGGATTCGTCAAGAATGATCTTGTTCATGCCGCCAAGCACATCTTCCATCGCCTCGATGTAAAGCCGCTTTCGGGTTACCTCCGGTGATTTTACATATTCCGCGAGAACGGCGGAAAACCGGCTTGCCTCACCTTCGGCCTCGTTGACCACCTGAGCCCGATAACCTTCAGCCTCTTCAAGGGTCTGAGCCGCCTGACCGCGTGCTTCGGCAAGAACCCGTGCCGCATATGCGTCCGCCTCCTTTTCGAGACGATCACGTTCCTGCTCGGCGGCCTGCACCTCGCGGAAGGCGTCAATCACCTCTCGTGGAGGATCCGCCTTGTCAAAGTTTACCCGAATTATGTTTACGCCGCTGTCATAGCTGTCGAGAGTCAGCTGGATCAAATCTTCAAGTCGTGACGCGATAACGCCGCGGTCGCGGTTTAAAATTGGCGCAAGCTGCGATTGCGCGATAATCTCGCGCATTGCCGATTCACTTACCGCGCGTATTGTCTGGCGCGGATCGCGAAGGTTGAACAGGTATTTTGCGGGGTCCGAAATGTTCCATACCACCTGGAAATCGATATCAACGATGTTTTCATCTCCGGTAAGCATCAGTCCGGCATCGCTGCCTGTTCCGCCGACGCCGATATCTTCGTTTTGCTCTCGAGTCACTGGAAGTTTCTCGAAGGTGACGAGTGGCCATGGGGCAAAGTTAAGCCCCGGATTGGTGGTGCGATAATATTCGCCAAGAAACAGTTCGACGGCCTGTTCTTCCGGCTTTACCGTATAGAAGCTGGAAGCGCCCCAGAGAACCGCCGCGATGGCCACGATCAAAAAGACAAATCTGCGGCTGATTCCCGGTCCGCCGCCGCGGCCGCCGGTTCCGCGCGTTCCGTCGCGTCCACCCATAAGCACTCTAAGCTGATCCTGACCGCGTTTAAAAACCTCGTCGATTTCGGGGATTCCCGGACCGGTTTCGGCAGGCTTCCGCCCGCCCTTGTCGTCGTCTCGTCCGTTTCCCCTGTTTCCGCCGCCCCAGGGGCCGCCAGAATTTCCAGCCATGGCAAGTTTTTCCTTTTCGTTTAAGGCGACAATTTTCGCGTTTTGTATAAAATGTGTGTCGAGGGAGCGAATTTCAAGTTGTTTATGACGGATCCTTCATGGTTACCAGTTCCTCCGACATGGTTGGATGCACTGCGCATGTGCGGTCAAAGTCATTCTTTGTGGCCCCCATTTTTACGGCAATTGCGGCAAGTTGAATCATCTCCCCCGCTCCCGGAGCGACAATGTGGCAGCCCAATACCCTGTTTGTGGACCGACTGACAACCAGTTTCATAAAGGCCATTTCCTCACGGCCCGCAAAACCTTGCTGCATGGGTTTAAATGTTGTCCTGTATATGTCGACCGCTTCATTTTTTCGCGCGTCTTCCTCGGACAGACCCACCGATCCGAATTCGGGACGGGTGAATACCGCCGTCGCAACGAGATCATGGTCAACCGGAGTGGGGCGTCCTTCAAATACGGTCTGAACGAAAGCCATTCCCTCTCGAATTGCAACGGGAGTCAGATTAACCCGATTGGTGACATCGCCAATGGCATATATCGATGGAACACTGGTCTGACTGTAATCATCGGTAATGATCTCGCCCCTGGTCCCAAGCTTCACACCCGTTTTCCGCAAATTCATGTCACCGCTATTGGGGGATCTGCCTGTGGCAAACATAACCTGCTCGAACATCCTGACGGTGCCATCCTCTGCCGTTACATGGTGTCCGCCGTTTTTTGGCTCAATCCCCGAGATGTTTGTGTCGAGATTGAGATCGATGCCCGACCGGATCATTTCCCGAGAGATGACATCCCTGGCTTCGACATCAAAGCCGCGCAATATCCGCTCGCCGCGATAATACTGCGTCACATTGGCGCCAAGCCCGCCAAGGATGCACGCGAACTCGCAGGCAATGTATCCCCCGCCGATTATCAGAAGCGATTTTGGCAATTCCCGCAGGTGGAAGATTTCATTCGAGGTTATGGCGCATTCCGCGCCGGGCGTGTTTGGCTTGACGGGCGTCCCGCCTGTGGCAATCAGTATGTGCTTTGCGGTTTTCGTTGCGCCATCGGCGAGCTCAACCGTGTGCGGGTCCATTAAACGCGCCCGGGTGTCATGGCATTCGACGCCATTGTCTTTCAAAACGGATCGATAGATTCCTTCGAGGCGATCAAGTTCGGAATGAAGTTTGCCCTTGAATTCATTCCAGCTGAATCCGCCTGCCTGGACCTTCCAGCCATATGCCTTTGCATCACCTATGGTACTGGAATACTCGCTGGCATAAACCATCAGTTTTTTTGGCACGCACCCCCGTATTACACAGGTGCCGCCATATCTGTCCTCTTCCGCCAGTGCCGTTTTTGCACCGCTTTGAGCGGCCATTCGGGCGGCTCTAACACCGCCGGATCCGCCGCCGATAACAAAAAGATCATAATCAAAGGAATTGCTCACGGCTTAAATTCCCAATTCCGCCACCAGGGCGTCAAACGCATGCATATCCGCATCGTCCGTTCTTGTGTCGCCCTCTTTCACGTTTCTTGTTTCGACGGTTCCCTTGTCATCCGCGAAAATCCCGATATCGCACATGTTTACGAACAGTCCGTTTTCCACAACTCCGGGAACCATGTTCAGGTGGGAGGACAGAACACCGGCATTTCCAATCCGGGCGAGATTTAAATCAAGGATATGGTTGCCCCCGTCTGTTGCAAATGGTTTCGATCCGTTCATTCTAAGCCCTATACTGCGTGAGATGTAGTTTAGCGAGCCAAGCACATCATCAATTTGCGATTTTGTAATGGGCAAGCCAAATGGCGCAACCTCAACCGGAAGAGGGTATGCTCCGAGAGTTTCAACGCGTTTGCCGGAATCGGCAATTACAATCATAAGCGATGACGAGGAGGCGATGATTTTCTCGCGCAGGAGCGCTCCGCCTCCGCCCTTTACAAGAGTGAATTCGCCGTCGACTTGATCCGCGCCATCAATGGTAACGTCCATTTCCTTGACTTTATCAGCGTCGATTGTCTTCAGGCCGACCTGACGGGCCAGCTTTTCGGTGGAATTTGATGTGGGGACGCATGTCAGATTTAGATTTTCCCGCCGGGCCTTCAGGCCAAGACAGCGAATCATCCAGGAAGACGTGGAACCTGTGCCCAGTCCGACGCACATTCCGTCCTCAATGTATTCAACGGAGCGCATGGCGGCGGTCAACTTGGCTTTGTCGACGCTTGACAATGATCCGGTCATCATGAACCTCAAAGTTTGCAATGCGGTTATACGCGCGTTTTCGGGTATTTGCGAGTGCGAAATGTCAATGCCGGCAGAGTGATGCCGGTTTGATCGCGGCCTTTGAAGGTAAATGTGGGCAATAGGCGTCGGGCGCAACGCGTTTTCACGTTTTTTGCCGCTTTAAGGCGCTTTTGCGGCGAATCCTTGGCACATGTGAAGTCGCAAACGGGATTTTAGAAAATCCAAGATGTCAGATGCCGCTCGGGCGGCGCAACGTGCACAGCTTTCCGGGACGTTATTGCCGATGTTTCTTTCCGTTTTCGAAATCTTCAAGATCGGTGTCGGACCCTCGTCATCCCATACAATGGGACCAATGGTCGCCGCCGCGAGATTTCTCGATAAAATGCGCGCTTCGCCGTTCAAGTTCTCGGGGATAAGGGCGGCTTTGCACGGAAGTCTTGCATTCACCGGCATTGGTCATGCAACCGACAGGGCGGTAATTCTCGGCCTCGCGGGATTTGTTCCGGAGAACTACGATCAGCGTAAAGCCGAGGAGAAACTGCGGCAAATTCGCGATGCGCATGTGATAGCGCCGCCGGGACTGCCGGAACTCGCGTTTAACCCAAAGGCGGATCTGGCGTTTGATTTCGGCCCCAGTCTGCCGGGGCATGCCAACGGGATGATACTTGGAGCAACCGATGGACAGGGCGACGTTCTCCTTGAGGAGACATATTATTCCATAGGCGGCGGTTTTGTAATGACGGAAGCGGAACTTGCCGCGGGCCGCCATGCGGATGACGGCGACCGGGTTCCCTATGCGTTCGGCACGGCGGCGGAGATGCTCAAGATGGCCGAGACTTCCGGAAAATCCATCGCTGAAATGAAAAGGGCGAACGAGATTTCCCGCGGAAATCCGGAGAGGCTGCGCAGCGGAATTTCCGGAATCTGGCGTGTTATGAACGATTGCATCCAACGCGGCCTTGAAAGCGAGGGCACGCTTCCGGGCGGACTGAACGTTCGCAGAAGGGCAAAGGGCATCCATCAATCGCTCATGTCCGAAAGGGGGACGAATCTGAACGCGCCACATAAAATAAATGACTGGATAAGTGTGTACGCAATGGCGGTTAACGAGGAAAACGCCGCGGGTGGCCAGGTGGTAACCGCTCCCACCAACGGCGCCGCGGGCGTTGTTCCCGGCGTTCTCAGATACTGGCTGGACCATGTGCCGGGGGCATCTGAAAGCCGAATAGAGGAATTTCTGCTTACGGCCTCCGCCATTGGCGGACTGATCAAGTTCAATGCATCCATCAGCGGCGCCGAAGCGGGTTGTCAGGCGGAGGTTGGAAGCGCGGCGGCAATGGCGGCCGCGGGTCTTGCCGCGGTGTTGGGGGGCACGCCGGTGCAAATTGAAAACGCCGCGGAGATTGCGCTCGAGCATCATCTTGGCATGACCTGCGATCCCATAAAGGGACTGGTGCAGGTTCCGTGCATAGAGCGAAACGGGCTTGGAGCGATAAAGGCCGTCAGCGCTGCCTCGCTTGCGATGCGGGGAGATGGAACGCATCTCGTTCCGCTTGATTCATGCATCGAGACAATGCGTCAGACAGGTGCCGACATGAGCGAGAAATACAAGGAAACCTCACTTGGCGGTCTCGCTGTAAACACGCCAAATTGCTAATGGCCGGCATTGGACGCTCCAGCGGCGGCATCCTGTTGATGGCCTGCTTTGCGCTTGTCGCACCGGGAATGGACGCCTGCGCAAAACTGATAGGAGATGCTCTGGCGGTGGGGCAGGTTGTCGCCACAAGGTTTTCCATCCAGTTTGCCCTTCTGTTTCCTCTGGCAGCGGCTTTTGGATGGCTGCATCGGCCCCGATCGAATGAGATATGGCTGCACATGGCGCGCGGCGCGCTTATCCTGATCGCCACGGCTTTTTTCTTTGTCGCCCTTAGGTATATGCCCATTGCCGACGCGATCTCGATATTTTTTGTCGAACCGTTCATCCTTGCGTTGCTGGGAGGCATTATTCTGGGGGAGCGCGTGGGGCCGCGTCGCTATGCGGCCTGCGCGGCTGGCTTTCTTGGAGCGATGATGGTTATACAGCCAAGTTTCAGGGAAGTGGGGGCCACGGCCCTGCTGCCTCTTGTGACCGCGTTTTCGTTTGCGCTCTACATGATACTGACCCGGCGAATGGCAAGGCGCATGCATCCGGTTTCCATGCAGGTTTACACCGGGCTGGCGGCATGCGTTTTGGTTTTCCCGCTGCTGTTTCTGTTTGACGGTTCCGGAATTCACGCTCTCGATCCCAGCTGGCCCGGGAGACGGGAAATCTGGCTGCTGGCGGGCATTGGCCTGATTGCGACATTAAGCCATCTGTGCATCGGCTTTGCATTGTCACTGGCGCCGGCGTCGCTTCTGGCTCCCATTCAGTATCTGGAGATTGCGGGGGCCACGGTTCTTGGCTACGCGATTTTCTCGGACCTGCCCGACCTGCCTACATTTGCCGGCATTTTGCTGATTGTGGGATCGGGCCTTTTCGTTTTTTTCAGGGAGCGTCATCTGGAGCGGAGAATCCCTCCCCCGCCATGAACATCGCATGCGGATTTCACGACTGGAAGACTTTTTCACGCGGAAATTTCCGCCAACGTTTGTTTTTCGCAAACTGTGCCTTCTTCCATGAAAAAACTGATGAGCAACTTGCAAAATTATGATGTCGAGTGAATTTATTGCCCTTATCGGGCATTTTCCCCTTTTTTTCAGTCGACATGGCGTTTTGCGGGTTTCAGGCGCGCATGGGCGACTGTCCGGAGCGGCTGCCCGGGGCGGTTTTGAACGGTTTTGGCAGGGTTGAGGGTTGGAACGGGTGACGATGCGCGGAAGCGCCTTTGCCTCCACGGCCCGGCGCGTATCAGCCCGACATGGTCCTCCTTCTCAAGTTCTCCGGCAAGGGCCCGGTAGAGCGTCTCCCGGTCCGGGAAGGCGACTCCGCGGACCAGATCCCCCGGATCATCCCGCAAATA